>MWSR01000090.1 GCA_002050095.1 Microgenomates bacterium UTCPR1
AACTTTATAACTTTATAACTTTATAAGCTTGTCAGCCTTTTGTCAACGGACTATAACCTACAACCTAATACCAATCCAAGAAAAATCAAAGCAAATAGATTAAGCTGATCATAATAGTTCCCCAAATAACGGTAGTTATTATAAGAGGGACATCAGAAGTAATAAGTTTTTCCGGTCTTTCCCCTTCGTATTTTTCATATAGAAGTTGGGCATATCGAGTTATACCGTAAAGGACAACGGGAATTGTTATCATCATTAATTTTCTTGCTTCGAGTTGAGGAAAGTGAGTGGTAAAGAAGTCGCCAAATAATGTCTTTATCGGTGGTAGTTTTTCGAAATAAGTGTAGAAGGAATAGGAAATGATTGCTGCCGTTGCCGCCGTATAGGTAACGAAATTTAAAAAGTGTTCGTTATAGCGATATAATGATAGTCGCGCTTCCGATCCTTGGGCAACAAGCTCGGCATGACGTTTGACCGAAGCCATAAAAAGCGAAAGAAAAAAGATTGTTAACATCAGCCAGACCGGGATATAATAGCCACTGGCGATTACTCCGGCATAGGAGCGAATAACAAAGGAAAGAGAGATAGTAAAGATATCAATGACAGGATACCTCTTTAGGTATAGGGAATAGAAGAAATGCAATAAAATAAAAACTAAACTTAAAAAGAAAAAAGGAAGAGAGAAAAACAGACTTAAAATAAGAGAAGATAAAGTCATTATAAAAACAAGAAAGCTTGCTTGTTGAAGCGATACTTCTCCCGAAGCGATCGGTCGGTATTTTTTGATTTTATGTTTTTTATCAAAGGGATAGTCAATAATGTCGTTGAGGACGTACGATGTTGATGAAAGGAGGCAGAAGATTAAAAAAGCATAGGCGGTATTTAGAAAAGGTTGCTGATCAAACAGCTTTCCGGAAAAGATTATTGCCGTAAAGATAACAAAGTTTTTTATCCATTGACTAACTCTCAGGGCACGAAGAAGGGTAAAAACTTTGTTTTTCATAACTATTCTATCCAATTTAATAACATTATCCAATGTTAGTCAACACAAATTAATAATTTGAATTATTGGAATAAATCGACTATACTCTGACAGTATGAATCGATTAGATGATATTGAAGGAATTTATAAACTTCAAGGCGGAGATGTTGTTATTAAGTCTATTGATAGTTTGTCTCTGCAGTTAAAAGACTCCTTTGAAAAATCGTATTTAGTCAAGTTTCCGAAATCGTATGAAAAAGTTACAAAAGTAGTAATTTGCGGTCAAGGCGGATCCCGTTTCCCAAGCTTAATTTTAAAGAATCTATTTAAGGACGTACTAAAAGTCCCCTATATCATAAATGATGATTATATTCTTCCCGGTTTTGTAGATAAAAATACTTTAGTTATTTTATCGTCTTATTCGGGAACAACGGAGGAAGTTCTTTTCAGTGCGGAAGCGGCCTTAAAAAAAGGTGCAAAGATATGTGGGATTACGGTCGGTTCTAAATTAGCCGAATTTTTAGAAAAACATAAGCTTCCCCATTACAGAATTAATCCAATTTATAACCCTTCTAATCAACCAAGAATAGGTTTTGGTTATTTTGTCGGTGGGCACATGGGGTTTTTGTTTAAGCTTAAGTTCGTCAAGTTTAATAAGAAAGAATTTGAGGCAGCTATAAAACGCTTAGATACATTATCTAAAAAATTCCGGGTAGAAGTTAAAACTTCCAATAATGTTGTTAAACAGTTGGCAACGAAACTTTATCAGAGATATCCGTTTTATATTGTTGGAGAATTTTTAAGAGGAGTCGGAAACTCGATGGCGAATCAGACAAATGAAACCGCAAAAGCCATTTCCGACTTTAGGGTTATTCCCGAACTGAATCATCATTTAATGGAGGGATTAAAATTTCCCGATATTCTTAAAAAACTTTTAATTTTTGTATTTTTTTACTCCCGATTTTATTCGATGCGAATTCAGAAAAGATTTAAGATCACCAAAGAAGTTGTTGAAAAAAATAAAGTTGAGTCGGTTTGGTTTGAGCTACAAGGAAAAAATAAAGTCGAACAAACTCTCGAACTGATGTCAGTTGGAAGCTATCTTTCGATGTATCTTTCCGTCTTATATAATGAAGATCCTAAAGTAGTTCCTTATGTAGACTACTTTAAAAAAAGATTGGCAGAATAGTTTTATCATTTTGCTTTGATTCTGGGAAGGCTGTGTAAATCAGCCACTGTGCCGCAACGGTAATCGCTCAATTTAGAGCGTAAGTCCGAGACCACCAAAGCAGTCGCCCCGAGCAGGGATATATGTATGTCGTACGCAGAATCGGCTGTGTCCTTGGCACAGTATGCTTTTAATCCAGATGAGAAAGTTCTTTCAAGAAATAGCTTTGAAAACCAACTCGAGTCGTATGCTCTTCACGTGGTTGAGGATAGACCCGTAAGTAATAAGTATTCTTATTATCTTAAAGACGGAGAGATTTTTATTGACAATAGCTATAGCAATAAACTGTTTCTTGATCCTGAAGAGAGAGGTGGATATTCAAGATATGGAACGAGAAAAGCGGTTGATATGGCTATAAAAAATAAAGGGAGTGTTATCCTCCACTATTCCCCTCCAGGACCTGTTGCCTTTGAAGAGGGCACAAAGTATGATCTTGTTAAACCCTACCATGAAGGACAGTTATATCTTTTAGTTGCTAACTCTTCTAACGAAGTAGACTCTCTTGCAATTTCGGTTGGTAAAGAATATGAGGAGAGGGTTCTTAAAGCTTTTTTTAAGCGAGATTATGTTGAAGAATCTCCTCATCATCCAGTTGAGAAGGTGAAGTATTATTTATCAAATCCACAAGATAAGAATCAAGGTATTGACTTGCTTCTCACCTATCTTGAAGGTATTTCTTATATTGATGATTTTAATATTCATAAGAATATTAGAGGTGAAGAGTTTAGGTTGTCAGAAGTTATTCGTGATATGATGCTAGGTTGGTCTGGTAAAATAAAGCCAAGGATAAAGATTAATTATGAGGAGCTTTATAATTTGGCAGTGAACAAGGGGGTTAGTTACGCCTATTTTCAACAACTTGGTGCGTACCATCCTCTCTATCAGAAAGGCGGAGAGATGATACTTGGCGGAAGTTGTGGAGGAAGTTCGGTAAGTAACCACGATCTTGGATTATTTAATGCATATTCTTTTGAGCAAATATTTAGGACAGAAAATTTTCTTCAACAGATCGCATCTCCTCTTTCCTCTATCTTTAGGATGATCAAATCACCACTTGATATTAAGGATGGAAATGACGGTAGGGATGAAGATTATGAGTGTCCTGACTGTGGCAAGATTCACAAGGGAGAAATAATTGGAAGCGATCGATCAACATGGAGAAAAGAGTGTAGCTGTGGGCATAAATTCGAGTGTTAAAAGTAATATAAAAATGAGAAGCAGGTTATGAATAGTATTTCTTTAGCCAGTTTAGAATTTCATCAGTTGGTTTTTTTTCATATCCGACAAAACTATGATTAGCATTTGTGATAATTTTTGATGTCAGTAGAGATTTATTAGCCACTTTTTCTCTAAATACTTTTTCTGCGGTTTGAACGCTAGGTTTAATATAACCATCATTTTCTCCAAAAACTAAAAGCTGTGGTAGGTTGATAGATGAGAGTGTCCACCAGTTTTTATTGTCGGGATCCTCGTAGGAAAAAAGATTTCCAATACCATCATCGAGAAAATATTCAGAGAAAGTTTGATAACTCATAGGGCAAATCAGTGCAAGTTCCGATGGGATAAGTTCTTCTCCACGACCTTCAGCAATGGCTTTTTTAATTTGATATTTAATTTGTTTGTATTTCTCTTCTCCAAAAGTGAATTTGGTTAGACCAGCATCATTTTGCGGTGATAGATGAACTAAACCAACGATATTTTCATTGTTTTTATTTGCGTAAAGAATATTTTTTACCGGTCCAAGACTATGGCCTTGAAGGATAATTTTTTTTACTCCTCTTTTTTTAAGAAAAACTATCCAAGCATCGATATCTTTATATGAATCGTTTAACGTTTCGAAAGCCCCGCCAACACCTTTCCCGGCCCAACCGACACCATCTTTTGTATGTTTTCTTACAGAGGCATAGACGTCATGCCCCCTATTGTTGGCTGACAGGAATGAAATATTTTTTGTTGATAATACATCTACTTCGGTTTCAATGAATTTATGGGTATAGAAGTCGCCCGCAGTACCATGGGTGTGAAGAACAGCAAGATCGCTTCTCTGTTCGCTAAAAAAACCGACCAGCTCTATGCCATCTTCCGTTATTACTTTAACAAGCTCACCTTTCATGTTTTTTTAACCAATCAATAATGACATCGGTAAGCTCATCTTCCTTGGAAGCGAAATTATGAACGGCATTTCGAATAATAACCGATGCAAAGTCTTTACTTACTGTTCTCTCTTTCAACATCGCCATAGCTTTTTCTTGAGGGACTCCGGTGGCAACATCATTCTCCGGAACAACAACTAAAATACTAGCCTTAATTTTATTAAAGTTTTTAAACTCTAACTTGGGTGACGTAAAGTTAAAAACCCAGGTATTTGATTGAGGGTTTGTATAGTGCCAATAGGTCTCGGCGCTAACCGGTGCGTTGCTCCAAAGTCTAACTTTCATTAACTCATGACCTTTACCGCTGTCTATCAACTGTTTTGCAACACCCACATTTTCTTTCCAGTTTGGAACAGATGCATTGAATTGATAGATTATGTCGGCTGTTGTTAATAAAATTACTTTATCTATTTTGTACTTTGGGTTATTCGCCAAGTAGTAGCTGATCTTATGAGGTCCAAGACTATGACCTTGCAAAATAATTTCTTCATATCCAAGATTTTTTAGATATTCGATCACTCCATTGATGTCATAGACTGCTTCTTCGACTTTTTCGTAAGCCGATCCTCTAGTTACCCACTCAAAACCATGAGAGGCTTTTTTTAGCATATCGGCTAAATATTCATGTCCTCTGTTATTAAAAGTTAAGAATGAGTATCCAGCTGATGGGTACTTATATCCCATGTGAGTGACAAAGTGATTTTGGATAAAGTTACCTTCTTTTCCGTGAACATGAACGATAACTTTTTTTGTTTTTTTCTTTGGTTCGAAAAGAAGAGAGTCCAACTCGAGTCCGTCTTCGGAGTATATTTTATGGATTGTTATATCAATATTTTTCGGTTTTACAATCATTTTGCTATTATATCATTTCGGAAACCGCTTTTCCAAGCTTTACCGCGTAGTTTGTTCCTCTGTCGTAGGGATAGGTCATATCAAGATTAGCGATGAAAAAGTTTTTAAGAGGCGTTCTGAAGTCGGGTCTATTTTTTACAAATTGTTTATCGAATATCGGTTGGGCAAAGGGACCATGAAAAAGATAGTGATTAGTGACTAGTGATTGGTGATTAGTGAAGGGGATGTCAAAATCCAAATTAATTTTTTTAAGATACGGCCAGACGGACTTCAACAACTCCTCCCCCGTCATCCTAAACCTCCCGTCTTCTCTTTTGAGATACCAGGCAAGGTAGCAGATATCACTATTGCCGTAATATTTCTTGTCGATATAATTTGTGTGTTGGATAATACCCATAATCGGAATCTTTGCGGTTGAGATGTTTAACCAGTAAGTATTCTTTAAAATAGGCTTTTTTGTCTCAACAATGAGGGTCAAAGCGTGCAGGTATTTGAGTTTGCGGAATTTCTGCAGGAAATATGCGGGGAATAATCTGTCTGTTATTTTTGTCAGAATAGGAGTCGGTAGGGTTGAGATAACAACATCAAAAGTTTGCGAGTTTATAATGTATTTTTCACCTGTTTTTTTGATAACTTTGATTTCGGATCCGGTTATAAGGCTAACTTTGATTTTTTTTAAGACGGAAACGAGATGATTAATAAAAGACTGGAAGCCACCTCTAATATAACCGAGTTTTTTCGTTCTTTTCTTTATTCGCGCCCAGATAAAAGACGCTAAAATAATTTCCGCATAATCTCCGAACTTTTTCCGAAAAAGCTCTTGCCATAGTCTATTCCAAGTAGTATTTCCCATGGTTTTTTTTATATACTCCTTACTTGTCAGATTTTCATAGAATTTAAAAAACGGAGAAATCTTTAGAAAAGCAAGGCCGATTCCGGCCCGAAATTTATCGAAAATATTAAGTTGAGGGAGTTTTAGTAGATCGATCGGAGAATCCATTTTATGAATTTTAAAATCGTCAAAAAGTGATGCTGTTTCGGGATATTTGAAGAAAATTTCATCAAAACCTATTTCCTTTGAGAAATTGATTATGTCTTTATCGTTGGCAAAAAGATGATGGTAGGCATATTCCAGATGCCAACCCCATTTTTTACTTTTGAATCCAAGTGCCAATCCTCCAACAACCTTTGATTTTTCAAAAACTGTAACTTGATGACCTTTTTTTGCTAAGTAATATGAGGCTGTTAGACCGGTTATTCCTCCACCAAGGATGGCTACTCTCATAAGGATATATTATAGATAATAAATATTGCTTGGTAGTTTAAAAATAGTAACGATTAATTACCGCATATTTAACGAAGATTGACCGCATAATTTATTTTTTTTGTATTTTCTTTGTCTCAATTAATATTGTTTCAATAAAAATTGTTGTCGGAACTGCCAGTATAACTCCAAGAACTCCGGCGAGTTTGCCACCAATCATTAAAGCAACTATTGTGATAATCGGATGAACACCAATAATTTTTTTCATTACAATAGGAACAATAATATTATTTTCAAGTTGCTGAACAACGAAATATAGGATTACACAGTATAGAGCCAGGGTATAAGAATCCGATAGCCCAATAAGAACGGCCGGTACGGCGGATATAATCGGTCCGAAGGTCGGGATAATTTCAAGTAGTCCTGCCAGAACAGCAAGGGCAACGGCATACTTAACTTTAATTATTATCAGGCCGACATATGTCAATATGCCGACGGCAACCATAAGGACGATCTCACCCCAAAACCATATTCCCGCCCGTTTCTGCGCAAGGGAAATAATATGTCCGATTTTTTTTGCCGTATTGTTTTCAAGGAAGTTGGCAAGTATTTTTTCGATAAAATCTTTATCAACCAGTAGATAAAATCCGAAAAATAAAGTAGATATAACAAAGATAGCGTTAGAAAAAATATTTTTTACAAAGCCGAGGATATCATTGGCCAAGTTTGGCAGATTACGCGTAATTAAGCTCATATCAACATAAGAAGAGATTTGGGGAATGCTCTTTAAGATCGCCGGAAAGCTTTTAATAAAAAAAGTGATTTCATGAACAATCGGTGGCAAGATAACCGATATCAACGTGAATAGGATGGAAAAAAATAAAAGATATATGATAATCGAAACGATTAAACGGGGCAGCTTCTTTTTTTCCAGATAATCGACAGATGGTCTTAGAGCGCCGGCAATAATGAAGGCGATTAAGAAAGAATAGACAATACTTTTAATCTGCCAAAGAAAATATAACGACAATAAAAAAAAAGTCGTAAAAACAATTGTTTTCTTGGATATCTCGACTTTCTGATATTCCATAGCCTGTATTATACCTGATTTTATCCGCCCGCAAGCGCTAAAACATATACTTTTAAGGCGCCGTTCTTTTTCAAAACTTTTGCCGCCTCTTTAACGGTTGATCCGGTAGTAATTACATCATCGATCAAAATTATTCTTAATTTTTTTATTTGTCGGGTATCCGTCCCGGGTTTAATTCCGAAAGCCCCCTTAAGATTGCGGAACCGATCTAACTTTGTTTTCATATTAGCCTGCGGTTTAGTTTCTTTGACCCTGGTTAGGAAATCGGCAATAGCCAGATTTAAATAACGGTTCATAAATTTTGCAATTAAAAGGGCTTGATTGAAGCCCCGCTCATTATACTTATCTTTAGAAAGAGGAATAGGCTGTAAAACAACATTTCCGTTTAGGTCTTTATAGAACGATAAGCGGTTAATTACGTTGGGTTTTATAACGTTGAAAAGTTCGTAGCCAACTTTTGTCGCCAGTCGATATTTAAAATTTTTAATAATTTTTTTTAAAAGACCGTTGTAATAGAAAAGATAACAGACACCGTCGATGTCTAACTTTCTTAAACACAATTGATGAGTTAGACTGTTTAGGCTATTCTTTTTACAGACATAACATTGAGGACGTTTTGGCATTATTAGATATTTTTGACAACGGGGACAGATATAGGCACCGGGAAAAGAACAGTTTAGACAAAATTTAGGATAGAAAAGGTCAATAAGAGACATAAACCTATTATAAGCGTTCATATTATTTTGAGAAGTTTGATTTTAAAATTATTGAAACAATCGATTGAGGCTAATTTTTTATCATGATATAGTTTTAATATATTTTGACCTCTTGAAATCCTACCATTAGTGTTCTAAATTTTAAATTACGCTATTTATATGTTTTGCATATTTTGTAAAAATAAAGATTCGGAGGTAATTGAGACAAGAGTAGCCGAAGACGGATCGGTGATAAGAAGGAGAAGGCAGTGTCCAAAATGCCAGAAACGGTTTACAACCTATGAAAGAATTGAGGAGTTACCGATCTTGGTTATAAAAAGAGACGGGAGCAGGGAAAGATTTGACCGAGAAAAGCTTAGAAAAGGTGTCATATTGCCCTGCGAAAAGACGATGGTAACCAGCGAGCAGATAGAAAGACTTTTAGATGCGGTGGAAACAGATTTAAAAGAAAAAGATACGACGGAGATCGAGAGCAAAGAGATAGGCAACTTAGTTGCCAAAAAGTTAAAAAAACTGGATAAGATTGCCTATATCAGATTTGCCGCCGTCTTTAAGAGGTTTGTTGATCTTGAAGATTTTGAAGCCGAACTTAAAAAATTGGCATAACGGTTGTCAATAGTTAATAATTGCAAATTAATTTATAAATTTAGTTATATAATTTGAGTTCCTGTCTATAAGCAGGAAATGAATATATATTATGAAACTAACAGGAATAGCGGAAAAGGTCTTTCTTGATCGGTACTCTTTAAAAGATAAAAAAGGCGGTTCGTTGGAAAAGAAACCGGAAGAGATGTGGTTGAGAATTGCCAAAGCGGTAGCCGCAGTTGAAAAAGGCACAAAACAAAAAAAATGGCAGAAAGATTTTTACGAAATTCTAAAGGACTTTAAGTATGTTCCCGGGGGGAGGATATTGTCTGGTGCCGGGACAGGCTATGAAGTATCTTTTTATAACTGCTTTGTTATCCCTTCTCCAAAAGATTCAAGAGGCGGCATACTAACAACACTGGGTCAGATGATTGAGATCATGTCAAGAGGAGGTGGGGTTGGGATTAATCTTTCTTCACTTCGACCAAGAGGTTCACGAGTTAAAAAAGTAAACGGATTCTCCTCGGGACCGATAAACTGGGCCGAGCTGTTTTCGGTAGCCACAAAAGATATTATTCAACAAGGAGGGACAAGAAGAGGAGCGTTGATGTTGATGATCTGGGATTGGCATCCCGATATCGAAGAATTTATCACGGTGAAACAGGACTTAAATAGAATCAACGGCGCAAATCTTTCTCTTTGTGTTTCCGATTCTTTTATGGAGGCGGTTGAGAAAGATGCCGATTGGCCGCTACTTTTCCCGGATTATAAAGACCCGGAATATGATGAGAAGTGGACGGGGGATCTTGAAGCGTGGAAGAAGATGGGCAAAAAAGTGATTGTTCATAAAATAGTCAAAGCAAGAAAGATCTGGGATTTGATTGCCGAAGCAGCCTGGAAATCGGCTGAACCGGGAGTAGTTTTTCTTGAAAGATATAACAAAATGTATAACAACTACTACTGGAACAAAGTAATCTGCGTAAATCCATGTGGAGAAGAAGGTCTGCCGGGTTGGGGAGTCTGTAATCTTGGCTCGATCAATCTTTCGTCTTTGGTTAAAGGTAAAGATATCGATAAAAAAGGCAAGTTTGATTTTGAGGCTTTAAGAAAGATTGTCCGGGTTGCAGTTAGATTTCAAGACAACGTTGTCGATATGGATCCATATGTTTTTCCCGGAATAAAAAAGACGCAACTTGAAGGAGAAAGAAGAATAGGCCTTGGGACGATGGGACTTGGAGACACCTTAATTAAGCTTCATCTTCGTTACGGTTCACCCGAGTCGTTGGCTTTTATTGATAAGGTATATCGTTTGATTCGCGATGAAGCGTATATGGCATCGTCGCTTTATGCCAAAGAAAAAGGGAGTTTTGCCAAGTTTGAAAGTAAACCTTATGTTTCGGGAAGATTTGTCAGCCAACTTCCGGAAAATATTAAGAAGTCTATAAGTAAGTACGGAGTAAGAAATTCACTTTTGCTGATGCAGGCGCCGACAGGTTCGACTTCATTGATGGCCGGGACATCATCGGGAATAGAGCCTGTTTACGAGTTTGAGTTTAACCGTCATGACAGGTTGGGTGATCATACCATCAGACACCATCTCTATGAACAGTGGTATAAAAAGCACGAAAAGGAGATTAAGGACGGAAAGTTAAAGAGACCGGAATGGTTCGTTTCGGCAAACGACCTAACTCCCGAAGACCATGTCACCGTTCAAGGAATCATCCAGAAATATGTTGATGCCTCAATCTCAAAGACGGTTAATGCCCCAAAAACTCACACGGTAGATGATGTAAGACGACTCTATACACTTGCGTATAAGCTTGGCTGTAAGGGAATCGCCTATATGAGAGATGGATCCAGACAGGGTGTCTTGGAGAGAAAGACCGAACCGAAAGAAAAAGAGGAAGACAAAGAGATAAAAGAACAACTACCAAACTACGCAATCAAACCAAGACCAATGGTTGTTCGGGGAGCAACTTATAAAATCATGACGCCTGTTGGTGTAGCTTTTATTACCTTAAACACAAACGGTGGTACACCGCCGGAGCCCTTAGAGATGTTTATTACCGTCGGAAAAGCGGGAAGCGATGTCTACGCGATGGCCGAGGGATTGGGAAGGATGGTATCGGTTGCTTTGAGGTTTTCGTCTCATCTTCCCGTTGAGATAAGAGTCAAAGAAATAATTGAGCAGATGAGAGGGATTGGCGGAGCAAGAACAAGCGGATTTGGAAAAGATAAAATTAGAAGTTTGCCCGATGCGGTGGCTAAAGTTTTATCGATGCACTACGGATTAAGCGGAGCAGCGACGAATCACTCAACCGATCAATCACATTTTGTTGGAAATGGATTGGCCGATAAAAAAATTGAAGAAGCGCCGAAGCTGGTTAGCAAAGTTGAGCAACCGTCTTTGATGCAAGCATCGGCTACGGTCAGATCAACTTCGTTCGATATCTGTCCGTCCTGCGGAGAGGTGAGCTTGGTTCATGAAGAAGGGTGCAAGAAGTGTTATGGATGCGGGTATTCCGAATGCTGATATGCATATATATACGAGGACCGGAGACGGAGGACTTACTTCACTTTTTGGAGGAAAAAGGCTTTCAAAAAGTGATATTAAAGTCGAGGCATATGGATCGATAGATGAGTTGAGTAGTTTTGTTGGGTTGTTAATCAGTTCTTTAAAAGACAATGAGGATACCCTGTTTTTGATAGCGGTTCAAAAGGATTTCTATAAAATCATGGCAAGATTATCAGGGGCCGAAGTTGATTTGAGTTACCTTGAGAAACGAGTTCTTGATTTTGAAAAAAAGATCGACTTAATGGATGAAAAGTTGAGAAAGATAAAGAAATTTATTTTACCGGGCGGAAATAGAGAGTCATCCCTTTTTCATATTGTGAGAGCCATGTGTCGAAGGTCGGAGAGAAGAGTAATTTTGGCGTATATTGAAGAACGGGAAGTTATAAAATATTTAAACAGACTTTCCGATCTTTTTTTTATGATGGCGCGAAAGTACGGAAAGGAACACGAAATTTTTGCATAACTATGAAAAAAATAATTACCTATATTGTCATCATATTGGTTGTTTTGTCAACCGGTTATTTTTCTTTTAATTATTTTAAACAAAAGACTATTTATGTGGGGCCGATTGATTATTCATTTATAACCGTTAAACAGAGCATCAACGATGGTTCAACCGGTGAGGCGGAATATATTAATAAAAAAATAGATTTAGGTTCAACCGCACTCGACCTGCTGAAAAAAACTGCGGAAGTTAAAATAAAAGGTGAGGGAGAAAATGCTTTTGTTACATCGATTAACGGAAAAGAAGCTAAAAGCGGAGATAATGAGTTTTGGAGTTTTAATGTCAATGGCAAGCCTGCGACTGTCGGAGCAGGAAGTTACAAGTTAAAAGATAAAGATAAAATAGAATGGAAGATAGAGAAATATTAAGAAAAAATCAAAAGTCAAAAGCCAAAAGTCGAAATTGGCCGTCTTTTCTTTTAATTGTTTTATTGGCGGTTATTGCCCGCTTGGTTCCGCATATCCCTAATTTTGTTCCGATTACCGGTTTGGCGCTCTTTTCCGGAGCTTATTTTAAGAATAAAATATCTTTCTTGATTCCTCTTGCGGCTATGGCTATTTCCGATATCTTTTTAGGTTTCCATAACACAATGCCATATGTATATTTAAGTTTTATCGTCATCTTCTTTATCGGACGATTGATAAAGAAAACAAGTTTTTTGGGAGTAGCATCGGCTTCATTAATATCTGCAGTATTATTTTTCCTGATTACAAACTTTGGAGTCTGGCAGGCGGGGTCGATGTATCCAAAGACAGTGGAAGGTTTATTACAATGTTATTTGATGGGTTTACCATTTTTAAGAAATACCGTTTTGGGCGATCTATTTTATTCCTTTCTATTTTTTTACGGATTTAAATTTTTGCCCTCGGCAACCTCCGAGGTTGCTAATCGGCCTGATAGGATAGGCTAAAAACCCCCTATTATTGATAGTTTTTTTATCTATAATAATATTATGGTAGATAATTATACCGCCATTGATGATCTGGTTCAGAAATATAAGAGTAGCCAAATTAAAGCCGACAGCGTAAGTGCTTCAAAAGAATCGGAGCCGATAAACCTGGAGAATGTTGAGATTAAAGAGGTTGTAGAGTTTGAAACGGAAGAAGATATCAATCCTTTTGTCTCTCCCCGACGGGAAACAATCGAACTACCTCCCGATTTAAAAAAATTAGGTCTTCAAGCAACTTCAAATAGCCAATTTTCAAGTTATCAAAATATCAGACTTCCTTTAAGTGATGATAAAGTAGTGGTGGGGCTTAAGGAGCCGGTGACTTCTTCGAAAAGATGGTTAGCCACTCTGGCAGAGTATATTTTGGCAAAGGCCAACCTTAGCCTTAAGGTTGTTAAAGGGAAAGTGATCCGTGTTTTAAGAAAACAAAGTTGAACCCTAAACGATACTTAATCAGTTTTTACCTGGTTTATTTCGTTGATAAACCCTTCTTTTCCCATCGCTCCGACGAATTGGTGAGCAACTTTTCCATCTTTAAAGACGAGAAAAGTCGGAATTGAAAAAACCTGGTATGAAGAAGCCAGTTCGGGATTTTCGTCGACATTAATCTTAACAAATTTGATATTTTTCATTTCATCGGCCAACTCATCGATAATTGGACCGGTCATCTTGCATGGACCACACCAAGATGCAAAAAAATCAACGAGAACAACGCCTTTATGGTCAAGGACTTCTTTTTGAAAACCATTTTTGTCAGTGTGTAAAGCTGCCATAGTTTTTTTTAAAAATTTTTAAAGCAGGTCTATATTAAAGAAATTTCTTATTTATTTCAAGCGGATATGTATATCAATAAGAACAGGTTTTGGTAGCAATCTAAAGAGTTAATTTTGTAGCGTATAGTCCATAGACAAGATTAGAGAAAACTATCAAACTTTAATTTGAAATATTTTTTAGACGGTATGTTATCAAAAATATTTTCCGGAACGACAATAGGTCTTGATGGCGTATTGATCGACGTCGAAGTGGATGTTGCCGAAAAGGGCTTTCCCGGTTTTACGATTGTTGGTCTGCCGGATAAGGCGGTTGATGAAGCAAAGGAAAGGGTGAGGGCGGCAATTATTAACACTTCGTTTGAAATGCCCGATACGAGATTAACAGTCAACTTGGCGCCGGCCGATATTCAAAAAGTCGGGTCCGCTTTTGATCTTCCGATTGCGGTTGGGATTTTGGCGGCTGCGGGCATGTTAAATAAAGAAACGCTCAAAAAAAGCTTGTTTTTAGGCGAACTTTCACTTGAAGGAAAGGTAAGAAGGATTCCCGGGGTTCTTCCTGTGACTTTGATGGCAAAGAAAAATAAATTTGAATATATCTATGTTCCTTTTGAAAATGCTAATGAATCGTCTTTGGTTGATGGTATTACCATACTGCCGGTTGACAGGTTGTCGGATCTCGTGCTTCACCTTAACAACGAAATATTGATTACTCAATATCCTCATAAAGAATTTAATGAAGACAAAAAACCGACAGGCAATTTTTTATTTGAAAATATAAAAGGTCAGATGACGGCAAAGAGAGCTTGCGAAATTGCCGCTGCCGGATTCCATAACATTATATTTAAAGGTCCGCCGGGAACAGGAAAAACCTTACTTTCAAAAGCTTTTCCATCGATTCTTCCTAAGATGGAAGATGAGGAAATATTGGAAGTGACGAAGATCTATTCAATCGCCGGGTTGCTTAGAGAAACATATTTTATTTCCGAAAGACCGTTTCGCTCACCTCACCATACAACTTCAAGAATAGGTCTTGTCGGCGGAGGAACAAACCCTTCTCCGGGAGAAGTCTCTTTGGCTCATCGGGGAGTTTTGTTTTTGGATGAGTTTTCCGAGTTTCCAAGATCGGTACTTGAGTCGTTAAGGCAGCCCTTGGAAGACGGCCAGATAACTGTGTCACGTGCTCAAGGCAGCTTGACTTTTCCATGCCGTTTTTTGTTATTGGCGGCAAGTAATCCTTGCCCTTGCGGATATCTTGGTCATCCAAATAGAGCTTGCCGTTGTTTACCGGGATCGGTTTTGCGTTATAAAAAGAGATTGTCGGGACCGCTTCTTGATCGAATCGACCTGCACGTTGATGTCCCGCCGGTACTGGAAGATGAATTAACAGATAAATCATTGGCGGAAACAAGCGAAGTGATCAGAAAAAGAGTTGTACAGGCGCGAAAAATTCAAATGAAAAGGTTTATCGGCCTTAAGATCTTAACCAATGGTGAAATGGGGCCGACAGAAATTAAAAAATTTTGTTGTCTGGAAAAAGATGCGGAAACACTTCTTAAACAAGCAATATCACGGTTGTCTTTGTCCGCAAGAAGTTATTTTAAGACGATTAAAATCGCCCAGACGATAACCGACCTTCTTGGGAAAGAAAAAATCGGCTCGGCTGCCGTCGCCGAGGCCTTACAGTTTAGATCATTTGACGATTAGCTGATAGTCTTGACAATAAAAAAGTACTCGGTTATCATTATCGTATGGATTTTCTTAACAAAGCGGTATTGTTAGCTGACAATTCAACTGGTAATGTGCCTGTTGGTTTAATTTCACCAGGCTTTAGTATTCCCGGATTCGGTAAGGTATTGACTTTTCTAATAAGGATTTTCTTTGTTGTTGGCGGTTTGGTCGCACTTTTGTATCTTCTTCTTGGTGCTCTATCGTGGATTACTTCGGGAGGGAACAAAGAAAATGTCGATAAGGCGAGGGAAAAGATTCAAGCGGCCTTAATCGGTGTTATTTTGATTTTTGCCGTTCTGGCAATAGTCGGAGTAATCGAACAGATGCTTGGAATCGGTCTTGGGATAAGTCAAGAAATTACTTTTCCAAAACTAATTGAATAAAAAATGACCGTCTACGCACAGGAACTTGTCGAATGGGGAGAGTGTGTCCTTGATGGAATACCTACCCTAAAATGTTTTGAGTCTATTTTTAGCAATATCTTAATAATGTCTTCCGCATTTATTGTTCTTGTACTCTTTATTATGTTTGTCATTGGATCCTTTTCCTATCTAACCTCTTTGGGTAATGCCGAGAAGATAAAAAAAGCCCAAGGGACTCTTCGCTATGCTTTAATAGGCTTTATCTTATTTATTTCTTCCTTTTTATTTTTAAAAATTATTGACATTATCTTTCTTGGGGGTAACGGCGACATTTTTAAGTTCACTTTGGAAGCCAAACCGTAAGGCAATCAAGCTCACATAATAAGTTATAAATCGTTTCATCGAAATTATTTCTGTTCTTGACGAGGGGTAACAAAGATTACCTTAACTCCTTGCTCTTCAGGAATGGGAGAAATAATTTTATTTTTTTCTTTAATAAAATTAAAAAAGAAAAAAACAAGAAGCGCTAATCCGATCATAATTAAAGCGATGCCGACTTTTTTCATTGTTCGTTTACAGCAAATCAGGAAAAATTAACTTTTTCTTTTATCAGATATCTTGGTCGATTCTGAATCTCCTGATATATTTTACCAATATACTCACCAATAATCCCGATAGTAATCAATTGAATCCCCCCCAGGAACATTATGGCCGTAAAAAGCCCCGTCCATCCAACCGTGAATTGATCGGGATGAAGTAGTCTTTCAACTATCTTATATAGAATACCCAAAAATCCTGTCAGTCCCGACAGAAAACCAAAGTATGTAGATAGCCTTAATGGTTTTACGGAAAATGACATTATCCCATCCAAAGCGAAATTAATCATTTTGAAAAAACCATAGTGTGTCTTTCCTGTTAGTCTTTTTTTCCGAGAAAAATAGATATAGTCGGTTGGAAATCCGGGCCATGATACAAGTCCTCTGAAAAAGGATGGGGTTTCTTTTAAGTTTTTAAGATAGTCAACCACTGTTCGATCAAGGAGTCTAAAATCTCCAACATCCATAGGAATAGGAGTATCCGAAAGCATATTTATCAATTGATAAAAAACGGATGCCGTCAAAAGTTTGAAATAACTTTCACCACGCCTTTCTTTCCTTTTTGCATAGACTACTTTTATGCCGTTTTGCCATTTTTCTATCATCTGGGGGATTATTTCCGGCGGATCTTGAAGATCGGCATCGATAGTTATCACCGCATCTCCAAGAGAGGCTTCGTAACCGGCCGAAAGAGCCATCTGATGACCAAAGTTACGATAGAAACCAATTAGCTTGATTCTGTTATTTTTTCCGGCATACTGTTTGACTTTTGCTGCCGTTTTATCTTTGGAGCCGTCGTCAACAAAGATTATCTCGTAGTTATACTTTTTAATTGCTAAAGTAAGGGCGTCGATAAACGGTTTGACGTTGTCCTGTTCATTAAATACCGGTATCACGACGGAGAGAAGAAAGTTATTGTCCATGACTAAAGTATATCATCCCTCTTTAATAGGCACCGTAACAAATTCGGTTGGTAAATTTGTAACTTCTACTTGTAATGATAGTATAAACCATATATAGATAGGGCATATGAAAAAATATAAGTGCCCAAGATGTTTGACCACCTCCTCAGTTATCCGTTATGGATATAGAAAAAGAATAATTAGATTGTTTTGTAAGATATGTAAAAAAGGTTTTTCCATTGATCCTTACTTTATTGATAAGAAATCAATTCTTTATGATCATTTAGACGGGCTATCTTTTAGAAGCTTAGCTAATAAGTATGGAATGTCTCATATGAGGATATGGAGAATCTGTCAGGAGGAGCTTAAAAAGTTACCCAATAACAATCAGTTTACTTTCAACTATTGTAGTAGGTTTTCGCATATCTTTGTCTTTGATGGTAAATACTTCAATGTCGCAGAGTCAAAATACAACTGGGTGTTACTTTGGGGAGTTGATTACTTCAGACACGATATACCGGTATTTACAATAGCCCCAAGTGAAAGTTACCAGAATTGGAGTAAATTCTTCTTTAATTTTAGGTTAATTAATCATCATCCCAAGCTGGTTGTCTGTGATGATAATATTAACCTCAAAATGGCAGCAAGACGCCATTTCCCAGCTGTTAAAATTCAAACCTGTTACAATCACTTCAAAGAAAACATAAGACGAGATCTTCATATTCGATCAGATAAATTTTACAAACCTTTTATGAGGAAAATTGAATCAATTCTTGATTCATCAAACAAATTATCTGATGAAACTTTTAATCGTTGGCTATGGGCACTTTATCGAGATTACAGTAATGATAATTTATGTTTACAAATACTAACAAATATTGAAAAATACAAGGCAGAGCTTTTGGCTTACCGTAATATTTCACAAGCTCCTTTAACAACAAACATTATTGAAGGATTAAATTCTCATCTTGAAGCAAGATTACAGAAGTTAAGATCGTTTCAGACAATAGAATACGCAAGACTTTGGTTCAATGGTTACATCCTAAAAAGAAGATTCACTAAATTCACAGATTGTCGCCTTAAATTCCGCTATCTTAAAGGTAAGACAGGGGTGCAGATGACAAAAAAAGAGCGGGTTAATCTACCGCTCTATTTCTAACTGAAACCAACCGTTTTTGTTACGCTTCTTGTGATCCCGAGGGGATTCGAACCCCTGATTCTCTGGCTGAAAACCAGATGTCCTAGGCCGCTAGACGACGGGACCATGCTGACAAAATAATTATATCAAACGAATACCCGTTAAAACAACATAAAGAACCCTCGGATTGTGTCCCGATTTATGTTATAGAAAAAGGCCTCTACTCAACTCTCAAGCTTCTTTTTTAACCCTTCCAAAAGTTCCTTAGCAACATCTTTTCCTCCCAGTCCAAAAGCTAATCCGCCGGCTAGAGCCAGCATAACAACGATACCTGTAAACAGTATCCTTACTAGATCTTGAGCAACGCCTAATTGATTAAGGACTATCAGTACGGTAAAGAAGTTTATTGACCATTTGGTAAATACTCCCAAACCGTTTGCCGATGCCGAACCCATCGATTTAACGCTATGTCTAACCAGATCAGAACCAAGATTCGCAGCAAGTAGTCCGACAAAAGAAATCACTACGGCGACGACGACATTTGGTAGATAAAACAAGAACTGATTAAGGACAATTGTAGCTTTCGACAGCCCCCATACTTCGAGTGTCGGGATAAGAAAAACGATAATGAGCATCCATTTGAAAATTTCGGTAATAACCTCTACCCAGATCTTTAGCTGACCTTTTCCTAACAGTTTTGCTTTATAGGTGAGCTCATCGACCTTTAGGAAGGAAAAGAGCGTCAACAGGATATGCTTGACGATACTACCTATTAAAAATCCGACAATAAGAATCAACAGACCGCCAATTAAATGAGGCAAAAATACTCCTATACCTCTAAAGAAATCCATCAGAACCAAGTTAACAACCTCGACCATAACTTTATCACCCCCTTTACTTATGGTAACTTATAACTTCAATTTCAATATACTAAAAAATAATCGTTTAATAAATAGTATCATAAAATTTTATCTTATCTCCTTCCTCGTTTGATAAGATCGATATAACCGATAGCCTGTATTTATAACCTTTAAAAGGATACTTTAATAAAAAATACTGGGCAGCTCTTTTAAGATGACTTAACTTTATTTTGGTCACGGCCTCATATGGTTGACCTTTACTCAAATTGGTTCTTAATTTGACTTCGACGAAATAGATCGTCATGTCTTTTTTGGCGACGATATCAATTTCACCTAAACGAGATCTGAAATTTTTATGGATAACCGAGTAACCCTTTTCTTTAAGATAGACTGAAGCTTTCTGTTCTCCTATTTTCCCAAGCGACCTTGGATACAGGTTCATTTGCTTTTTTTACTTTTTTTTGTTTGGTAAAGTTTTTTACGCAGTTCCTGATCGGAAAGTCCTTGCAAAAAGTAAGCTTTTGCCTTTGTATAAGTAGTTTTTTTAATCAGGACGATATCGCTGATATTTCGTGACATGACAGGGATAATTCTCTCGATACCCTTACCTTCTTTGGTGACTCTCCTCACCGTGAACATCTTCGTCTCGGGTGTTTCACCTCTGACTTTAATTAAAATACCTTTAAATAACTGTACTCTCTCTCGATCTCCGTCCTTAATCTTATAATGGACCGAAAGGGTATCGCCTACCCGAAACTGTTTTTCTTTGTACTTTAAAAAATTTGCCATATTTATAAAATTTAGAATTTCATTATAGCTTAGACTGCCGTCTTTTACAAGCCTCAAGAAAAGAAATAAAAACAGGATGAGGCTTCATTGGTCTACTTTTATATTCCGGATGGCCTTGTGTTGCAAAAAAGAAAGGATGGACAGATTTGGGAAGCTCAATCACTTCAACAAAAAAATTATCGGGGCTTGTGCCAGACACAACTAACCCTCCCTTTTCCAGAAGATCTCGATATCGGTTATTAAATTCAAAACGATGGCGGTGTCGCTCAAAGACTCGACCCGAATTATAAATCGAATAAGCAAGACTGTCTTTTTTAATCAAACACTCAAAAGTTCCAAGCCTCATACTTGTACCGTCCCCCTTAATTCTTTGATATTTCGGGTCGAAGGGAATGCTGTGGATGATCGGGTACTTGGTTTTATTATCGACTTCGGTTGAGTTTGCTCCTTTAAGTCCTATGACATTTCTCGCAAACTCTACTGCCGCAAGCTGCATACCATAACATAGACCAAGATACGGAATCTTCTCTTTGCGGCTAAATTCGGCCGATGAGATCTTTCCTTCGACCCCTCTTGGCCCCCATCCTATCGGAACGATTAATCCGTCGGGTCTGCCAAAAATCGAAACTCCCTCTTTTTCCACTTTTTCACTATTGATCCAGTTAAGATTCAAGCTAACCTTCACCTGCCAAGAAGCATGATCCAGTGCGTCAAGTAAGGCAGCGTAGGAATCACGAAGCTCATAGTCTCCGGTGCCGAAATACTTTCCGACTATGGCAATATTCAACGTTTTGTCTTTTTTAACATATATGGATTCAACAAATTTTATCCAGCGATCCAATTTAGGTTTTCTAATCGGAAGATTCAACTTTCTAAGCACCCTCTCACTAAGGTTTTGATCTTCAAGGACCAAGGGCACTTGGTAAGGATTTCTAACGTCGGGATTTGAGATGATGTTTTCA
>MWSR01000016.1 GCA_002050095.1 Microgenomates bacterium UTCPR1
CAATTTACTAATTCTTTTTTATCTATGTTTTACGTAATGATTGGAGCTTTACTTTGGGGATTGGACGGTATTGTTCGCCGCGGTCTATTTAATCTTCAGCCGTCAATCGTCGTCTTTTGGGAACACGTTTTAGGAGCGGTCGTCCTTACTCCATTTGTCATTAAAAACTTGAGAGAGCTTAAGAAACTTAACCGCAAAGAGTGGTTGGCCGTCTTTGCCGTCTGTCTTTTTTCGGGTGCTTTGGGAACGATCTTTTATACCGCTGCTCTTGGAAAGGTAAACTACATTCAGTTTTCTGTTGTTGTCTTGCTTCAGCAACTTCAACCAATCTGGGCAATTTCAACCGCTTATTTAGTATTAAAAGAAAAGATAAAAAAAGGTTTTGTTCCCTGGGCGATCTTGGCGATCGCTTCATCATATCTTGTTACTTTCAAGGATCTGAAAGTGAATTTGCATACAGGTCAGGGAACGATCATCGCGGCCGTTTTTGCTCTTCTTGCCGGAATGATGTGGGCGATGTCGACTTCTTTTTCCAAAATATTTTTAAAAAAAATTAGCTCTAAAATGGCAACGTATTTAAGATTTGTTATCTCACCGATATTTGCCTATCTTGTTATCCTCCTTTCCGGAAAAACAGATGAAATCCTGAAACTGTCTATCTCCAACTGGAAGTCTCTTTTCGTAATCGTTCTCTCAACCGGACTTGTTGCTCAACTCATCTACTACTTCGGTCTTAAAAAAGTTCAAGCCAAAAAAAGCGCCATCTACGAGCTGACCTTTCCAACAACAGCAATTTTTGTTGACTATTTTTATTTTAAAAACACTCTTTCCGCCACTCAACTACTTGGAGCGTTTTTAGTAATGCTCTCAATCTATAAAATTGCAAAGTTGAAAAATGGCTAATGCCTGGCACACCGATATCGTTGTTCATGGGAAAGGGGGAGGAAAAAAACTTGGTTTTCCAACAATTAACCTTAATCCTACTCCATTTATAGATAAACTAAAAGAAGGCGTTTATTCTTGTAAAGTGAAGTATAAAGATAAAAAATACTTAGGAGCTCTTTATTTTGGACCAAGAACTATTAATAGATTAGAGAGATATATTTTAGAAGTAAACATCTTTGATTTTTCACAAAGTATCTATGGCGAGAAGGTGGAGTTTAAAATAGGTCAGTTTATAAGAGATCCTATTACTGTGAAAAATGAAGAAGAATTGATTAATCAGATGAATGAAGACGTTAGGAAAATTCAATCTCTCTAAGTATCTCACTCGGATGAGTCAAGGGATCAACTTTCTCAAACTTCTTAACAATATTTCCTTAATTTATTTTTTCTTAAACTCCCGTGTTAAATCTCTAAAACCACAAGCCTCTTTTGTACATCCAGGCGTATCATCTTTTGGTTAATAATACAAAACTACCCATTTACCTCTATAATCGACAACTTTTGAGTTTTCCCTTCCTGATCCAGCAGTGAAATATCTACAGCTTTCATAAAATTTCTATTTAACAATAATACCACTCTCTTTGTTCTTCCCTTCTTTTAAATTAATATTCTTCAAATATAAATGAATCATTTCCACCTCTTCTTTAGATAGATAAGTTTTTGATTTATTTATAGCATACTCATGAAATTTATATGCACCAATCCAAATGTTATTTATCTGACCATGGATAGTATTCGTATCAATCCTGCCAAAAGGGAACTCTAAAATTCCGGTAACAAAATATTTTTTCCTAAACAGCTTTCCCAATAAATCAGATAAAAATAATGATTCGGCGAGTGTTTGTTTAATGTAATCCTTCATTATCGGCTTACCGTTAATCAATAACTTATCTTCTTGATAACTGACTAATCCTTTTTCAGCTTTAACCTCTATTGTAAAAACTCCTTTCGGACCAATGACGATAAAGTCGATATTTCCTCGACCTGTTTGAAAATCTGAAACAATTTTATAATCTTCTCCTAATTCATAAAGACTTTGACTAACATTTAATTCTGCACCAGCACCAACTCCCCAAGTATGATAGTTCCTCGCTCTCGTCTTCAAATTGTCTTTAATGAGATATTTATATAAAGAGAAAATAAACGGTATAGTTAAAACTAGAGTGACAACTCCATATAGAAAATTATTTTTAATAAAAAAAATGAACAAAGAAAAAACTATGCCAATAAATAGAACTAAAGTAAACGCTAAACTCTCCTTCTTAAAATATTCCTTCCTCCACAAATACTGCTTGTAGGTATAACTATCTTTATTTTCCACTTTAATTTGCTCTATAAAATATAAAAGTAATTCAAGTTAGTTAAGTCTAGTTAAATCTAAAAGTGGCTTTTCCCAATCAAAACAAGTTTCTCGATTCTTAAGTTTTTTAAATGACCTTATACAGTTTTGATCCAATTTATAAAAATCCAAAAGTACTTCAACGGTTTTTTCCATAAACTCTCCAACTGTACCCTCGGAATCATCAACTCCACCTATTGACAGTTTTTTATCAAGTCGGAGTAGCAAATCAACAATTAAACTAGCTGACTGCTCGCTCACCGGTAATATAGAAATGATTGTAGATAGTCTATTACATCCTTCAGATAAGGAATTTTGATAATAAAACCAGGTCCGAGAAGGGCCATTATATGGTTTTATATAACTTACTGCCTTAGAAATTGCCTTTTTTGTCTCATGCAAGACTGAATCATTAAGAATACCAGTTTTACCGCTACAAATCGGTGCGGTAAATTGCTTTTTGTCTTCCTCTGTTAACGGTTCACCGTTTTTGACAACATATATTGCTAAAGCAACCATATGTTTGCATAAAACATCCCTTTGTCCTAAATAACAGTCGCAATGTCCGTAATCATGTCTCCTATCTTCAACAAAAACATGATATGGTTCTGTTCCAATGACAACTGCCGTATATGATCTTATATGCTCTTCAACCTGTGTGACTTTTCCTGACTCATATAACTTAATAGCCTTTTGAAAAGTAGGTGAATCTGTAGAATACTTAATTTTCTCTAAAGTAAAATCAGGCTTATTCATAAAATAAAAGTTTTTTATTTTTCAAATATTATCTTGTTTCTTTTTTCTTTTATAAATTGAATTATATTAGTGATTGAGTTAAGTAGTAAAAAATCAAACTAAATACTATTTATCTCCTGTCCAATCTTTAGCCAACAATTCCGCCTGTTCTAACACAACCTTTGTTGCTCCTTCTTGTTTATCAGGTGGATATTTGTATCTCTTTAGTAATCGTTTTATATACACTCTCAGCTTTGCTTGGACACTCTCCCTAATTGTCCAGTCAACAGTGGTGTTCTTTCGAAGCATATCTACCAATTCTCTAGCCATTGCCTTGAGTGTTTCATCTCCCAACTCACGTACTGCACTTTCGTTGTTTGCAAGAGCATCGTAAAAAGCCACTTCATCACTCGTCAATCCAAGATTATTTCCTTTTTCTCGTTCTGACTTAATTTTTTTTGCAAGCTCTAGTAACTCTATGATTACCTGTGTAGCTTCAATAGTTCTATTTTGATATTTTCGGATTGTCTCCTCAAGCATTTTTGCAAACGACCTCGATTTGACTAGATTTGTTTTTGTCATAGTTCGTAGTTCATCGTTGAGTAGTTTCTTCAAAAGTTCCATCGCCACATTCTTATGCTTCATATTATTTACCTCCTCTAAAAACTCCTCTGAAAAGATAGAAATATCAGGAGATTTAATACCTGCAGCCGAATAAATATCAATAACCGTATCTGTTGTAACCGCTGATGAGATTATCTGCCTAATCGCCATATCATATTCTTCATCAGTCGGGCCCCCCTCGTAAGATTCCATCTTTATTATCCCACTTCTGACAATCTGAAAGAATCCAACTTCGTCTCGGATCTCAATTGCTTTATCGTGTGGTACAGCTAGCGAGAATGCCTTCGACAGCTCCGATACTGCTTTAAAATATCGTCTCTTACCATTGGGAATACCCAAGATAAAATCAGTCGCAGATGAGATGGTTTTGGTCCGCTCGGAAGGTGAACTGCTGAAGTAATTTTTATAATCAAATCCATGATACATCTCTTTGACTACTTCGTATTTCTCAAGCATAACTGACACAGTTTCATCTTGAGGAATGGCAGTTTCCTGTCTATCAGATTTTGAATAGTAAGAAAGCGCTTCTTTTAATTCAGGAGCTATACCAATATAGTCAACTATTAAACCGCCTTGTTTGTCTTTGTAAACTCTATTAACACGAGCAATTGCCTGCATCAAACCATGCCCTCGCATAGGCTTATCAATGTACATCGTGTGAAGTGAAGGAACGTCAAAACCAGTCAACCACATATCGCGAACTATAACAAGTTTTAGTTTGTCATCAGGATTCTTCATCCGTCGAGCCATCTGATCAAGTTTTTGCTTAGGACGAATATGAGGTTGAAAGTCGAGAGGATCTGCAGCACTGCCGGTCATAACCACTTTTATAAACCCTTTACTGTCACTTGGATCATGCCATTGCGGGCGAAGTTTAACTATTTCATTGTATAGTTCAACCGCAATCCTACGACTCATTGCAACAATCATTCCCTTACCTTTAGTAACACTAATTCTGTTTTCAAAATGCTCAACTAAGTCTTTTGCAATTAATCTGATACGTTTTTCTGATCCCACCATCATTTCCAGTCTTGCCCATCTACTTTTCAATTTTTCTTTTCGCTCCACTTCCTCGCCTTCCGTCAACTCTTCAAATTCAGGATCAATTCTTGGTTGCTCCTTCTTTGCTAGCCCAATGCGCGCAAGTCTGCCTTCATAATAAATCGGCACTGTAGCATGATCTTCAACTGCGCGAGTGACATCATAGACATCAATATATTCTCCAAAAACCGCTTTCGTATTTCTATCTGTGAGCTCAACAGGGGTACCAGTAAACCCAATAAATGAGGCGTTGGGTAGAGCATCCCTCATATGTTTGGCAAATCCACTGATAAATTCGTACTGACTTCTATGAGCTTCGTCTGCAATGACAACGATATTTTTCCTATCTGATAACATTGGATAGGTTTTATTAGAGTCACTGGGTAGGAATTTTTGAATTGTTGTAAATATCACGCCGCCTGATGCAACCTTTAAAAGTTCCTGTAATTCGCGTCTATCATTAGCTTGTCTTGGTGTTTGTCGAAGTAGATCCATACATCTGGAGAACGTCCCAAAAAGTTGATTATCTAAATCGTTTCTATCAGTCAAAATAACCAATGTAGGATTATTTAACTTCTGAATTATTTTTCCTGCATAAAATGCCATTGTTAGACTTTTGCCTGATCCTTGTGTGTGCCATACCACTCCTCCTCTCCTATCTCCCGCCTCTTGGGTAGCTCTGACCGTACTTTCAACTGCCTTGTTGGTAGCAAAATATTGGTGATAAGCACCAGCTTTTTTGACTATTTTTTCATTACCCTGGCCTCTGGTTGAGTCAACCTCAAAGACGATAAAGTTTGAGATAAGATCAAGTAATCGTGATCTATTAAAAATCCCTTTAAGCATTACCTCTAACTGTGGTAAAGTGCTGGGTGCTAGTTCTTTTCCGTCAATTGTTCTCCATCTAGTAAACCACTCCCAGTTTGCAGATATAGTCCCTACTCGAGCCTCGTTTCCATCAGAAATAACAATAAGTTCGTTGTAGGCAAAGAGAGTTGGTATATCTTTTTTGTATATTTGGATTTGATTAAAAGCACCCTTGACCGTAGCCTTCTCATCACCTGGATTTTTTAGCTCAATAACTACAACCGGTAAGCCGTTTATAAAAATAATTACATCTGGACGACGATTGTTATTTTGCTCTACTATTGTAAACTGGTTTACTGCCAAAAAATCATTATTCTCAATATTTTCAAAATCAACAATGCGAGCTTTATCACCTGCAACAGTCCCATCATCCCTCATATATTCAACATCTACTCCGTCTCGCAAATATGAATGAAAAGCCTTATTGTTGGCGGTTAAGTTAGGAGTAAGATGAGCCACATGTAAAACCTTCTTTAGTGCATCTTCCTTAGCATCTTCGGGAATATCAGGGTTGAATTTATCTATTGCTTCTTTCAATCTATCTTCAAGAATTACATCTGCATACGATTCGCGCTCTTTACTTACCGTAGCCTCGGTGAAGGAGGGCTGATCTGCCACATTCATTTCTGGCGATATATCAGGCCCATACTTGATCGTATATCCAAGCTCCCCAAACCACTCAAGCGCCGCCATCTCTAAGGTTGATTCTGTGTATTTAGTCATTTTTAAAATGGCATATCTTCATTTGATTGCATTTCTGGTTCACTATCTAATAAGCAACTTTTAACATTATTTCTTTTGAGCGCATTAATTTTTTCGACCACATCTTTAATCCAATAAGGAATAGACTCCTTATTAGTAATTTGTCTCTTTATCATCAAGTATAATGACAAGCCCTTGCAGTCTTGCGGAACCGTAAATCCTAAAGTTTGTTCAAATTCATCTTCAAATCCAAGGTATCGATCTTTCACCTGTCCATCTGGATAATCTGAATTAAGATCCTCGTTTAATAATCGAAATAACTCTCTATTTTTACCAATATTGACATCTTTTTCGCTTGTCGAATCTAAGTGTCTGTCACCATCAAATATGACATAGCAAGGTATGCCAAACTCACTATAAAGACGATAAAATCTATCTAATTCATTTTTACTTCCACATCTGACAATTGTGATACCTTCCTTGATATAGTCAAATTCAAAGAGGTCAAAGAGGTAAGGTAAAGCGAGACTCTCAGAACTTCCTTCTACAAGTATTATCTTGTTAGCAAAGAAGGCCTCATTTGCCTTCTGTGAATCTCCTGTTTCATCACATGCATTTCTGTAATGCGTAAGTAGAGTTTGTTCATCCGTATCTGTATTGGTTCGAATTTTTAAGTCCTTAATAAACCTGTCGACTTCGGCTTGAAGCAAGTTAGTACCATTATCTTTTGGTTTGCAGACAAGAAAAATTTCATCAAAGTGGCCTGCTGAAAGAAAATTCGGAGAATGCGTTGTGTAAAATACTTGAGTTCCAGATTCAGCAAGCTTTCTTAATATCCGATAAAAATTGCGTTGAGCTTGAGGATGAAGAAACAGTTCAGGCTCATCAATAAAAATTGGTGTTTTGTTATTAAGGTTAATTTCAGAATAAGCTTTTAATACTGCAATAGAAATTGAAGCTTGCATCCCCATGCCTAGTGTAGACGCTCTAAAATCTAAGCTAGTGTCAGGTTCGTGAACCAGTATTTGAAGTGTGCGATAGAAGTTCCAAGGATCGTAGAGATTCAAATCCACTTTAAATTCAGAAGGTAATTTGTTTAGTTGCTTTGCGCTTTCTTCCTGAAGAATCGTAATAAATTTTTTCATTGTTTCATTACCATCTGCATCTTTAACTGAAAATAACAATTCGTCTCTAACTCGTTTTAACTCATCCTTGAGCTTGTCAGATTTTAAGGTTCCATCTTCTAATGACTCTGATTTAAACTGTTCGTTAATTTGTTGTAAAATTCTTCCTACAAGACTCCATTTATTAGAAGGCATATAGTCATTAATTTGCCTATCTACTCCTAAAAATCCAGAACAATATTCTTTTCTGACTTCATCTTTGATGTACCCTCCTCCAAGATTTAACCCAATTTTTATTTCTCCTCTATGGTCGCGCCATTCTTCAGCTAGTTCTAGAGTCTTCCCATCGTCAAAAGTCAATTGAATCTTAATTTTATTATCAAGATTTCCTAAATAGCGATCTTCTGTTTGAGTTGAATTGAAGGATGGATAAACAGGTCCTAACAACCAATAAATTGCATTCAAAATATTACTTTTTCCAGCACTATTTTCACCTATGAAAGCATTCAAGCCTTCATTTGGTTTGAAATGAAGTTTGCTTATGCTCTTATAGTTTTCAATGGATACATCAGTTATTTTCATATATGTTTATTTTGATCTTCCACTCATAAGCCTCGGCAAAAATGAATTTGTTTGGCTCATATTTCTTAATAATATTTAACCTTCCAAACAATTCCAGCATTGTGAGTGCTAAATTTGTTTCTGTGTATTTCATTTCTTTTTTTTATTCTCTTTCACTTTTTCTTCTTTATGTTCACTAATGTCAAAGTAATCATTTGGATTATTTGCATCTGTCTTTACAACATACATCTTGTTGTTATGCTCTAATAATATAGTTCTAATAGGATACATCCAATTAGTGCGATCTGTAAGTTCCAGCTTAATACTTACTTTGCCAGCAAAATACATATTAATCTTGTTGAGAGTTTCTGAATAAATTCGCTCTCGTCTATTTTCATATTCTCTTGCCAAATATATTTTTATCGAAAATACAGATAATGGAAAAACAGCCAGACATACCATCGCTACATAGGTAATTGCTGTACATAAAATGTTTTGACTCATTAAAAGTAATATAAACATGATTATGCATCCCAAGACAGATATAAAAGCTGATTGATAGATTGTGAAACCCCAAGGCTCATCAACTATATCTTTATCATTACGAGCATTAGATGTTGTACTTGCGGTCACTTGTCCAGCTATTGGTTGTTGAGATTGTTTATCATTTTGTTGTCTTTGTTGCTTCCAATAATGATCTCTCTTTTTTGTGTTTGGATATATTTTTACATCAATATTATGTCTATTCACATACGTTCCAAGGACAATTAAAAAAGTTAAAACAATGGTGATTATATTAGAAATATTAAAAAACTCAGATCTTTGTGCAAAGAGCAAAGAAAAATTGCTACTCAAAAAGTATTGTGACAAAGCAATCATTATTGCTGCAATAAAACCAATTGATTGGAATAGGTCTTCTAAGAATGTCCTGTTTTTCATATTCATATTTTACCATTCATTAATTTTAGTAAAAATGATTTATCTGACTTTTGTTCCTTAATAAGATTTAATCTTTTAAATAATTCCAGTGTTATCAGTTCAAAAATTGGTTCTGTATCTTTAGTCATACTAGGCCACCAGTAAATTTTTTCCAAACCTTGCTTGAGACAAAATATTAATACATTCTTTCATCGCCTTATAAAGATTTATTGATAGTTGATAGTAATCAGTATAGAAACTTACAAATTCTTCAACATCAACTCCATTATCAATAAACTCCATATCTCTATAGTTTGCTTTTATTCTATACCAATATAAAAACTCACAAAGGTTAACTTTTTTCTGTGAAAATTCTAATTTAGTTTTTCCAGCCAGTCTTCTAATTTTTTTATATCTTTTGAAGTCATCAGTTTTATATAAAACTAGCTTTTTAATTATTTGCTTGAACCTTAGATTTTCATCAGCCGTACGTCTTTTAACATTTTCAGACTTTGGAATAGTCCATGACCAAGTGTCTGCAACAGAATGGATAGAATTATAATTTTTATTATTGAATTTGAATTCTCCACATTCAAGAGAATTTCGAAAACTTTCAACTAGTCCTGAGTGGGTAATCGTTAAATCTGTATCTCTGGCAGATTTTAAGTACTGGATTAGAAGCAATAAATTAAAAAATAAGTAATAGGACTTAACAGGAATCCATGAAACGCAGATCACAGCATAGTCTGGGTACTTGTCAATATTATTTTTTTCCCCTCTAAGATTCTCTAGTGTTAGCTCAATAAGCTTTACCTTTTGAGCTACTCTTTTATCTTGACTAATCCGTTTAGTGATATTTAACTCACAAGTAAGCTCGAGTCTTAACGACTGATTGCTCATGTACTTCAAATAATTTGCATGAGTTACAAAGGCTGGATGTTCTAATGGTCTTATTGACGCCTTTAATTTGTCACCAAACGCTAACCGCCTCATACTCTCAACCTCCCACTCATAAGTCTTGGTAAAAGTTCGTCTCTAATCCTTGATAGTATCCTGTTTTCTTCTCCATTTTTAGTAATTTGGTCATGCAAATTTTCAAATAAGATTCTTGATTTTTCATTTACACCTCTAGTGGGCTTTAATATTTTGAGATCATCAAGGAAGTACTCAAATTTGAAATTGCTGATTCCTGTTGATTGCTCCTGATATCGGTAAATATCGTCAGTTTCATAAAGAAGTTTGATTTTCCAATAAGCTAAGTAAGAGTTGAAAATTTTATTATTAATACGGATTAACTTACAAAAACTTGCACAAATAGATTTATTTTCGAACATTTCAATTAAACTCTTATTGACCAAGGTTGTACGACCGACAGGCTGTCTCTTACTCCCCCCTGAAACCTCAATGATAATGTCAAGGAAATTTAATTCTCTTGATTCAAAGTTTGATGCTTTATGAAACCTCAGTGGGACAGTAGAAACATCACCTTGCTCTATTTGTGGTATGTCAGTACCCCTTATCACATAGGCCGGCGTATTAAAAGTCTTGTCTTTTTCTTCCTTACCCCAACCACCACCAATATAATATTGAACAACATTTCTTAATTTAATTACCTCCCACCCCCTAGGTATCATCCCTAACTCACTCTCCACCATCTCACCCCCTGCCGATTTGTATGGTTTGCTGTTTTCATCAGGGAATTCAAAATCCACAAACCACCGCTTGAATAGCGCCTTGCCCATCTCCTCCAGCGTCTTATTCATCTTGCGGTTTAATTCTATTTTGTCGTCGAGGGAGGAGAGGATAGAGGCGATGGTTTGTTGTTCAGAGATTTCTGGAATTGCCCAAGATGTTTTCTTTATTTGATTCCAATTAGCCCGCGGCATTCTTGTGCCAGTACTACCAGAGGTTGCCAAATTAACGAAATCACGATTTGCAACAAAGTAGAATAAAAAATCAGAATCACTATTTTCTTTTGACCTCAAAACCCATATATCAGTAGAGCAAATACCACTGAGCTGGGCTTTATATACCTTTCTAAAATACGGTCTTAATTTTCCAAACAAAATATCATTTTCATAAAATCTAAATTTGTTACTGATTGTTTCTGATGAACTACCTATTCCATTCAAACTAAGGGCTTCTTGATTGATATGTTCTAAGCCGATGTATGGCAAAATCTCATCCTCACTAGGGAAATAGGCCTCTTTTCTTAACTGTGCAATGTCCTCAAAACGCAATAATTCCCACCCCTCAGGAATATCTCCAATTTCTGTTTGACTTTTTTTCATTTGCACTTGTTTTGACATATATGTAAATATCCTGCTATAATTCAAGTTGGAATTAACACAGTCCCAAATAGTCTCCTTCATGGAGAGCGTCCTCCTTGAGAGGTAAGGGGCTGTGTTTTATTTTGGCCATTTTTGCACCAACATTTCTTTTGAACTAATAAGTTTGTGATACGACTGCCAATTTTTCTTTTTTTGATACTTCCTATTGATTATCCCCGATACATAATCTGCTATCTGTAACAAATTGTTGCTGTGAGAATGTTGTTGTTTGATTTTTTTGATTAACCTGTTTCGAGTATCTGCCCCATCACTAGTTCTTAGATTAAGATACTTCTTGAGACTATGCTGGAAAGTAGGAGAACCTGATTTATCTAACACGACAATTGCATTGTCTAAATAAGGCTTGGCATTACTAAATACCATGTGACAAGCGTATTTATAAAAGGACTCCTTGACATTGAATCCATCACCAACTAATTTATTAGGGTCTTTATCAATCACTACAGCAAAATAAATAAATGAGTACGGTATGATTGACTCTAAGAAAGACCTACGCACTTTGTCTGAGTTGTTTTGAAAATGGAATTCAAAAGTTTTACTTTTGTTTAACTCACGCTTGAGAAGTTCAATTCTTTGGTCGCAAGCAAGAGCTTCATCATGATCTTCAAATATCACCATACCTATTACAAAAAATCTGCTAGAACCTTCACTTATTTTTCTACCAGTATCGCCAGACTCATCTATAAAAACCAGTTGTTTTATCCTATTTTTCATACTTCAAATCCCACTTTTTTTAGATTTTCTCTGATTTTTACCTCTAACTCCTTTGACTGTTTGAACTGTTCCGACAGCTCTTTTGTTAATCTTTCCATCTTCTCCTCAAATACCTCATCATCCTCCATTTCAAAATCAGTTCCAACGTAGCGCCCTGGAGTCAATACATAACCGTTCTTCTCTATCTCTTTAATCTTGGCTGATTTGCAAAAACCTTTGACATCCTCGTATTTACCATTTTTACTGCGCCAGTTATGGTAAGTTTCAGAAATTTGTTGTAACTCTTCCTCCTTTAACTCGCGATGTCTCCTGTCAACCATTGTTCCCATCTTGCGAGCATCAATAAATAAAACCTCATCTTTTCGATCTCGGGAGACAAACCATAAGGAGGCAGGAATTGCAGTCGTATAAAACAACTTGTCAGGCAAAGCTACGACACAGTTAACCAAGCCAGCTTTGATAATATTCTCTCGAATAACCCCTTCACCCGAAGTATTAGAAGACAAGGCTCCATTAGCCATAACAAAACCAGCGATACCTGCGGGGGATAAATGATGGATGAAGTGCTGAATCCAGGCATAGTTGGCATTACCAGTTGGAGGCACTCCATACTTCCATCGCACATCATCCCGCAAACGTTCACCACCCCAATCACTGTCATTAAAAGGAGGATTAGCTAAAATAAAATCTGCTTTCAAATCCTTATGTTGATCGTTATGAAAACTATCGGCATTAGTCTCTCCTAAATTGGCTTCAATACCACGAATAGCCATATTCATTTTAGCTAACTTCCACGTGGTAAGATTACTCTCTTGACCGTAGACGGCAATATCTCCAATTTTTCCCCCACGCTCTTCTACGAACTTCTCACTCTGAACAAACATTCCTCCACTACCACAACAAGGATCAAAAACTCGACCTCTATAAGGCTCTATCATTCTTACCAAAAGCTTTACAACGGATGCAGGAGTATAAAATTCACCTCCACCCTTACCTTCGGCGCTTGCAAATCTACCGATAAAATACTCATAGACTCTACCAAGAATATCTTTTGTTTTCGCTTGTTTATCACCCAATCCTAGCGTATTAAAAATATCAATTATCTCTCCTAATTTGTACTTATCCAACTCTGGTCGAGCATAGCTTTTTGGCAAAACACCCTTTAGACTAGGATTCTCTTTCTCAATGGCAATCATAGCATCATCGACTATCTTGCCAATCTCTGGTTTCTTAGCATTTTGTCTAATACTCCCCCATCTTGCTTGTGTTGGAACCCAGAAAACATTGCGACCCATATAGGCATCCTTGTCTTCCCACTCGCCATCATATGCATTTGGGTCACTCTTTATTAGATGATAAGTTTCTGAAAAAGAATCAGATATGTATTTAAGAAATATTAGACCAAGAATAACGTGTTTATATTCTGAAGGATCCATATGACCACGAAGTTTATCTGCAGCTGCCCACAACTTCTGTTCAAAACCTATATTTGCGGATGTGTTGTTTACCATAATAGCTCTTACTATACCAAAAGTAACCTCTTAAATATTCTTTTTGTTGCGGAGCTTGGATTCGAACCAAGATGACGACTTTCAGAGAGTCGCATCCTACCGTTAGATGACTCCGCAAGATAGGTAAATTATATCATCAGTTGATATGAAGGAGGCGATAAATAGTCAAATTAATACTGAAAGAAGTACTTTATCTTGGCATTTGTCTCAAGATTAGTTAAAAATGATGTCATCCTGTCCTGAAGCTTGCCTTGCTTCACCGCTTCTTTAGCTTGTTCTTTTGTAGCGTTTTGATCGTAGGCCAAATACTCCTCTACCTCCTTATCACTGACATCGACCTTGTTATCAATCATCTTTGAAACAAGAAGCTGCAATGTCAACTGCTCCTCTAACTCTTTTCTCGATACTCCTTGCTGTTTAAGCAACAGATCAAGAGTCGCCCCTTGCGCCTCGGCATTGGCTTCAACTCTTTTAATCTCGGCATCCAACTCCTTTTTTGACACCGTTATCTTTCTCTTTTTTGCTTCTTGATTAATCAGGCTTTTTAAAATCAACGATCGAGTGACATTTCGTCCACCTTGCTTTTCCAACTCTCTTACTACCGCAAAACGATTGATTAGCTTGCCGTTTACGGAAGCAACAAGAAAAAATTTAAAGAATAAGAAACCAAGTAAAGAAACGCCAACAACAAAGATAACTGCTTTAAAAACAAATTTGTTACCGCTTTTTTTTGAAGATGCAACAACTCTTTCGGTCACTTTTTCAACGGAAATTTTCTTAACTTTTGAAGTTTTTTTTCTTTGAACTTTTTTTGCCATAACTCATGATACTAAAAAAATTTTAAAAATCAAATTGAAATGGAGATAGCGATTAGTGGCTGGTGATTGGTGGATAGTGAACGGTAAGGTAAGTCGTAAGTGACGCCGGAAAATCTTGGACTGGATCCCGACTTTCGTCGGGATAACAAGGAAGAGAGCGGGATGACGAGAGAGGAGGCGGGATGACGAGAGAGGAGGCGGGATGACGGATGGTAAATGTTACATTTGTTAACGTGTTAACGGGTTAACGGGTTAACGGGTTGACGGGAGAGGAAGCGGGATGGGGGATGGCAAATGTTACATGTTTCGTGTTACGTGCTACATGTACGTATGTTGCTTGTTAACGTGTTAACGGGTTGGAAAACGATTGCGGCAATCATCAAGGAATCGGAAAACGTAACGCCAATTTCCGTACTTCTTCTCGAATTATTTTTACTTTCCTGTTTTTTTTCATTTCATTTTCAAAACGTTGAATATACTCTTTTCGCTCCGACTTTTCAGTTGGAAGACGATAAGGCTTCATCAATTCGATCATCTCTAAAATCTTTTTACCGATAAGCTTCATTTCTTTCTCTTTCATCCCTCTCGTTGTCGAAGCGGCGGTTCCCAGCCTTATCCCTGACGGATAAAAAGGCGATAGTGTCTCATCGGGAACGGTGTTTTTATTTAAGGTCAATCCAACCATATCAAGCGCCTTTTGAGCAAAAATCCCCGATCCCGCCCCCAAAACATTGGTCAAGTTAACCAACATCAAATGATTTTCACTACCGCCACCAACTAACTTCAGACCTCCTTTTACCAAAGTATCCGCCAGAACCTTTGAGTTTATGACAATCTGCCGCGCATACTTCTTAAACGAAGGTGACATTGCCTCATAAAGAGCTACCGCTATTGCCGCAGTCTGATTGTCATGAGGTCCTCCTTGAAGGCCGGGAAATACCGCCTTGTTAATCTTATCGCCAAGATCGGGATCTTTCTTTAGTCCTTTTTCGGTAACCATAATCATCGCCCCACGTGGACCTCTTAACGTCTTATGGGTGGTCGTCGTTACGACATGGACGTAAGGAACGGGCGATGGATGTACTCCACCGGCGATTAACCCGGCAACATGGGCGATGTCGGCAACAAGAAATGCACCGACTTCATCGGCAATTTCGGCGAACTTTTTATAGTTATATTTGAGTGGATAAGCTGTTGCACCAACCCAGATCAGCTTTGGTTTATTCGCTTTTGCCAAACGTCTAATTTCATCATAATCGAAAAGATCTTCTTTTTTATAGACATCTTTACTCCTTAATGTATATTGAACACTTTTGTAATAGGCTCCTGATGCGGAAACGGTATGACCATGAGTTAGATGTCCTCCGGCAATTAAAGCTAATCCCATTAAGGTATCGCCCGGCTTCAGAGTCGCCAGACAGACGGCTAAGTTGGCCGGACTTCCCGAGTATGGTTGAACATTGGCAAACGGTACTTTGAAAAGCTTCTTCGCTCTTTCAATGGCCATTATTTCCACGGAATCAACGTTTTCATTGCCGCCATAATATCTTTTTTTCGGATAGCCCTCCGAATATTTATTAACGAAATATGAAGATAAGACCGCTCTCACGTGGGCGGAAGCATAATTCTCCGACGGAATCAGTTCAATTCCCTCCTTCTGTCTTTTTTCTTCTTTCTTAACCAGATTGTAAATTTGTGTATCTTTCATTTTTTGTATTTTTTATAAATATAAGTCAACTAATAATGACGAAAGGTAGATGCAGTATTAAGTGTATTATGTCATCTTAGGTTAGATGATAAACAATAATTTTATGATTTGCAAGTTATAATATAGAAATACTAATTAGCGGTTACATTTTATTATGTTAAATCTTTTGATTGGTGCCAATGTTTTGATGGTCGTTGTTTTTGCAATCAAGTTTAATACGCTTCCTCCTCAACTTCCGCTTTTTTTTAACCGTCCTTCGGGAGAGTCACAGTTGATTGATGCCTGGATGATCTTTTTAATTCCGTTAATTATGAACTCGCTCTATACCTTGAATAACTATTTGGAAAAAAGATACTTTGCTTCTGATGAGTTATTAAAAGTCGTATTTAGATATTTTAACCCATTTTTGATTGTGACATTTACTCTTATTTTTATTAAATTAATTTTTCTTGTTTCCTAACTTATATATGTGGATTGCTCTTTTGTCATCATTTCTTATATCTTTCGTACTCACCCCACCGACAATTCTGATTGCAAAAAAACTCAATCTTGTTACCGACATAAAAAAAAGGCGCCACCCTGCTCATACTCATACCGGAATAGTTCCCCGCGCCGGCGGTGCACCAATCTTTATCGCCATTCTCACAGCAACACTCTTATTATTAACGCCTAATAAGATCATCATTGGAATTCTCATCGGGAGCTTCCTATTGATTATCTTGGGTCTATGGGATGACTATGCCGATATCTCCCCTTACTTCAGATTCTTCGCTAATCTGTTTATCTCCGCTTTGGTTATCTCTTTCGGGCTTGGGATCCCTTACATCTCCAATCCTCTTGGCGGAGTAATCCGACTTGATTTTTTTCAGATGGAAATTAATCTTTTCGGCAATCGCTCAATCTGGATTCTCGCCGATTTTCTTGCAATCATCTGGTTAACCTGGACAACAAATATGGTCAACTGGAGTAAAGGGGTCGATGGTCAGCTTCCCGGGTTTGTTGCGATTACGGCAATTTTTTTGGGGTTACTGGCACAAAGATTCACTGTTCATGATATCGGCATCCAATCAATTACCATGTTCTCATTCATTGTCGCAGGCGCTTATCTGGGCTTTTTACCTTTTAACTTCTATCCACAAAGAATAATGCCCGGTTATGGTGGCGGAGCCTTAGCTGGTTTTTTGCTTGGAGTACTGTCAATACTCTCTTTTGGAAAAATCGGTACCGCCGTCTTGATTTTATCTTTTCCGATGATTGATGCCATCTATACCATCATCAGAAGATTCAAACAAAAAAAATCGATCTTTCGTGCCGACTGGGGTCACTTTCATCACCGACTACTTGAGATCGGTTGGGGAAAAAGAAGAATTGCGTTTTTCTACTGGATAATATCACTAATATTGGGAATTTCCAGTTTATTTTTAAAAGGGCCGGAGAAACTAATTGCCTTTGCTACAACCGCTCTGGTTCTTTTTATTTTTATCATAATAATGAACCATATAAAAAAAACGATTAGAATTTCACCAAAAGCAAAATGAACTACTACTTGAAGACATTCGGTTGCCAACAAAATCACTCCGACTCCGAAAGAATCGAGGCCGATCTAAAAGCAAGAGGAATGAAAAAAACCTCTTCGTACGAACTGGCCGATTACGTGGTAATAAATACCTGTATGGTCAAGGAATCTGCGGAAAATCGAGTCTACGGTTTGGTAAATAATTTGAGTAAACTAAAAAATGACCCCAAAAGAAAGAAACCGATGAAGATCGTTGTTACCGGTTGCATGGTCGGATTAGCTTTTCGAGATAGGACAGGGCGTTTTCTTAAAAAAATAAGGAAAGCGATGCCTTCGGTTGATGAGTTTTTACCAATTGAAGAAGTCGGATTCGACCATGCCCCCGTCAGACAAAATAGAGAAACCGCTTGGGTGCCGATATCAAACGGCTGCAATAACTACTGTACTTTCTGTATTGTCCCATTTACCCGCGGTCGAGAAATCAGTCGTCCTTTTGAAGATATTATCGGTGAGTGTCTTCAATTAAAAAAGGACGGATTTAAGAATATCACTTTGCTTGGACAGAACGTCAACTCCTACGGCGCCGACATTATCCTTGGAGAAAAAAATGTTCAGGTAATGAGAGACCTACCGAAAAAATATTTTGAAAAAACAAAAAATATCAAAATTAACAAAGACTTAAATTCAACACCAAAAGGCTACCGACCGGTTTTCGTTAAACACCTGGGAAGATTCAGAATCCCGACTCTTTTTCCTCAATTATTGGAAGCGGTTGCAAAGATAGGTTTTGAAAAAGTCGATATGGTTTCATCCAATCCTTGGGATTTTTCGGATGAGCTAATCGATGTCATTGCCAAATACAAAAATATTACTCGGACAATTCACCTACCCGTCCAATCGGGAGACGATGGTGTCCTGAAAAGGATGAATAGATGGTATACGGCAAAAGAATACTTACAGCTGGTAAATAAACTTAAAAACAGAATACCAAATCTTAAATTAACTACCGATATTATTGTCGGTTTTTGTGGCGAGACCGAAGAAGAGTTCTCAAATACGGTTAATTTGTGTAAACGGGCAGATTTTTCCTGGGCGTTTATCTCTCAATATTCGACTCGACCGATGACGGCGGCAACACGAAATCTTAAAGATAATATTTCTCACTCCGTTAAAGAGAAAAGGTGGTTAATATTGGATAAATTAATCAATCGCCCACATTTAAAAAGTAAAGGTTAGCGCCCTTATTTCCAATTTATGATAGAATTAGCACTATGAAGATTTTAGTGACGGGAGGAGCCGGATTCATCGGATCAAATTTCATTTTATACTGGTTAAGCAGGTATACAAACGATAAGATTGTTAACCTGGATAAACTCACCTATGCCGGAAATCTTGAAAATCTTCAAAGCGTTGAGTCGAACAAAAACTACGTCTTTATCAAGGAGGACATCTGCAACTCAAAAGCAGTCAAGTCGATAATCAAGGATTACCAAATCGATACGGTTGTCCATTTTGCCGCCGAAACACATGTTGACAGATCGATAGATGACCCAACTCCGTTTATTAAAACCAACGTGGAGGGCACCTATGTTCTTCTCGATGCGGCACTAAAGAATAATGTCCATAGATTTCACCATATCTCGACCGACGAAGTCTTCGGTTCACTGGAATTGGGAACAGAAGAAAAATTCAATGAAAGCTCAAACTATAGTCCGAGAAGTCCTTATTCGGCTTCAAAAGCAGCCTCGGATCATCTGGTACGGGCATTTGGCATCACCTACGGTCTGCCGATTACTATATCAAACTGCTCCAATAACTACGGTCCCTATCAATTTCCCGAGAAACTAATTCCGCTCACAGTTACCAACTTGCTCGAAGGAAAAAAAGTTCCGGTTTATGGTGACGGTCTTTATGTCCGCGATTGGTTATATGTTGAAGATCACTGCCGCGCGGTCGATCTTATTCTGAACAAAGGCAGGATCGGTGAGACATACTTTATAGGCGGATTAACCGAAGATATTAACAATATTGAGATAGTTAAAAAAATATTGAAAATAATGGATATGGGCGAAGATAAGATTAAATATGTAAAGGACCGACCCGGGCATGATAGAAGATATGCTATCGATTGGTCAAAAATCAATAAAGAACTTGGTTGGAAACCTGAACACGACTTTGAAGAATACCTGAAATTAACAGTCGACTGGTACAAACGGAATAAAAACTGGTGGAAAAAAATAAAAAATGACTAAGATAGCAATAACCGGATCCAACGGTCTTGTCGGATCGCGAATCATCGAATTATTGAAAAAAGATTTTACTTTCATTCCTTTTACCCAAAAAGACTTTGATATTACCGATCCAAGCCAGACCAAAAAACTGATTGACAAAACCGACTTCGATCTTATGATTCATTTAGCGGCATATACCAATGTTGCCGGCGCCGAGACAAATAGGGAGGCTTGCTACAAAATTAATGTCGACGGAACAAGAAATATTTTTAATGCAGTTCAAGACAAAGAAAAAAAATTTATCTTTATATCGACCGACTTTGTCTTCGACGGAAAACAACCCCCGTACGATGAAGACTCGAGCCCAAACCCGCCCGGCATCTATGCCGACTCCAAGTATCAAGCCGAAAAAGTGGTGAAGAATAAAGCGATGATCGTTCGAATTGCCTAATCCTTATCGGGCTTTTTTTGAACCGAAAAGGGATTTTTTTAGAACCTTTAAGGCTTACCTCGAGCAAAATAAACCACTATCGATGATATCCGATTCACTGATGACTCCGACCTTTATCGACGATATTGCCTACGGACTGAAATATCTTATTAAAAATTTTACAACCGATACTATTCATCTCGTCGGAGGACAAGCAATCTCACCTTATCAAGCCGCCGTTCTGATAGCCGAAAAATTCAAACTGGATAAATCGCTGATAACAAAAACAACCTACGGCGAATATATTAAACAAAAGCCTGGACTACCCCAATTTGCCGATATTCGTAGTAAGAAAAATAATTTTCAAAAGATGAGATCTTTGAAAGAGGGATTGGAGACAATTAGAATACAGTTAGGACAGTAAGGTCTAATCGCCTGACCAAATTGTCGATAACCGATACTTTCACATTGAGCTGTGGAAGTTCTCTGTTAAAATAATAGCTTATGACTATCTCAATCATCGGTCACGGATATGTCGGCCTGGTAACCGCCTGTGTTTTCGCTGACTTTGGAAATGATGTTTGGGTCATTGGACATACAAAAGAAAAAATTGACCGATTGAGGAAGGGGGATCCGATTATCTACGAACCCGGGTTAGGTGAACTTCTTCAAAAAAATATAAAGGCAAAGAGGCTTCACTTTTCTGTCAATTATGACTCAATAGCCGGATCCGAGATTGTTTTCATTACTGTCGGTACTCCGCCTAAAGAAAACGGGGAGGCCGATCTTTCAGCCGTCTTTGAGGTTGCTCGAAATATAGCTAAAAATCTCTCCGACTCTAAAAAACATTTCACAATCGTTTCCTGCAAAAGCACCGTCCCTGTTGGAACCAATAAAAAAGTTGAGGCAATCCTATCAAAACATTCTTCCAAAAATGCCAAATTCTCGATCGCTTCTTGCCCGGAGTTTTTGAGAGAGGGAACGGCAATTCACGACACTATCAATGCCGATCGAGTTGTCATCGGCAGCAACTCTAAAAGAGCAATTGATGTTCTTTTGAAGCTGCATGAATCGATAAACGGAAAAAGAGTCATTACCGATTTAGCTTCGGCCGAGTTGATAAAATACATTTCCAATGCAATGCTGGCAACAAAAATCTCCTTTGCTAATCTTGTATCTTTTTTTGCCGAAAAAGTTAATGCCGATGTCGAAGACGTGTTGGATGCGGTCGGATTGGATAAAAGAATAGGTCGAATCTTTATGAATCCCGGAGTCGGATACGGCGGTAGTTGTCTGCCAAAAGATGTAATGGCGTTAATAGATGTTGGGAAGAAACTTAATGTTGAATCCAATTTTTTAACCGAAATCGAACACATAAATCTATTTGCAAAAAAGAATTTTGTCAATAAAATATTGAAGAACTCACCCGGAAAAAAAGTCGCTATCTGGGGACTTGCGTTTAAACCAAACACTGATGATATTAGGTTTGCACCTTCAATCTACATCATTGAAGAGTTACTTAAAGAAGGGTTTTCTATTTCCGTCTACGACCAAGAGGCATCAAATAATATCAAAAAAATCTTTGCCGATAAAATTCGATACGCTTCCTCTGCCTATGAGTGCCTTCAAGGTGCAAACTCCCTAATTATCTTGACCGAATGGAATGAGTTCAAACAGATTAACCTGGATAAAGTAAAAAAAATGATTAAGGATCCGGTGATATTTGATGGAAGAAATATCTACGATCCGATGACTGTTAGAAAACTCGGGTTTAAATATTATTCTGTCGGACGACCTTGACTATTAATCAAATTATTTAAAAAATGAAAATTCTAATTACGGGAGGAGCCGGATTTATTGGATCTCATCTGACAAAATACTTTATAGCAGAAGGTGATGAGGTTGTTGTTGTTGATAATTTTATAACCGGTGATAAAAATAATTTAAAAGGTATTATCAATAGCAAGTCGCTTAAATTAATCGAAACGGATATCGTTGAATTCGACTATCGTGATCTGCCGACATTCGACATTGTCTATGACCTAGCCTCACCGGCATCGCCGGTCGTTTTTGAAACACTTTCTTTTGAAATTCTGAAAGTTAACAGTATCGGTCTATTCAATCTTTTGGACTTTTTTATAAAAAGCAAAAGTAAAAAATTTGTCTTTTCTTCAACCAGCGAAGTTTATGGCAATCCTTCCGTTTCTCCCCAACCGGAATCTTATTTCGGTAACGTGAATACCACCGGACCTCGATCCGTCTATGATGAAGGAAAAAGGTTTGCCGAAGCAACAATCTCCGCCTATATCCGAAAATATAATATTGATGCGAGAATAGTTAGGATTTTTAACACCTACGGTCCGAATATGAGGAGAGATGATGGTCGATTTATTTCCAACTTTATCAACCAGGCAATTACAAACCAGCCTATCACCGTATACGGCGACGGGCAACAAACAAGATCGTCTTGCTTTATTTCCGATATGGTCGATGCCCTCGTCAAAACAGGAGAGACCGAAGGGTTGAGGGGTGAGATAATCAATATCGGTAATCCCGACGAAAGAAAAGTTATAGAAGTAGCCAAACTAATAAAAAAACTTACCAATTCCGGATCGAATATAGAGTTTAAACCAATTTGTGAGGACGACCCTAAAATTCGCTGTCCCGACATCGGAAAAGCAAAAAGGATCCTAAATTGGAATCCAAAAGTCAGCCTTGAAGAAGGACTGCAGATTACAATTAATTATTTTAAAAATATATGAGAAAAGCCGTAGCTATTCTGCCGACTTTCAACGAAGCAGGATATATTAAGTCTTTGATTAAAAGTATTGAAGACGTAAATAAGTCACTGGAAGCTTGGGAGATCGAGATCCTTATAGTCGACAGCTTTTCAACCGATGACACATCAACAATCGTAAAAGAGCTTCAAAAAAAATATGGAAACCTACACATCATTGAAGTACCTAAAGAAGGCCTGGGAAGAGCATACCTTCAAGGATTTAACTATGCGATTAATAAGTTTAATCCTTATCTGATTATCCAGATGGATGCCGACGGACAACACGATCCAAAGAAAATTCCCGACTTTCTGAGCGAAATTCAAAAAGGAGCAGATTTTGTTGTCGGAACAAGATATTCAAAAGGTGGCTCTATCCCAAAAAACTGGGGAATACACAGAAAAATACTTTCAATCGGAGCAAATCTTTTTATTAGATTAGGATTTATGAAGTTGCAGATCAGTGAATGGACTAACGGCTATCGAGCAATAAAGACATGGATCGTTAAGGGAGCGCTTAATCATATAAAAAATTATTCGGGCTATGTTTTTCAAGTTGCAATGCTCGACTATGCTTTAAGAAACAATGCCAAAACGTCGGAAATTCCTGTTGACTTTAAAGAAAGGAGATATGGGATTTCAAAAATAAATGCTTACCAATACATTCTGCAAATTTTTTTATATGTACTCTCCTACTCTTCATTTATTAAATTCGTAATCGTCGGACTTATCGGCTTTGTACTAGATTTTGGAATATCCTTTTTGGGCATAAATATTTTACATAAACCTGTCTGGCTAATCACTCTTCTAAGCACGGAAACGGCGATTATCTCAAACTTCTTTCTCAATAATTTTTGGAGTTTTGATCACAAGAGAATTACCGGCCCATTAATCGCATTTATCATCGGGCTGACAAAGTTTAACTTAATTTCATCGGTTTCAATTGCTATTCAAACCGTCGGAATCCAACTTCTGATATACTTTTTTGGAAGTGAGCGGTGGTATATTTACAAGATACTGATAATCGCTTTTGTAATAATACCCTATTCGTATATTCTTTATAATAAGGTTATCTGGAAAAATAAATAATTGGCCCGACACTTATCTGTCTTCAATTATTCTTTGGAGGCATATTCTTTTGAAATCCAACCTTCTTTAAATTTGCCTGCAACCAAACCATCTTCATTATCGTTAAACTTAATCTTGTACCAACCGTCTTTTTCTTCCAAGAATTCAAACTTCTCACCAACCTTAACTTTTGCCTCTTCACTGGCATTAATTGAGGCATCGGCCCTTACCCTCAACCAGCCCTGGGGATTATTGGAAACGGTAACATAATCTCTTTTTACTTCCCCGCTCTTTGTTGATTCTTTTTCAATGTCACCGAGTAGTTTCTGGCTTTGATCATATGATAGTTTGAAAAACGCATTAACCCGATATCCCGAGTTGACATTTATTCTTTGTGTTCTCCTGAAAAAACCGGGCATAAAAACCGAAAGCTCATGATCCCCTCTCATCACATCTTGAAGTATCATCGGGGCCACTCCTTTTTCATCGTTATCCAAAGTAACTATTGCACCTTGCGGTTCCGTCTCAACATAGATCTCTCCGTAATCCGGACCCTTAGCCGACTCTTTCATTTTTTCGGTTGTAAAAATCTCTCCGGCGGTGAAGATATCAGACTGCCCCAATTCTCGGTTCACAAAGGTTAAAGAATTCTTGAAGATGTTGATTTTTCCGTTCCAAGAAGCCGTTCCTGTTCCCATCCCTTCCGGAATCATCTTCAAAAGATGCTCTCCAACATCATACTCGATTTCCAATGGTGCCTTTCCAAGGAGCTTGTTGTCGATATAGACTTCGGCAGTCGGTGAAGAAACGATTTTAATCCTCCCCATCGATGTTGTTTTATCTTTAATGACAAACTTTACAATCACAAAACCGATAAAAAGAATAATTAATGTCAAAAGGAGAACGAATTTGCTTTTCATATTACACTTATTATTCTATTGCACTTAATGACAAATTTCAACCAAGTAACCAAGTAATCCATAACCAAGCTACCAGTTGCTTTTGACTTTAAAGTTCTTTTTTCTGGATCCCGATTTTCATCGGGATGACGCTCTTCTTAACTTGTAACTTTTAACTTTATAACTTGTAACTTCGCCATCCGCCCTCCGAATCGGAGGGCAAGACAACCGCTATCCGCTAACCGTCATCCTCTACCGAAAGGATTTCCAATAATAAATAATGGTGTATTCCATATTGGATGTATCAATGCCTTAATTTTTTTGCTATCATAATAGCCATGATTAAGAATAAAATCATAAAAAATTTACAAACAACATTAAAAAAACTGGGAGTTGAAGGAGTAGATGTCGATCTTCAACCGCCTACCAATCTTGATTTTGGCGATTACTCTACTTCAATCGCCCTTAAACTCACCAAAGTTTTAAAAAAGAATCCTTTGGAAATTGCAGAAATGATAAAAAAAGAGCTTTCAAAATCTGAACTTATTGATCAGATTGATATTATTAAACCTGGGTTTATTAACTTCCGAATATCAAAAAAATATTTGATAAAAAAGGCTATTAGCATTTACAAAAACGAGTTTGGGTTTCCTGAATATTTTTTAGGAAAAAACAAAAAAGTTATGGTTGAGTTTGCTCACCCAAATACTCACAAACTTTTTCATATTGGCCATTTTCGTAATATCTCAACCGGAGAATCAATAGTAAGGATCCTTGAGGCAGTCGGTAACAAAGTAATCAGAGCCAATTACCAAGGAGATGTCGGACTACATATTGCCAAATGCCTTTATGGAATCAACTCTTCTTCTTTTGATATTAAAAAGCTCAATTCTTTAAAAGAAAAAATTGAGTTTATCGGCAAAATGTACACTGCTGGAACCAAAGCTTATGAAGAAGATCCTGAAGCAAAAGAAGAAATACTAAAGATCAATAAAATGATCTATGATAATGACCCTGAAATCATGCCTTTATGGTCTGAAACTAAAAAATGGAGTCTTGAATATTTTAATGAAGTTTATAAGCGCGTCTATAGTTACTTTGACCGCCTTTTCCTTGAAAACGAAGTGACTAAAAGAGGATTGGAAATATCAAAGGAACTACTTGAAAAGGGTATCTTGGAAAAAAGCGAAGGCGCAATTGTTTTTAACGGAAAGAAATATGGTTTAGACACCAGAGTCTTTATCAACTCACTTGGTTTTCCAACCTACGAGGGCAAAGAAATGGGACTGGCGGAAATTGAATTTAAGGAGTTTGGAGAGTTGGATAAAATAATTCATATTGTCACTCCCGAACAGACTAGTTTCTTCAAGGTTACCTTTAAAGTTGAAGAGTTAATTAATGAAAAGAAATACAAGGGAAAACAGTTCCATCTTATCTATGAATGGGTAAAACTTAAAGAAGGCAAGATGTCATCTCGCGAGGGAAATATTATTGAAGCTAATTGGTTAATCGATCAGATAAAAGAAAAAATATTAAAGAATTTTAAATGTGATCAAGAAACGGCTGAAATTCTGGCAGTCGCTGCTGCTAAATATTCATTTTTGAAAAATAGCACTAAGACAATAATTCACTTCGATATTGATGAGTCGGTTGCAGTTGACGGTAACTCTGCTCCGTATCTAATTTATACCTACGTTCGTTGCCAATCAATATTAAATAAAGAAAATAATAATTTAGATTATCCTCAAATTGGTGAAAAAACTATCAGCGATGATGAATTAAGACTGATTCGCAAAATCTATCAATTCAATACAATTGTTCTTAAAGCCGCTCAAGACTACTCGCCTAATTTCATTGCTACTTATCTTTATGAATTAGCGTCGCAATATAATCTTTTCTACCAGAAAAATCCAATCTTGAAAGCCGAAAATAATAAAAAAGAATTAAGATTATTAATCACTCATGCAACTGCGAAAACAATTAAAAAGGGTTTAGAATTACTCGGTATTAAAACCGTTGAAAAGATGTAAACATATGACATTTTTTGTCTGCGAAGAATGTGGTTTCGGATCAGCATCGTGGTATGGTAAATGTCCTGATTGTGGAAAATGGAACACGTTAACGGAAAGATCGGATTTTTCCAAAACCTCTACTTCTAAAAAAGAAGCTTTGAAAAAAATATCTATCACTCCTTTAAAAAAAATTAAGACACAAACTAAATCAAGGATAAAAACAGGTATTTTCGAATTTGACCGAGTATTAGGCGGTGGTTTTATTCCCGGGGAGGTTATCTTACTGACTGGCGAGCCGGGTATCGGCAAATCAACTTTAATTCTCCAAGCCTTAAAAAATATTAGATGTCTATATATCTCCGGTGAAGAATCCGCTGAACAGGTTAAAAATCGGGCAGACCGTCTTAAGATCAATCTTGATAAATTTCTTTTTTCAAATGATTTACAAGTTGAAGGCATTATTGAATCTTCTCTTGAGATGAAAGATAATATTGATGTGATTGTTATCGACTCCATTCAGACGGTATATTCCAAAGACATTGAAGGGGCCGCGTCAGGTATTAACCAGCTCAAAGGAGTAACGAAGTTATTAGTAAACTTTGCTAAAAAAAATAATCTGGCTATTATTCTCATAGGTCATATTACAAAAGAAGGGGAAGTTGCCGGACCAAAGACTTTGGAGCATTTTGTAGACTGCGTGCTAAACTTTGAAGGTGAAAAAGTGTCAAACTACCGTCTAATCCGCACTTCAAAAAACAGATTTGGCGGAACAGACGAGATCGGTATCTTCGAGATGACACAACAAGGACTTAAAGAGATAACAAACCCTCTGATATTTATCGAGGAAGCCAAGTCTTCCGATCCGGGAAAGGCCACCGTCGGCATTGCCGAAGGAAAGAGACCTCTTTTCTTTGAAATCCAGACCCTTGTTGTTCCAACCGTACTGCCTGTTCCGAGACGTGTCGTAAAAGGCCTTGATTACAACAAAGTCCTCCTTCTTCTTGCCGTTGTTAGAAAAAATCTAAACCTTCCTCTTGATTCCTACGATATCTATGTAAACGTCATCGGTGGCGTATCTATCAAAGGAACAGGGGCCGATCTTGGTTTAATTGCTTCACTACTTTCATCGGTTAAAAACAAACCTCTTTCAGCCGGCTCTCTTTTTATCGGCGAAGTGGGCTTGTTGGGTGAAATCAGAAAAACTTTTTTTGAAGAAAAAGTCGTTTTGGAAGGGAAAAGACTTGGTTTCAAAAAAATCTTCTCGAGCAACAACATTAAAAATGTTAAAGAGTTGAGAAGTATCATCTAGACTCTTTTTTAACAAAATTTTCCTTATAGACGGACTTCTTTCCATTGGCTCCGGTCAACTCTATCTTAAGGACGTTATTCCCCTCTTTGATAGGGAACTCGTATTTAAAAATCCCGTTATTATCTTGATATACTCTTTGGCCGATAATTACAATTGAAGCTTCTTTATCGGTCTTTCCGACTATTTCGACCTTATCTTCTCTATTAAATACTCTATCTTTAGGAGATAGTATCGTCAGTTTAGGTGGGGTTAAGAATAAAAAAAGTTGATAACAAAAGTAAAAGAAAAAAAATAAAACTATAATAACTAAGCCTCCACGCAACACTTGTTTGGTTTCGGGAGCCAGATATTTTCGGGATACTTTCTCTTTAAATCTGATGTCTTCTTTTCTTTCGTAATCCCGTCTGAAAAAAGCCAAGATCTTATTCTCGTCTATTGCTAAAAGTTTTGAATAGTTTTTTAATATTCCGATGATGTAAATTTTTGATGAGAAGAAATTCCAGTTATTATCTTCAATTGCACGAAGATATTTTTCTCTAATTCTAATCCTTTTTTCGACATCCAAAAGAGTAAAACCTTTTTCCAATCGCCTTTTTTTTATAATCTCTCCAACGGTAGTCATATTTAAAAACATTATAGCAATAAATCAATCTGTAGCTCGGGTATTTAGTTAAAAATAAAGAGTCGTGTAACCAAAAGAATAGAATGGAGCAACGGTTTTTCAAACTCGGCCTGTATACTCACCGGTCTCCGGGTTGATAGTAACCGTCTCTCCAACTTTAACAAACAAAGGAACCATCACAGTTACTCCTGTCTCTAATTTAACCGGTTTTTTAGCTCCCGATACCGTGTCACCTTTATCGGCAGCTTCGGCTTCAACCACCTTCAACTTAACGCTTAACGGCGGTCTCACAGTCAGAGGTTTTTCGTCGTGTATATACACATACATTTTGTCTCCTTCTTTAAAAAATTTATATACATCACCGACAATATTTAAGGGGAGAGAAAATTGGTTGTAGGTACGACTATCCATAAAAAACAAGTTCTCGTTATCATGATATAGATACTGCATTTCAATAGATTGAACATCAAGGACTTCAACCTGCTCGTTGGACTTGTAAGCATATTCAATATTTTTCCCAGAAAGAAGATTTTTTATCCTGGCTTTCATTAAGGCCGATCCTTTTCCGGGGGAATAGAAGTCTGCCTTTTGAACTTGCCATACTTCACTCTGGTAATATACAAAGTCACCTTTCTTAAGATTTCCGGCATTTACTTTCATATTTTCAAATAATATTTATTAATTTGAGTTTAGCAATCGAATCAACATCGGCAAAAACCATCGCCAGTCTTTCAACTCCGATAGCAACTCCACTGCAATCTTTAAGTCCACATTTTAACGCTTCAATAAACCCTTTGTCAATCGGATGATGGATTTTATTAATTTTTTTTATCAACTTGCTCTCAATATTAAATCTTTTCTCCTGCTCTTTCCAATCGGTTAATTCGCTATAACAATCACCAAGTTCGATACCGTTTATATAGAACTCAAACCTTTGGGCTGTTTTTCCGTCTTTATTGTGCTTGGCAAGAGCGGCAAACTCTTTGGGATAGTCGTAGATTAAAGTCGGATATCCGTTCATTCCGAGATTCGGCTCAACTTCTTGGGTATAAACCTGCGACCAGACATCCTCATAAGTAAATCCTTTGACGCGATAACCTTTTTCTTCCGCTTTTTTAAAAAATACATTGTGGTCAAACAACTCATTATCGTCAATACCAGCGTATCTTCTAAAGGCTTGAGCAACACTCACCCTATCCCATCGAGAAAGACTTAAATACTTGTTTTTTAACTTCTTATTTTTATTAAATATCCTCTTATTGGTTGCTTTTTCGATCGATTGAAGTAAAACCAAAACTTCGTCGGCGATATCCATGTAGTCGGCTCCCATTTTATAAAATTCAAGCATCGTAAATTCAAATCCATGAAGACGGGAAGGCGGGTCACTGTTTCTGAATGATTTACCCAGATAATAACAGTTTCCGACTCCGGAAACCAATAGTCTCTTCAGAAATAGCTCCGGTGAAGGGGTTAAATACAGCTTTTCTTTTTTATCTAAATATTTAAACTCTGTCTCAAATACTTCCAAATATGATTCGGGCAAAAGAGCGGGAGACAAAACGGGAAGATCAATTTTTAGATATTTTCTATTCTTTAGATAGTTTTCAATTGCGTTAATAACAGTCAAATAGATCTTATATTTGTCAAGATTGCCATTATTTATCTTTATTTTCATCTATATTTCTCCTTCTAACTCTTCAAGCAGTTTTTTTGCTTTTGAAGATACCCGAGACGGCGTGTTGATTTTAAAAACAACATACTGATCTCCTTTTGCATAGGACTGCGGGTGAGGTACTCCTTGACCTCGCAACCGGACGGTAGTCCCCGAAGCGGTTCCCGATCGAACTTTTAGCTTAACAGTTCCGTTTATGGTCGGAACTTCAACCGTACCTCCAAGGACCGCTAACGAATATGAGATTTCCTTCTCAAAATAGATATCTTGCCCTTGTCTTTTAAAAAACGGATGTGGTTTTACATGGAGAAGAAGATCAAAATCCGAAAATCTGATTCTCATCCCTTCATCAACGCCGGCCGGTATCTTTATTGATTTGCTTTCTCCTTTAACAACAACGTCTTTTTTTACTCCGTTAATCGCCTCTTCAAAAGTTAGGGTAGCCTCATAAACATCCCGTCTTGCCTGTCTTTTTCCCCTCCCGCCAAACGGTGTTTGGAAACCGAAAAACTGTTCAAAAATATCAAAAGGATCGGAGAAACCACCGGTGTCGACGTTCTCAAACGGATTACTTCCACCTCCAAAATCGGTATAGACATGGAAGGGTCCTTGTTGATAGTATTGACCCGCCGATCCGCCGGGAGATCCGCCCCCATATCCTCCACGTTCAAAAGCAGACTCCCCATACTGGTCATACATCTGTTTTTTTTGAGGGTTGGAAAGTACTTCAAACGCCTTATTTATTTCTTTAAACTTCTCCGTCGCTCCTGCTTCTTTGTTTCTATCCGGATGCCATTTTAAAGCCTGTTTCCGGTAAGCTGTTTTAATCTCTTGATCACTGGCATTTTTTGAAACACCAAGAATTTCATAATAATTACTCATATCTCATGATATAACAAAAAGATTCCGGAGACGTCATCGGGTGCCCGCGAAAGCGGTTACAGCTCTCAACAAGCCCACAATCCAAACGTCTCCAGAATCGGATTTATTTTGTTTAAATAATTAATTGACTACTTCACCCTCTTCAACTTTCTCTTTGTCATCCGATGCTTTTGTAGAATCGGATTTGTCTTCATCTTTCTTTTCTTCCGCTGCCGGTTTAGACGGTTCTTGTTTACTATACATTGCCTGACCTATCTTTGATAGTTCGTCCGACAGATCTTTTGTCTTACTTTCAATCTCTTCCTTAGTCCCTTTTGTTGTCGTTTCTTTTAACTCTTTAATCTTTTTCTCGATCGTCTCTTTAATATCTTTTGGAGCCTTATCGCCAGCATCCTTAAGAGACTTCTCGGCAACATATATCATGTTATCCGCTTTGTTTCTTACTTCAATTTTCTCTTTCTCCTCTTTATCTTTTTCGGCATTTTTTTCCGCTTCTTCCTTCATCTTTTCAATCTCGTCTTTACTCAATCCTGTTGACCCCGTAATCTTAATACTTTGAGATTTACCGGTCGCTTTATCCTTCGCGGAAACCGATAGTATTCCGGAGGCATCGATATCAAAGGTTACCTCTATTTGAGGCACCCCTCTTGGAGCAGGCGGAATCCCGTCCAAAATAAACTGACCTAAAGATTTGTTATCTTTAGCCATCGGTCGTTCTCCTTGCAAGATATGAATCTCAACCTGTGTTTGATTATCTCCTGCGGTCGAGTACGTTTCCGTCTTCGATGTCGGAATTGTTGTATTTCTACTGATCATCGGAGTCAATACTCCGCCCAGGGTCTCGACTCCCAAGGTTAGCGGTGTTACATCAAGAAGGACGACGTCCTTTGTCTCTCCGGTCAATACGCCGGCCTGAACGGCGGCCCCGACGGCGACGACCTCATCGGGATTGACCGACTTATTCGGCTCCTTCCCAAAAAATTCTTTAACTTTCTCAACTACCTTGGGCATCCTTGTCATTCCTCCGACAAGAACAACTTCATCGATCTTGGAGACATCGACTTTAGCGTCTTTGAGACATTTCTTCACCGGCTCAAACGACTTATCGATTAGACCGCCGACCAAAGACTCCAACTTCGCCCTCGTAAGTTTTGTCACAAAGTGCAACGGTTGTCCGTCTTTAACGGTTATAAACGGCAAATTAACATCCGCCAGTTTTGAAGAAGAAAGCTCTATCTTCGCTTTTTCGGCGGCGTCTCTTAATCTTTGAAGAGCTTGAGGGTCCTTTTTTAGATCAATGCCGTTTTCTTTCTTAAACGCGTCGGCAAAAAAATCCAAAATAATCTTATCAAAATCATCACCTCCGAGATGAGTATCTCCGTTTGTTGCCTTAACCTGGAAAACACCCTCTCCCAACTCCAAAATTGTGATGTCAAAAGTTCCGCCGCCAAGATCATAAACGGCGATTGTGTGCGTATGCTTCTTATCTAATCCATAGGCTAATGACGCCGCTGTCGGCTCATTTATAATTCTGACAACTTCAAGTCCGGCGATCTCACCTGCTTGTTTGGTCGCCTGTCTTTGAGAATCGTCAAAATATGCCGGTACGGTAATAACCGCTTTATCGACTTTCTCACCCAGATAAGATTCGGCATCGGCTTTAATTTTCTGTAATATCATCGCCGATATTTCTTGAGGTGTATAAGTCTTTCCTTCAACCTCGACATCTGCCATACTATCTCTCCCTTCGACAATTTTATATGGAAGCCATTTAAGATCGTACTTAATCGACTCGTCGGAAAATCTTCTTCCCATAAGTCTTTTTATAGAAAAGACGGTATCTTTGGGATTCACAACCGTCTGTCTTTTGGCCACATCGCCAACCACTCTTTTAACCGGATCAACAACCGAAGGGATAACATTTCTTCCCTCGGCAGAATAGATCACTTTTGGCTTTCCGCCTTCCATCACCGCAACGCAAGAATTCGTCGTTCCCAAATCGATCCCGATTATTTTTGCCATATTTTATTCCTCCTTTTCTCTCTTGTGTAAACAAGAAATAAAACTTTTAATTAACTTTTAATTTTTTTGCTCACTTTTACTTGAGCAACTCGTAATATTTTCTCTCTCATCCGATATCCTTTTCTTAAAATCTCAACTACGATATTGTCTTCTTTACCTTGTACAATGTCGATAGCTTCGCTGGTAATCGGATCAAACGGCTTACCCATGACATCTAACGTCTGAACATTAAACTCTCCAAGAATTTTGAGTAAATGATCCTTTATCATCTTTAATCCTTCGTCTTTTACAAAAATTTCGGCTTTATCCAAATCATCCAAAAACGGCAGCAGCTTGGTGATTAATCCAATATTGGCCATTTCAACAAGCTCCATCTTTTCGTCTTTAGTTCTTTTTTCAAAATTTTGGTAATCGGCCAAAGCTCTCAAATACTTATTCTTATACTCGTCGACCTCTTTTTTTAAAACTTCGAGTTCTTGATCTTTATTATCCTTCTTTTTCTTATCCATTTTAATATTTGAAAATTTATAACTAAGGCATCTATAAATTCTGTTCCTTAATAATCTCTTCCAATAAATTTGAAAAATATTTTATCTGTGGTATCACCGAATCGTAATACATTCTTTTCGAACCAACAACACCAATCAAGCCCTTTAATTCTTTTCCTTCAAACTCCGCCCAAACGCTGGCACAGGCATCAAACGTCGGATCATGAAAATCTTCTTCGCCAAGCATACATCGGATTTCATCTTCAAATCCGGTAAATTCATTAAGTATTCTTTCCCAATAACTTATTTCATCAAGCCGACTAAATAAGCTCCTCGATAAATTTAAATCTAAAAACTCGGGCTGATTCAAAAGATTAGCCATACCGGAATAATAAAGATCTCCGTGGTTTGTTGTTATCAGTGACAGTTGTCCCGTACGTTGTGATAGTACTTTGACCGCTTGAGACAAAAGCTTATGAGTTTCCGCCCTCTCATCCCAAATGCTATTTTTATAAGCAACTTCATCGGTGGTGGAAAGATCTCTTTGTTTCATCAAATGTTTGATATAAAATCTAAAGCCTTTTGCCGACGGAACTCTGCCCGATGAGAAATGGGTTTTTTTCAGGTATCCTTTTTTCGCCAGTTCGACCATTTCGTTCCTTATCGTCGCCGGTGAAACCCCAAGTTTGTATTTTTTTTCAATAATTCCACTTCCAACGGCAACACCCGATTCGGAATATTCCTTGATTATTGTTCTTAGAATATCTATTTGCCTTTGAGTTAGATCTTCCATATTGTTTCCCTGCTTAATTTTTAAAATTAGAAAGGGATATTAGCAATCTTACACTAACTCTGCTAACGTGTCAAGGGGTATTTTATATCTGAATCGATAGATAATTCTGACACGAAGCGGGCGCAATTAGGAATAAAAAGATTTAAAAACATGTCGGAAGCTATATTTTTGATATAATTTCAAAATGCTGGAATCATATCTGGTAATTCTTGCTGTTGCCGCTTTTATATTTGACGACAAAGGTCGAATACTTCTTGTGAAAAAATCATTACGCGAAAAGGTTGATCCCGGTCTTTGGGTTGTTCCAGGGGGGAAGATAGAACCCGGTGAGCATGTCATTGATGGCTTGAAGCGCGAAGTTATGGAAGAGGTTGGTGTTCACATAAAAGATATTAGCTGGGTTAACGATAACGTTTTTATAAACAACGGTTATCAATATCAAGCTATGCATTTTGCCTGTCACCTGGCTAAAAATCAAAAAATAAAACTTGAAAAAAATCTTGAAGACTATGTGTTTATATCTAAGAAGGATTTCTCAAAATATGATATTCCTGCCGGGTTAAAAGAAACAATTAAAATCCTTTTTCATAATGATGATGGTTAGAATAGGAGCTCATCAATCCATTGCCGGCGGTTATGAGCAATCATTAAAAAGAATTGCAAATATCGGCGGAAATTGTCTTCAGATATTCTCTTCTTCACCAAAAGGCTGGAGCTTTTCAGTTCCAAACAAATCATCGATTGATATCTTTGTTAAAGAAAAAAATAAATTAAATATCGACCCTATTTACTTTCATGCAACATATTTAATTAATCTCGCCGATGGGGGCCGAATTGGCAATCTTTCCAAACAATCTCTTATTTCCGAAATGAATCTATCTCCAAAACTTGGAATAAGAGGAAGCATTATCCACCTTGGCTCTTTCAAAACCGTAAAAGCTCCCCTATTCCAAGATCATAATATGAAAGACAAATATAAAGTCCTAATAAAAAATATTAAAGAAGTTCTTATTAAAACCCCGAAGGAAAGTCTATTTATCATCGAAAATGCCGGAAATAGAAAGATCGGCCAGACACTTGAAGAACTATCTCTTATTTTTGAAAGCATCGATGACGAGCGAGCAAGACTTTGTCTCGATACCTGCCATCTTTTTTCAAATGGATATAAATTTAAAAACGATAATGAGCTTAATGATTTTATAAATAAACTCAAGAAACTTAAGCTTTTGGAAAAACTTGAAGTTTGGCATCTAAACGACAGCCGGGATCCTTTCGATTCCGGTCGAGACAGACATGCAAATATTGGTGAAGGAACGGTTCCATTCTCGGAATTTAAAACTCTAATAAATCATCCTCTGACAAAAAAATACCCTTTTATCCTCGAAGTTCCGGGTTTTGACGGTAAAGGACCCGACAAAGAAAATATAGACATATTAAAATCGTGTGTCAATCCGGTATAACCGACTCGGTTCTACGCAAGCGGCCATAAATACTTATTGGCACGCTTTAAACGAAGAAACTTAAAAGAAAATTAGAACGCCCAAACATCACAAGATTGTCAGAAATCCGGAAAAAATAATATAATATCTTCATGTTTAATTTGCCCAATTCCGTCAATGAATTTTTTGATGTCTTTAGAAAAAACAATTATGAAATATATATTGTTGGCGGAGCAGTAAGAAATTTATTTTTAAAAAAAGAAGTTCTTAACTGGGATTTTACAACTAACGCCACCCCGGAAATGATTCAAAAACTTTTTCCGGACTCATTCTATAACAACACCTACGGCACTGTTTCTATCGTTAAAGGTAAGCTAATATTTGAAGTCACTCCGTATAGAAGTGAAGGAAAATACAAAGACCACCGACATCCGGAAGCTGTCACGTGGGCAAAAACAGTAGAAGAAGATCTATCCCGCCGTGATTTCACCATTAATGCTATGGCTTTTGATGGAGAAAAAATTATTGATCTCTATCAAGGGCAAGACCACCTTAAAAATAATCTAATCGTTGCTGTTGGTGATCCTGATTTAAGATTTAATGAGGATGCTTTGAGATTACTTCGAGCAATTAGATTTGCTTCTCAACTTGGTTTTATGATTGAAGATAAAACTAGAAAGTCTATTGAAAAAAATGCTAAATTAATTACCAAAATATCTTGGGAAAGAATCAGAGATGAATTCTTTAAAATCTTGGCAAGTGATCATCCATCAGAGGGAGTATTGTTTTTGAAGAATACCGGATTACTGACTTTTATTCTTCCCGAAGTTGATATTTGTTTTACCATTCCCCAGAAAAGTCCAAAAAGACATCATATCTATGATGTTGGCACTCATCTGGTGA
>MWSR01000089.1 GCA_002050095.1 Microgenomates bacterium UTCPR1
ACACTGGAGAGGGTAAAAACCAACCCAACAATAGATCCAACAACAAGCCTTCTGCCGTAGTTTAGTTTTTCCGGATCCGCCTGGGAAGTGACAACAATAAAACTACCATAGATAAGATAAAGAAAAGCGGCGCCACCGGCAAGAGAAAAGACAATATTTAATATTGGCTGAACAACTCCACTCGCCGACCCTTCTTGAGTAAATCCACCGCCATCTCCACCAATACACCCCAAAAACGTATATTGTTTTCCCGGAAAGGGAGTTGGCGGAAGGTTTGATTCCTCATCAATAACCAGGCTTTCCATTGTTGTCGGGTCGTCGCCAATATCGGGATAAAGACACTTTTTACAAGACAACCAGCTTTGAGGGGGGTCGGCAGGAGGGCAAAAACCACATAGGTCGCAGGCGGCAAAGCGAGGGCCCGACGTTGGCACTACGGGCTGTTCCGTCGGTTGAGCTTTTTTTTTAGCCGCTGTTGGGGTAGCCTCCGATTTTTGAGTAGGTATTCTCAATCTTTGAGCGTGGTTGACATTAATCATTCCAAGCAACAAAAAAACAAACAAAATAACCAGGAATCGTTTCATATAAAAAAGTATAATAATAATAAGCCCAAATATCAAAGGTCAATAAAAATAATGAAAAAAATAATCTTAATTTTACTGGTGTTTTTGTTTCCTCTGTTTTTAATTTATGCCAAGGACATAAATCAGATGACCGAAACAGAAATTAAAGCGGAGCTCGAAGCCTCAAATAAAGAATTGTTAAATAAGAATTATAACGAGCAAACCTTTAGAAAAAAATTAAATGAGATAAGCGGCCGTATTAAGATCTTGGGAGACGAAATTACTCAAAAGGAAAAAGAAGTCGTAAAAGGAGAAGATGCCTTAAAGTATCAGAAAAATCTATTAAACGAAAGAACGAGGTCCTATTACAAAAATATTAATAAGAATTCAAAAAACCTTTTAAATGTTTTAACATCAAGAAATATTAGCGAATCGCTCCGTGATTTTTTTTATCAGAAGACGGTCGTCGATCGAGACAAAGATACGATAATAAAGGTCGTTCTTTATATCAAAAATCTTGAAGAAACCAAATTAAAGCTTGAGGAAGAAAGAAACAGCCTTGCTTTTTTGCAAAAGGAGGTTGATCGCCAACTGTCGGTTGTCCAAGGAGAAATAAGCAACCTTAAACAAAAAATTACCCAACTTTCGGCAAGACAACAAGAGCTAATCGCCGCCAAGCTTGCCAGCGTCCCCATTCCAAGAGCGGCCGAAACCTCATTGGGCGGATGTAAGAGTGATATTGATGTCGATCCCGGCTTTAGTCCTCGATTTGCTTTTTTTAGTTACGGGGTCCCAAACAAGGTGGGAATGAATCAATATGGGGCCAAAGGAAGAGCTGAAGAAGGTCAGAATTTTGAAACAATTCTTAGAGCCTACTATAATTTTGATGAGATAAAAAAGGCGGATACCAATATTCAAATAAATGTTAACGGTCACGGACAATATTCCTTAGAGGAGTATGCAAAACGCATCTACGAAGTTCCAGAGACATGGAGTCTTGAAGCTTTAAAAGCGCAGGCTATTGCGGCAAGATCTTACGCTCTTGCCTATACCGATGAAGGCAAAGGATCAATTTGCGACTCCGAGAGCTGTCAAGTATTTCACGATCAACCAAAGACAGGCGCCTGGGATCAGGCAGTAAGGGAAACAGAGGGTTTAACTATGTATAAGAATGGAAAACCCATCAAGGCTTGGTTTTCATCAACCCATGGCGGCGTTATCCTTTCTTCATCGGAGATAGGTTGGAGCGGGACCGATTGGACAAAACACGCACTTGATACAAGATCGGGAAGCAGTAATAGTTTTGCCGACCTACAATCAAACGCATACGATAAGAGCTCTCCGTGGTTTTACTGCGATTGGGGGTTTAGATCCCAATACAATAATACCGCCTGGTTAAAACAAGAGGAGGTGGTTGATTTGGTAAATGCATATATTTTATACGAGCTTGATAATAATACAATTACCCACCTTAGTCAGGTTGACAAAAACTTACCGGATAACTGGTCTTTTGAAAGAGTACGACAGGAAATTAAAAATCGTGGAGGAAACCCGATTAACTCTATTAACTCAATCTACGTTTCTTGGGACAATTCAGGAATATCGGGTTCGATCAACGTCGACGGAAGATCCTTTCCCGCTCAAAAATTTAAAAACCTTTTTAATATTCGAGCTCCGGCGAACATTCAGATTAAGCCGGCGTGTTATCCAGATGTCAATTTAAACTGTGGAGCTTATGGTTTATATAATGTTGAAAAGAGGTAGTTGTTTAGAGTACTATAAAGGAAGTATGAAAAATACGATTCCCGGCACTCACTTTTTTAGAAGAAAACTTATTAAGATATTTTTACTTGCCGTTTTGATTATTAGGGTGTTTATCGTACCGGAAAGCGCTTATGCTTTAACCTACGATTTAATTGCCCCAACCGGTCAGCTTGAGGCTGGACAAGAAGTGAAGTTTACAATAGATATTGATACTGAAGGAAAGCCATACGCTTCGACCCAAGTCGGAATGACCTATGATACCGAATACCTTGAGTATATCTCAACATCGGTTGGAAATACTTTTACCACCGTATCAGCAGCACCGGAGGAAGAAGGCAGGCTGATTATCACCGGCAGCTCTCCTTCGGGGTATAATGGTTCGGGCACATTTGCCTATGTAACCTACAAGATAATTGCCAAGAGTTCGGGGTCGACTCAACTTTGTGTTCTTTTTAACCCGGATACTTCACCAACCCCTGCCTCCAACCAACCAACATCGACTCCTGCGCCCGGCCAACCAACAACGGTCCCCGTTTCCCCGCCAACCGCCCTACCCACTTCAGGTGATGTTAATGGTGTAAGTCGAGGAGTTGTCTTAGGAATGATGTTTCTTGTTTTGGCGGGTAGCGGATTTTTTGTGTTTAAAAATCTTTAACCCGCTTATGCGGAGATTTGACGGCACGTTAGTAATCAATTAAAAGAATTTGGAGCATTTTATTTTTTGGAATATAAGTCACTATGTCTAAATGGTCCGCTATTATTCTCACATTTTTAATATCGGTCTTTTTACCGTTAGGCGCAGTCAATGGTCAGGTAACAAGCCCTACTCCTTCCGAAACCGTTCCTAAAGCTTACGAGTGCCCGTCGGAGATTAATGCCGTCTACGAGCAGAAAGGAAACGGAGAAAAATGTACTACCGATTACGAAGAATTTAAAAAAGATCCTTCCCTTTATCATTATTGGACCGACGACACCCAAGTAACTATTGAAGGAAGGGCAAAAGAAAGAGCCAGACAGTTTATCTATTGGGTAATGAACCATCCCTCTATCGACAACCACCCTGTTTTGATTAAAGTTTGGTCAACCGCCAGAAATCTTAGCTATTTTCTGGTGATCCTAACCGCCGCACTTTTAGGACTGGGAATAATTGTTGGCCAAAAAACCAACTTTGATACCGGCGTTCGAGTTTGGCCGTCGGTGATAAAAATTTTTACCTCAATTCTTTATATTGCCTTCTCGGCAACAATTGTAATTTCAATAATTCAACTATCCGATGTTTTAATGAAGTTTTTTATTGAAAATCTTGGTGGAAAAGACCTTTTTAACATATATTTTCAAGGAATTAGTCAGGAATCAAACTACGGATTTTATGGTATCAAAGATCTAAATATCGGCGCTCAAGAGTCGGTAAGAACCCAGTTGTTTGTATTAAAACTGACAGAAATTACCTACTACATACTTGGAGGAATGATTTTATTAAGGAAGATTATACTTTGGTTTTTGTTATTTGTTTCTCCTTTTCTGGCAATAATTCTTTCGTTTGCAATCACAAAAAACGTAGGCTGGATCTGGATAAGTGTTTTTTTTCAATGGGTTTTTTATGGACCGCTGATGGCCTTATTTTTGGGTGGTATGGCTACAATTTGGAAAGCAGGGATTCCTTTTGTCTTTGACTTCTCAAGAAATAATTCTTCCGCGGGGTATATCTATCCGACGGCAACCAATATTTTATGGGGAGGGCCCGCTCAACAACTTTCAATATTAAATAACATTAATTTTATTGACCCCTACGTAGAATATATTATTACTTTGGTTATGCTTTGGGTTGTGACATTTTTCCCCTGGTGGCTTCTGCGTAACTTCCGTGATTTTTGTTGTGATAGTATTCAAGCGATCAAAAATATCCTGTTATCCAATTTGCCGGGGAGAACACCCGGTCCAAATCCATCACCTTCCTTCATGCCGTCGAATTTAAGCACTAATTTATCGGCAGCTCTAAAAATGCAACGAGAAACGGAATCAACAATTAAAACCAAGATAGAAACAATAGAGGAAATAAAGAAAGCCAAGACGGAAGAGATTGTTCACTCTTTAGATATGCGGGCTACAAAAATAACCGATATTGCTCGTATAGAAACAAACAAAGAAACCTCTCAAAACATCAACTACCTCAAAAACCCGACTCAAGCGGCCACCGCCACCGAACGTCAGAAATATATGAATATCAGGGTTGAGTTGTCAAACAGGGCAACAAAATCAGACCCTTTAGCGACGAAAATTGTATCTTCAGTCTTTGCCCCTCCACTGCAACAGCTTAGAAATAGGACCTCAATAATCTCATCTCTTCCTAAATCGGCTCCGGTGACCCAGGTTGTTTCGGTAAAAGTTAAGCTACCTACTGCTAAGGTTCAAGAAGTTGCTTCAACGGTTGCAAATACGGTAGACTCCGATCCAACAATAATTGCCGATTTGGTTGAAAAAACATCAATAGGCGCGGACAAAATCCATCTTGTACTAAGTATCCTCAACAGTATGGCGGAAGGATCAGCCCAGCAGATAGCCGAAAGATTGATCAAAGAGACAAAGCTAACAAAAGAACAGATCGTATCGGTACTAAAAGAATATTCGGAGGCCGTAAACTTGAACAGTAGGATTTCCCAAAAAGTAGCCGACGAACTAAACATAAAAGAAGAGGATGTTAAGGAGGTTGTTTCGATTCAGACGCCGATTGTTGCCGAGCCCGAAAAACACGTCGAGCAAACAATCGTAGTACCGCAGACGGTGTCGATAGATGAGTATGAACAGGTTAAAAAGATGTGGGCTAATCAATATGAGAAAGGCGAGATTCCGGTTACCGAAAATATAAAAACAAGAGAGGCTTGGGTAGAAAATGACATTGTCTTAATCACTAACACACTGAATAAACTTCTCTCCGAAAATCAAGAACTTAAACAGGAAGGTCTTGACAGCATAGGCTACATCCTACCGATTTTTATGGTCAACAACCTAAACGGTGAGCAGTTGATAGCATATCTAAAGGCAAAATTGGAAGCGGCAAAAACAATAAAAGAGTTTGCCGATAGGGAGAAAGAAGTGACCGAGAAGCTGAAGTCAGAGAGTGAAAAAGTTGAAGTGTTTAAGCCAAAGAAAAAAGAAGCGGAAAAGACAATGGAATTAAAGGAAGAACTGTCGGTAGAAACCAAGAGGGATCTATAATCCTTTCGTTCTTCATTCCTTAATAAGGAAGGGCTCCTTATCGAATTTGGTAAGAGCTTCAAGACCGTCTTCGTTTACGATGACGGTATCTTCTACCCTCATCCCCCATTTTCCTTCAAAATATACTCCCGGTTCGATTGTGACTACTTGGTTTTTTTTGGACAGATCCTCGGAAAATGATGATATTTTTGGATATTCATGAACTTCAAGTCCGACACCATGACCGGTTGAATGACTATAGTCGGGCAGTTCGTAATCCGCGATTAATTTCCTACAATATTTATCAACGTCGCTAAGTTTTTTACCTTGTGAAACAATACCTTTTTGAAATAATGATTGTTGTGAAGCCTTAAGGTTATTGTAAGTATTAATAATTTGAGTATCGACTTGTCCGACAAAGAACATTCTTGTGATGTCCGAACAATAATTTTGAAACTTTACTCCAAAGTCGATTAAGATAACCGATCCGATTTTTACTTTTTCATTGCCGTTAATCTTAGTGTCATAATGCGCTATTGCCGAGTTTCTGTCTATAGCAACAATCGGGTAAAAGGAAGTATCATAGCCTTTTTCTTTTATGAAAAATTCCATCTTGAAAGCAATTTCTTTTTCCATCATACCGACTGTTATTATTTTCGACACTTCTTTTAAGCAATCATCGGATATCTCACAAGCCTTTTTGATTTTTTGAATTTCATCGTTATCTTTGGTTTCACGCAGTCTAATAATTATCTGTCTCGTCGGGATAAAGCTAATATTTTGTAGATATTTTTTTAACAGATTAAATTCGTATAGTTTTAAGTCGTATTCTTCAATAGCACAGGATACCAACCTTTCCTTTTTAAAGATATTATCAAGGTAATTAATAAGATTGTTTTCCGGAGAGATTAGAAGATAAGTTATAAAATTATTCTCTAAAACCTTACTATCCAGATACCTACTGTCGCTAAAAACATAGCATGAGTCGGCAGTTAAAAGCAGCCAAGACTCACGTTCATTTTCGGTCAAAGTTTTAAACTCGGAAAGGTAAAGAATGTTGAAGAAGTTTGAAACAAGAATCGCATCAAGTTTTTTCTCTTTTAAGGCTTTTCTTAGACGATCTAATCTTTGTTGGATATGGAGCATATGTCTAATTATATAAGATTTATTAAATAGCTAAACTTTATTTTTCAGATAGTTTAAAATAAGAGCATATGGTCAGGAGTATAATTGGAAGTGAAGTTTCAACCTCGTGCAACCGGTTCGGTTGTAAAGGGGTGGCAACAACAATCTAAAAATGAAGAAAAACCCGATGTTCAAGCTATTTATATATTTTGTTTTAACACTTTTAGCAATACCGTTATTTTTTTTATCTTTTCAATATTTTTCACAAGCGGCGGCGATCAAGGCAAATATTGTGGTTGATGTTAATAAAATAACCGGTCCTTTCCCCAACCGCTGGAAAGCCCTGGCTCAAGGAGGCGAAGAGGCGGGAGTTAGAATGCTGGAAAATGTTATTCCACAAGTAGCCGAGCTCTATCCAAGTATGATAAGGATAGATCATATCTATGATTTTTACGATGTTGTTTCTCGTGACGGAGCCGGGAACTTGATCTTTAACTTTACTAAATTAGACGACACCGTCTGTGATATCTACCATACGGGCGCCAAGCCCTTTTTTTCTTTAGGCTATATGCCGCCAACAATGTCTGATGATGGATCCTTAATCGGAAAGCCAAAAAAATGGAGCGAATGGAGTCTTCTTGTCCAAAAAACAATCGAAAGATATAGCGGCCGTCAGACTACCCTACCCTGTGGCAAATTAAGCGATTATTGGAAAAGCGACCTGTATTATGAAGTCTGGAATGAGCCGGATCTGGAAACTTTCGGTAAGTGGAAGTATACAGGCAGTAAAAGCTACTCTGACCTGTATTTCTATTCCGTCAAAGGAGCAGAGGCGACAAGAAATATCTTCCCCTACAAGATTGGCGGCCCGGTAACAACCGCTATCTATAAAAATTGGATTCAAAAATTTCTCGACTATATTATTGTTAATAATTTAAGAATTGATTTTTTAAGCTGGCATCATTATTCGAAGAAAACCGACGATTATGTCAAGGACGTGATTAGCCTTAATAAATGGTTAGCCGAAGACAGACGATATAACCGTTTTGCGAAATTGCCGCGAATAATTTCGGAGTGGGGTTATGATTCGGAAAAAAACCCGATTGCCGACACCGAAGTTGGAGCGGCTCATACAGTCGCTTCGATCAGGAACTTCATTAACTCCGACATTAAGGCAGCCTTTCTATTTGAAATAAAAGATGGAGTTGGTCCTTCATGGGGAGTATTGACCAATAACGGGAGCAAGAAGCCTCGCTGGTATGCCCTACAGATGCTAAACGGTCTTAATGGAAACCAGTTGGTTGTTGATGGTGAAGGCACCTATATTACCGCTCTGGCAAGTAAAGACGGTGAAAAAGTGAGTCTACTGTTAACCAACTACGACGAATCAGGAAGGAATACCGAACTTGTACCGATAATCTTTAAAAATTTAACTAAAAAAAGATATAACATAACAAAAATTAATCTTAACGGACAAAAAACCGTTGATTTAAATGTTTTGCCTATCCATGGGGAGATAAGGTTGGTGGACAACAAAGGAGTTCTAATGCCTCCTTATTCAATAGTCGGTATTCAACTGGAGCCCGTCGAGTGAGAGATCTATTTTTTTTCAAAATATAGAGTAACGGCTGAGGTAATAATTTGTGATCCTCCTTCTATTTCAGGGTTTGGGGCTCCTCCGCCTCCACCCGATAACGGAAATGACTTATTGTTAAGTAGCGAAGACTGGTTGCCTGAAGATTCAACAATATTAGTAATCCTTCCTAATCTTATACCAAGATCTTTGGCTATTTTCTCTGCCTGTTCTCGAGCGTTTTTTATCGCTTTTTCCCTTGCTTGTTCGCGATACAATTCCGGTTTATCAACGGAAAAATTTACTCCTTGGATTTGATTGGCCCCTGCTTCGGTGACTGTTGAGATTGTTTCCGGCACCAAAGAAGTGTCTTTTAATTTTATCTGGACGGTTGCATTACCGTTATAACCTGAAATTGAGCTGATATTATTTTCGTATTTATAGTTTGGATAGACGGAATAGTTTGCCGTTTTAATATCCGACTTATTTATATCAAGCTTATCCAGGGACGCAATAATCTTGTTATTTATTGTATTGATTGTGTCTTGAACTTCTTTTACAGAGGCTCGATTATCAATTGTTATCCCGACGCTTACGTAGGCGGTATCGGGCAATACTTCGATCTTCCCCTCGCCGACAACAGCCAGCTCGGTTGATTTACTGGTATTGACGACGGTCAGCGGATAAGAAATGTTAAGCTCTTTGATCACAAAAAGAGCAATGACAACAACGGCAACTACAAAAACAAAATCCAAAAGAAAGTATTTATTATTCTGCATAGTAAAAATATATCATTATATTTTTTATATAGTCAATATGTATTTAATTGTGATTAAGAATTAGGGAGAGCTGTATAATATAACCGAAATATGGCGAACAAGATAAAACTTTTTAACAAGCTTGACGAGAAGCTTGATCTATGGATTGAAGGGAAGCTGGATGCAAAAATAAAAGATTACCAAAAATGGTCGGAAGACCTTAATGTTGTTTTGGGATATATAAAGAAAACTTTTCCGGGAAGAGTTTTTATTATTGCTCACTCGATGGGGTGTTTTGTTACCTCATTAGCAAGCCCGGACGGTGTTGATAAGGTCGTTTTTTCCGGTATCCCAAACAGTAATACCGATGACATTACTAAAAGAATAGTCGGCCATTTTACCAAGCGTCCGGGGGGGAATTTTGATCCGGATGGAGTTAGTATTTTTCCTCGGTCTTCCGGCGCGATACAAAAAATAGGATCTTCATTTTGGAAAGTCCTAAAAGTTTTCAGACCGGTTGACGAATAATCGGGACAGCTCACCTTGAAGAATATAAAAATATAAGGGGAATAACTATAAAATGGCTTGACGGCGACCATAGTTTTACGAAAAGACAGGACAGGGAAAGGTTGATTGAAGAGGTTAAGAATTTTTTTCAATAAAACCGACAACTGCATTCAACATTTTTTTATTTGAATCACCTTCTGAAAATCGATGTCCGGCGCCTTTGATTATCGTTAACCTGCAGTTTGGTATGAGGCGTGAGAGCTTGATACTCTGCTCCACCGGTACGTCTTTATCGGCGTCGCCGTGGACGATCAACGTCGGGACTTTGATTTTATCCGCAACATTGTAGGCAATATTATTCTTTATATCTTCATAAAAAGAATAGTTTAGTTTTTTTCCTTGTCTATATGAGTAACCTTGTTTTCTCCAGTTGTAAATTA
>MWSR01000018.1 GCA_002050095.1 Microgenomates bacterium UTCPR1
ATGCCTGTCTGCCAATTCCAGCATCGGGGCTACTTTTATAATTATATCACGACATCAAACTCACTCTTAGTCTTAAGCATCTTAGAGCCATTAATTTATGGTATTATTTCAGCATGTCCGATATTCATTACGGCGGCGGGGGCGCATACTTCTCCGATGAAGAAATTACTAAATCCCAAAATAGATATTCTCTATTTGATACTTCATACATCCCTAAAATCTTTAAAGACGTTTTGAATCTTAAAGTTAAGTCATTCGAAAAACCAAATAGCTGGGGTCTCCTCCACGTCATCTATATCGCCAAATTTGAAAACAACGAAGACTTAGTACTAAGGGCCAATTTAGCACCAAAAAAACCTGAAGTAAATCTTCTTATCGAAAAATTGATAGCCGAAAAAGTAAAAAAAGCAGGTATAAAAACCAATGAGATTATTTATGTTGATATTTCAAGAAAGTAGTACCCTTTTGACTTCCAGATCCAAGAGAAATTTGCAGGTTTGGATCCGGAAATTGTTTTCAAAGGAGTTAAAAAAGATTACGACCGTATATCATTTCAGTTAGGCCAGACTATCGCCAAGTTATCCGAAATAACTTTTAATAAATTCGGGAGATTTGACGAGAATGAAGCCTTGAAGAATAATCTTATCGGCACAAAAAATAATCACTATGATTACATCGTTACCGAGTTGGAAAGCAGTCTCGAATTTATAGGTAAAAGTGGACACTTAACAGCAGTTCAAATTAAAAAAATTTTAAAACTATTTAATAACAGTAAAAAAATAGTAGATCTTAAAAGAGGTAGCTTGGTTCACTATGATCTTGCCGATCATAACCTTAGGTATAATCCACAAACATTTGATCTTGAGCTTATCTTTGATTGGGAATCGGCTGTCTCATCCGACCCGATGCTGGATCTTGCCTCTTGTCCAACTTGGACTACATTGTACGAGCGTGAGAAAACTCTTCTGAAGGGATACCAATCAATTAAAAAATTACCCGATAACTACCAAGACCTTATAAATCTATACAGACTGCGAACCGTCATCTGGAAGATTGTTCACAATATAAGGTTTGGGATTATAAACGAAAAAAGGTTAAAAAAACTAAGCAATGCACTCTTGCATTTTAACATTTAGTGATTTGAATACATTTAAATAAAAACTATAACCTTAAAGTGTTATCTTTATTTCTCCGTTAGTGTATCGACGAAGGAGAATCGAAATTAATGTTTGGTAGGGTAAATTATTTTCCATTGCTTTTGCTTTAAGCTTTTGAATATCTCTTAAAGGGAGTCGTATATTAATGTTTTTAGTTTTTAATATAGTATTTCTTGCGGCTTCTCGAGCAATTCTTATTTCTTCTTTCAAATTCTTAACCGTCTTATACTTACCGGCCTCAATATCTCTAAGAATTCTCAACTCATCCTTATCTAGTCTATAGTCTTTCATATATTATTAATTAATTTATAACCTATCTCGATACTTTTTCTGTGCTTTTCTACTGGGGATTATTGTTTTCAAAAAGATCTTATCTTCATCTTCCACAAACGGAACATAAAAAACGTATCCTCGTACTTTGAGTACAAAAACATATTGACTCGGAAAGTTGCTACTGGGATTACTAATAATATCTAACAGATCCTCTTCTAAAAGTGCTTTGACAACCTCTTCAAAACAAATTCCCCTATTTTCTTTTAACCATCTATTCTTTTCTATGCTCCAATCTAGATTCTTCACTATCCAATTGTATGACAATATATATTAAATGTCAATAAACCGGAAAGTTCAAGTTAGCCTTAACCAAGAAGTGAAATCCTACTGTCTAATATTAGACAGTAGTACAATTACTTAATATTTGATTCAATATTTTGTAATTTAAATTAGATCAAGTAAGGACTAAAATTGACGTATGCCCAAAAAGATCACTAAAGGTTTAATTGCGGTAATTATCGTTCTGTTTTTTGGATTCTTTCTTAATGAACTATTTACCGTAGTTGAGTTTCTGTTACAACAGTTTTCCGACTTTTTTATCTTTAAGATTACAGGCTACAACGTCGATAATCCGGCAAACTGGTATGTGATGATTAAACACTTTGCTTTTATTGTCCTGGTCGGCATCATTTCGCGGTTGGTATTTAAGTCAAAACTACATCCTATTCTGAAAGCTTCTTACTTGGTTCCGACCTTTGCCTTGATCTACTCGATAATCAACTCCCTACTTTCAAACTTCACTTTCGTAAATTATTTAGTATCTTTTTACTTCTTTGTCGGAGCTCTATACGCACTAAGAAAGAGTAAATTAAACTGGCTATATTCTTTTTCACTGATTGCCGTAAGCACGGCCGTGATCTTATCAATGATTTCTTAAAAAAACTGTAGGTAATTACGTTAATAACACACCGCCATCAACTACTATCTGGCTTCCGGTCATATAAGAAGCCATCTCGCCGGCAAGAAACAAAACGACTTTGCCGATATCATCAGGCTCTCCCATCCTGCGCATTGGAATCTGTGTTAAAAATCCTTCCATAATCTTATTCATATCCACGCCAGGCGGCGGTGCTCCCTGCATCTTTTGCACTCCCGGTGTGGTGATTCCGCCCGGAGCAACAGCGTTAACCCAAATCTTATGAGGAGCAAGCTCAAGAGCAAGATTTTTTGTAAATCCCCATACACCATGTTTTGAAGCGTCATAATGAGCCAGTCCAATCATCGACGGGTGCAGAGCATCTATTGAGGTGATGTTGATTATCTTCCCTCCCCGACCCTGCTTAATCATAATTTCCGAAACATATTTTGAACAAAGAAAAACACCTTTTAGATTTATCGAAAGGACCTTATCAAAATCTTCAACCGTCATCTTATGAACGGGAATGTTTGGAAAGACTCCGGCATTGTTTACTAAAATATCTATTCCACCAAATTCTTTAACCGTCGACTCAACCAAATTTTTAACGTCCGATTCAACAGACACATCGGTGCGAGTATTTTTTACACTATAACCTTTCGAAATCAACTCTGTTGTTGTTTTCACAAGCGACTCCTGATTCCTCGCGGCTATCATCACATTAGCTCCCGCCTCCGCCAATCTGTAGGCTATTCCGTAACCGATACCGACCGCACCGGTGACAATCGCCGTCTTTCCCGTCAAATCAAGTAACCTGTTTTTAGGTAGATAATCCATAGTTTAGTTATAACATAAATAAATCAAGTGTTGTTATAATTTTCATATGGATCAACGCCTAAAGCCTCTTAAAGACAGATCGTTATTAGTCGTTTTTGCCTATGCGCCGGCAGGTCTTGGTCACCTGCGGGTTACCGACGCTCTCTACCATGGACTCCCAAAAGATGCCAACACGCCGCTTCTTCTGGGTAGCCAGGATCAAACAATTACCTATCTTCATCGACTCATGAGTTTGAATCCGGTTATAAGCCGGTTGGCAGATTGGATCGAGAGTAATATTTTTATTGAAGAAATTTCAACAGCTATCTATCGGAGAATCCTTGAAGCAAACACGGACATTCTCTACCGACAGATGCTGACAATAGTTGATGAAGTATACGAAACTCCCTCAAAGATTTTGGTCGTTGCTACTCATTTTGGATTGGCTCACCAATTGGCAGCAATAAAGAAACGCTTGGAGAAAGAAAAAAACATAAGAATGATCCTTACCGTTCAGGTGACCGACGATTCGCCGTTTAGAATTTGGGTAGTCCCCGAAGCCGATCTAATTGTTGTTCCAAGTGAAGCAACAAAAAATAATCTTGACCAGTTCATTAAAAAAATGGGTTATCGGGTACCAACGGTTGTCAATCCTTACCCGATAAGTCCTACCTTAACCAAGACCCTTTCGGAAAACGAACTCAAAGAAAAATTTGATCAAGTCGACCCTAATAAAGACACAAAGACGAAAATCATCATTCCCGTTTCCGGAGCGGCCGTGCAAACCGATTTTTTAACCAATATCATCGGAAAGTTGCACGGAAAATCAAATCGGTTTGTTTTTCATATTGTTGTCAAAAATGCTCCCTTTACCCGAAATTTTATAAGCAAAATGGCTTCTTTGGACTTTGTTCACCTGTCAATTGGCGCAACCGACAGAAAGATGATCGATAACTACGAATATGTATATAATCAAAACACAATCTCACTTGAAATTACCAAACCAAGTGAGCAAGCCTTCAAGGCACTGATCGATCCTTCAAAAAAAAGTGCTTCTATTTTGCTTTTTTCCAAACCGGTCGGTAGGCAGGAAAAAGATAATCTCAATTTTTTGAGAAGGCATCAACTTATCCCCTCTTATCAGGACGAAGAGCTTCTCTGGACAATGACCGAGGATGAAAAAATATTTTCTAAGGCAAGAAGTTGGCGCGGACTTTGTCTACCTTTCCATTCCTCACGGGCGGCCGACTTCATCTTTTGGTGTCTGAAGACCGGTCTCTTTTCCAAGATGTTACAGTTTGATAAAAAAAGGGAAGCCAATAAAAAAGAGTTAGGTTCTGATGGTGTTGTTGGCTACTGGCAACTCGTTGCCGACCTTATAAAATAACAGACTATTGTATTTTTTAACAAAGTTGTTTATCATCAATTTATGAACAGAAGATTAAACTACAAGACCGTCATTCTTATTACCATCTGCTTCGGCTTAGGTATACTGACCTCATATGTCTATCAGAGAATGACCGGTCCAAAACAAACCGTTTCCGTTTCGGGACAAGGAGAGATTGATGCTCCGGTCGATCAAGCGACGATAGGTGTTCAAATAAAAAATACGTCCGATAGTTATTCTGCTTCTCTTGAAGAAAATCGAAAAAATGTCAAGGATCTCAAAGTGGCTTTGAAAAAACTTGGAATAAACGAAAGTAGGATCACTCAATCAAGCTACTCCCCTCCATATCGACTACTACCCGAAGAGCCCGGCTTTGATAACTCGGATATGTCCGTAAGAAAAGCCCCTAATCAGAATGGCGGAACAACCGTCTCCACCAATGTAGAAGTCAACCTTGATTCTCTAAAAAATATTGAAAAAGTTTTCAGAGTTATCGACGAAAATCCTAATACAAAAATAACCAATACCCATTATTCATTAAGAAATCAAAAAAGCTGGGAAAAAAAAGCTCGAGAAGAGGCACTTAAAGATGTTAGAGAGCAGGTTGAATCAATCGCAAAAATCAATAAGCTGAAAGTCGGAAAACTTGTCGCTATAACCGACGGATCAACTTATCAAGAACCGCTTGGAGACAAGGTAGAGTTGTTAAGGCAAGGCAACTCAATTAATCCGGGAGAAAGCGGAGTCGAAGCCGAAGTCGAATCGGGATCAGAGGCGGTTACCAACAACCCACAAACCGTTAAGATCTATGCTTCCTACACTGCCACCTACGAACTTCGATAATCTGTTATAATATGCACTATATGGACGATTCGGTAAAAGTTATTCTAAAAAAATTAGACGAAATTGACAGTCGTCTAAAAGGCCTTGAAAACCCAAATACAACCGACTCGGTTGTACAAAGTAGCAAGGGTGGAAAAGTTGAACGGGACCCGCTTTTCTCAAAAGCGCTTGAGATAATGGACAAGCACGATGAGATATCCTCAAAAATGCTCGCAGATGCTCTTAAAATCGACACAAAAAGAGCCGACGCTATCCTTGATCAGCTGGAACTCGCCGGCTTCGGCACCTGCTATACAAAAGAGGTTTAACTTTACAATAGGTTTCTTCGAAGCAAAATTCAAACTATGGTAGAAATAAAAAAACCCCATGTCCTGACTCTTCATGAAGTTAAGGATAACGAAATGGGAGTCAAAGAATGGTTTATGAGTTTTGGTGAATTATTAAGAATAAATCCAACTGATGAAGAATTCCGCAAGGCATTGAATAAGGATAGTCCTAACAGCTTATGGAACAAACGCCCGCCCGAACTGCTTTTGCTGGATTATGTACCTCAAGTATGGCCTCACTATGAGACGGTCGGCAGCCATAACTACTCCGTTCTTATGGCTTTAAATACGGATAGACCGCTCCTCAACGAAACAAGTTATATAAAAGATAGACCGGATATGATTAAAGTCATCCGTGCGGCCGCACTACTTCATGATGTTGGTAAATTGAAAGATCCTGCTAATCACAAACACCCCTACGAATCAGCACAAGCCGTTGACGATTTTCTTGATTACATGAAATTTAACTATCGGGAGAAAAAACTATGCCTTTTCCTAATTGCCCACCATGATATCCTCGGGAAGGCTGCTAATCCAAAGGATACTACCGAGATAGGAACGGTTAGAAAAATATGCAAAACTCGGGCTATATTGCAGTGTCTTTGGATTCTGACTGTCGCCGATGTCTCAACAATCAAAGGAATTATGGATAATGACCAACATGTTTTGGAAAGAATCGATAAAATTGCAAAACGAATCGCCAAGGATATTCCCAAATATAATAGAAATCGATATTTTTTACCTACGAAGTAATTTGTGACCAGGCGATACAACCGACCCTTGATTGTACAGGGTGGCAAGGAGTGATTTCACTTACAGGAGCTCCTGCAATTGGTGCAATTGGCCTTAGAATGGTAAATTTGATTTTTAAATATGCTAATTTTTTTAGTATAATTATCTACTTCGCGCAGTTCTTCAAAAAGCATAACAATAATAAATAGCGACTCTATATATTTTTATATTATTTGTCATAATTTTTTTGCCGACTTATTAACCTTAAACCTCTTCCCATAATCATCGGGATGAAACCAAAGCTGTGTATTGGTAATAATCTCTGTAGTTTTATGACTATAAATAATCGAAAGCTGTATTCTCTTCAAAACAGCTTCAACTAAATCAAAAACTCTCTTTAGTATAGCGCAGTCATTACTCTGCCTTAATTTTCGAATTTTAATCTTCGAACTCCCCTTCGCATTTGGAAAAAACGAATAAACCCACCGATTTGCAGATAAAAACTTCTCGTACGTAAAATCTTTGCTTACAAGCGGCTTCATCTGGAGTACTTCGTGGCCGACAAATAGAGTTTGTTTAGATTTCGGTATTCTTAGGTTGCCACCATCAAAAAATAAATTAAGGCAAACCTTATCTTTGGTCTTATCTTTGGTAGAGTGATCAGCGATTAGTGCTTGGTGGTTAGTTAAAAACGAAGACGTTTTTTTTGAGGCAATAGTTCGAACGTTCTTTGAAGTGAGGTGATTAGATAAAACTATATCAAGCTTCTCAGTTTGACGTTGTCTTCTTAATCCAAGCAGTTGAGCGAAAATTAAAGCAATAAACCTTGCAGTAAATAATCTATTTTTTGCTGTAATAATAAACAGATCTATATCATCACTTTCTCTTGCATTCATCATCGCGACAGAACCCGAGAGACCTACCAACTTTATCTGTGGAAACAAAGAAACAAGCTTTACATACGCTCTAAATCTCCAATTGGAAAGTTTTTCTTTAGAAATTTTGAATTTTGAATTTTGAATTTTTAACTTATTTTTACTATACTCCCCTACAGTATATTTTTTTGCTTCATAGACTGTTTTTAACCTTTTTTTTGAGATTTTCTTTGGAAAAAAGGTATAAACCTCCTCAAAACTCGGAAAGTAGTCAAATATGGCAAAATAATCAAATACCGAAGCTAACTGTTTTTCCATTTTTCTTTTAAAACTAAATAAGAAAACTTAATTAGTCGAAGCTGTCTTCTCCATCGCCAAGGCTCGATCAATAATCTAAAAAACCACTCAAAGCCTAACTTACGAACGGCTTTTGGAGCACGGGCAATTCTTCCAGATAAAAGGTCGAAAGATCCGCCGACTCCCATTACGACCGTTTTTTTGAATATATTCTTATGACGCTCTATCCAAATTTCTTGATGAGGAGAACCAAAAGCAACGAATACGAGATGGGGCTTGTAGGCGGTAACTATCGAAGAAATCCCCTTCTCTTCCTTCTTTGACGGTTTTTTTATATCCTTAATCCCCTCAATTCCTATAAACTTCGCTTTACTATATTTCACGGAATAGCAATCAGCGAGTTTAAGTGCTAAATTATCTTTTCCTCCGATTAGAAGCACCCGCAAGCGCATCCTGGAGGCCAATTCAATCAAATCGTTCATCAGATCGACTCCTGTTATCTTTTCCAATTTAAGGTTATTCATACGGCCTGCTATGACAACCCCCACGCCGTCTATTATCTGAATTTGGGCTGTTTCAACAATCTTTCTAAAAATCCGATTGCTATTGGCGATCACCAGGTTTTCCGGGTTTACGGAAACAATATGACAAAATGTCCTTGAAGACTCAATGTTTTTTATAATTTTATCTAGGACTTTTTCTTTAGATACATTTTTTAATTCTACTCCCAGAAGCTTATATATATTCCTTTTATCTTTCATTTCTATAGGTTTGGTTAGCATTTTTTTATTTAATATAAAATTTATCTTTTGTTCAAATTTTTTAATAATTATTTTTCTGTCTTATCAATATATTCTCATATTTATAGTTTGCTATTATATAAGAACAATAAATTATACTATAAAACTATCTTTTTGGAATCTGTAATTACTCACTCTTTAAATTAATAGATATAACAAAATAAACTAACGTTATTATAGGTTATCTTATGGCTTCCTTGAAACTATCCAAGTTTTCAATCGCCATCCCGACACCTCTGATGACACAAAACAGAGGCTCGTCGACAACGAACGCGGGCACACCGGTAAAGTAGGTAATATATCTATCCAGATTGGTTAAAAGGGAAGATCCACCCGACAGCACTATCCCCTTATCGACAATGTCCGCGGCCAGTTCGGGCGGTGTTTGGGAAAGGACTTCCTTAATCCCTTCAAGAATCTGTTTTAAAGGTTTTGCAATCGCCTCATTTATCGATACCTCATCTATCTCAAAGATCTTTGGCAAGCCCGATTGGAAATCTCGACCCTTGACTTCCATCTTTTTAATTTTGCCGTTATTCGAGTCTTTTAAGGCGGTATCATCAATTAAAGCATTGGCTATCTTTATCTTTATGTCTTCTGCGGTCCTGTCTCCAACTATGATATTCTGTTTTTTTCTCAAGTGATTTAGGATTGCTTCATCTATTTTGGTTCCGGCTACGCGCACCGTTTTGTAGACAACCAGCTGGCCAAGCGAGATTACGGCGACTTCGGATGTGCCACCGCCGATATTGACAATCATATGTCCCGAGGCTTGGGAGATGGGTATTTTGGCTCCAATAGCCGCGGCAAGCGGCTCTTCAATAAGATAAACATCTCCCGCTCCCGCCTGCTTGCAGGCGGCAACAATGGCTCTCTTTTCTACTTGGGAAGAGCCTCCGGGAATAGAAATCATTACTTCAGGCCAAAGAATACTTCCTTTCAGTGATTTTTTAAGAAAATAGGTTATCATTGCCGAGGTAGTCGTATAATCGGCGATAACACCCTCTTTCATCGGTCTTGAGACAACTATTGATCCTGGTGTCCGACCGAGCATCTCGCGTGCATCATCACCGACCGCAAGGATGTTTTTCCCGGGCCGGCGATAAGCGTGATCCTCCAAAGAATATGCGACAACCGTAGGTTCGTTTAACACGATCCCCTCGTTTTTTACATAAACCAGAGTATTGGCAGTGCCCAAATCAATACCGATCTTCTTACGAAAGAACATAATATTCTATAGTATAATATAGTTCATTACTATTATGAGGACCTTATTTAAAATCACCATTTTTCTTATTTTTATGGCGATATTGGGCATTATCATCGCTTATGCCCGAGGATATAGATTTGACTTCCAAAACAAGTCGCTAAGCTCAACAGGAATTATAGCCGTCACATCTTTCCCCAAAACCGCTAAGATATACATCAATAATCAGTTACGCGGGGTTACCGATGCAAACTTTACCCTTCCCCACGGGAGCTATAAAATTGAGATTAAAAAAGACGGATATACCGGCTATCTAAAATCGGTGGGGCTCAAGGGTGAGCTTGTCGTCAATATTGATGCTCTCCTATATCCCATAAATCCCTCGCTTTCCCCACTGACTAATCTTGGGATTGTCCGAGCCGTACCTCTTGACGACTCTAATAAAGTTGTCGTTTTTTCGGAAAGCGGAGTTTATATATTTGAGGCGGCAAAAAGACCTCTTTCCTTTTTTCAGCCCCTTAAAACAATTGCCAAAAGAGAGCTTTTTCCCGAAAATATCGATTTTGCTAAAGCCGAAATCTATATTTCTCCGGATATGAAACAGATTATTGTTGATAATTTTTTATTCTCACTTGAAGAAGAAAATCAGACTGTGCTTGATCTATCGCTATCCGAAACTTCTAAAGAAACGCTCATCGACGCCTGGAAAAAACAAAAATTGGCTAATTTTTCCAAGATCCTTGAAACGTTTCCAAAAGACTTTACCAAGATAGCGTCGGACTCTTTTAATATAGTGGCATTTTCACCAAACGAAACAAAGGTGCTCTATCAAGCCGAAAAAGATATGGAGATACCGATAATAATCAAACCACCCGTTATCGCCTCGAATCAAACCGAAGAATCCCGTCAACTAAAAACAAATAGCTTTTACGTCTATGACAAGAAGGAAGATAAAAACTACGAGATTAAGGATGCGGATATTAAAACACAGTGGTACTTTGATTCACGACATCTGGTCATCGAAGAAAGTAAAAAAATTTCTATTATTGATTACGACAATGAAAACAAACAACCTGTATACTCCGGTCCATTTGAGCCTAATTTCTTTACTTCTTCATCCGACGGTAAGATCCTAATATTGGCTAACCTTAACCCCGAAGCCAACAAACTTCCCGATCTTTATCTTGTCGGGATAAGATAAGCGCTATACAATCACACAACATATAACATGAAGCATGTAACTTTTATCTTGTAATTCTCGGAACTACCGGCGCCACTCATGACTTATCTTGTCTTCCACTATCCATTAACCACTATTTTAGAGATTCTTCACTTCGGTACACCAAACGTCCCTTCGTTCAGAATAACGTATTGCCTAATGCCACCAAGGATTTTCAATTGTAAATAATGTCTAATAAATAATAACTAATAGCGTATTCACCAATCGCTATCCGCTAATCTCTCTCCTTCTCTAAAGCTTCGGAGGGCAAGCAAACCGCCAATCTATGTACTATTCCGCAACTCTGACGGCGAAGACTAATAAGCGCTTCAAAGTCGTACCGGGAGGCCAACAAGTCTGGAGAGTTAAAAACTCCCTATTTGTTTTTCGAGTTAGGTACTGAACCTCGGACGGGTCAACAACCTCGCTACCTATGACCTTGTAGACATATCTTTGACCTTTATGAAATAAGTTTACTTCGTCACCTTTTTCCAGTTTATATAAAAGATAGAATACGGCGTTGTAGTTGCCGACATTCCAGAAGTAATCGGTTGAGTGAGCAAAGAGGAAGATATGACCTCCCTCACCTGGAAATGCGGTACCCAGGGTATGCGCCACTCCTTTTTCAAGGATATCCAGATATTCCTTTTCGTTGGCGGCATTGGTATTGGCATATACTTTGGAATTCGCCGCGATCTTCGGGACTACGATCGAAAATTCCGGGTCAATGGGAGTCAAGACTTCTACTTTTTTAACTTCAAACGCCTTGGCCAAAAGTCCTTTTGGAATATTATTTTGTACGCCGACATCTAACTTATCTTCGGCAACGATGTACTGTTTTTGAAGTTTAGAGTCAATAAAGTATCTGACCTCTTCGCTGATCGGCAGGTAGAAAGTCTTGACTATCATAAAGATGGAAGTTAAAAGGAGAAAGTTTCCTAACGTCCGTAAAATTAATACTCTGAAATACTCGCTTGAAGTTAACCTATGAATCCGGTGTCGGATGAGTTGTTTTGCCTTAAGCTTCGTATATGCCATAGATAGTATTCTATCAAACCAAATAAACTTTTATTACCTTTAGTTGGCGAAAGCAATATAGAGCTTAATGAATAACACGACCGGAAAACTGTGCCCTCAGGAAGAATTGAACTCCCATCTTACCCTTAGGACGGGTCTGCTCTGTCCGTTGAGCTATGAGGGCTTACTCGGAACCCTGGCGGGCAGGTATCCGTTGAGCTATGAGGACTCGAAAAACTCTAATTGGTATTATAACAGTTATAAATCTTATAACCATTATATTCTCCCGTTGCGATAAACTAACCTTTTCTTTAAGAGATTTTCTCTAAAGCCTCCTTCTTTGATAAATTTTTCTTGTAGCCAACGAAGTTTTTGGTCTATGAGTCGATTTGTCTGGTTAATCAAGCATACCATGGCGTTAGCGGCGGATTCAGGTGAAAAAATATAATCTTTATAATCATTATAAACGTTATAACGATTATAAACCAAAGATCTCACTTTTCTGGCTTCGGGCGAGTCTTTTCTCCATAGTTTTAGACTATGCTGACGGAGATAATCAAGATAGTCATTAAGTAATTCTTCAAGCGACCCTCGGCTAACGCTTAGTAGTTTTAGTTTTCCTTCTATGCTTTTTTGCAAATATCCTTCCGCTATGTTTTGTTTGCCGCTCCGAGCCGCCTGAATCATTTGGTCCGTAGTTCGAGATCTTCTATCAATATAACGACCACAGAATTCCACTGTAAAATCATAGATAATTCCTGCTTGTTTATAAAACGGCAACTCTTTGTATCCACCTTCCATAGAAAATATAACTGTTATAATTGTTATAATCGTTATAGTAATTATAGTCAAATTATGTTTGTAGTGATCGAAGGAATCGATGGCGCCGGTTGCGAAACCCAAGGAAAGAACATCATTTCACGCTTACAAGAATCCGGGGAAAAAACTTCTCTTATAAAATATCCCAACTACGAAAGAAATGTTGGCAAGTTAATAAAAGAGTTTCTTTACCAAAACAAGGACTTGACGGCCGAGCAGCAATTTCTTCTCTACACGATGCAGTTTGTTATGGACGCTCGGATGATTGCCAAAAAAAGAAAAAACGAAGTCGTTATTGCTGATCGTTATTTCACCACTACTCTTTGCTATCAGACATTAGAAGGTGTTGATATGAAAATAGCTTTAGACTACGCAAAGAACTTCAAAATTGAAGTACCTGACGCGGTTTTTTATCTAAACGTTGATCCCGACATTGCTATTAAGAGAAAATTTGGAGAAGACAAAGAAAAAAATAGACGGGAAAAAGACTTTGAATTCATAAGAAAGACACAAAAAAAATATGGAGAACTTGTAAAAAACCAAGTATGGTCAAAATGGATTGATATAGACGGAAATAAAGGTATTGAAGAAATTACCGAAGACATCTATAATAAACTTTTGAATCTTAAAAAAGAAGTCAATCTATTGTAGTTTAGATTTTCAGAATTCATATGGAAAGAACATTGATTATTCTAAAACCCGATGCCGTCAAGCGAGGATTGATTGGAGAAATAATAAATACGTTTGAAAGCGTTGGTTTGAAGCTAATGGTAGCCAAGATGTTAAGGCCGTCAAAGGATGTAATCGAAAAACACTATCCGGGAACAGCCGAGTGGGTCAAAGAGATGGGTGAAAAAACCCTTGCCTCTTTTAAACAGTCCGGAAAAAATGTGCGGGAAATTTTAGGCACTGAAGATGCGGCTCAACTTGGCTCTTTTGTCTATGAGAGATTAATAAAATACTGGATGGAAGGACCGATAGTTGTTATGGTCTGGGAAGGACCTGACGCCGTAATAATTGCCAGAAAATTAAGAGGTCATACTATACCTTTACTATCTCAAACAGGTACTCTACACTCAAACTATTCTTTTGACTCCTCGACTTTATCATCCTCTTTAGATCGCGTTGTTAAAACATTTATTCATGCTTCAGGTTCCGTAGAAGAAGCGAAAAGAGAGATCAATTATTGGTTTAAAGATGAGAAATTAAAAAGTTACGAACGAGATATAGATGAGCTATACCTTAAATAATCATATGAAAAAACAACGTGCACTATTAATAATAAAACCAGATGGAGTTCAGCGCGGACTGATTGGAAAAATAGTAAGTCGTTTTGAACAGGTCGGTTTGAAGATAATAGGCCTTAAGTTTGAGTGGGCTAATAAAGAAAAAATTATTGCTCACTACCCCGAAACCGATGCTTGGTTTGCCAAAGTTGGTCAAAGAACGCTGACCAACTATGCCAAGAAGGGGTTGGATGCAAAAAAGGTGTTTAATACAGACAAAGACGTTGAGATAGGTAAAATAGTTAAAAGCTGGTTAGTCGACTATATGCAAGAATCACCGGTATTTTTAGCTGTTGTGGAAGGATACGATGCTATTGAAATTGTCAGAAAACTATCCGGTAATACTATCCCCGTACTTGCTAATCCCGGAACAATAAGAGGCGATTTTTCACATGATACCATTGATCTTGCCAACGAACAAAACAGACCTTTGAGAAACATCATTCACGCCTCCGATACGGTCGAAGATGGCGAAAAAGAAGTGAACCTCTGGTTTAAAGAAGACGAACTTTTCGACTACAAATTAGCTGGAGAAAAGTTTATGTATTCGCTAAAATAACTCTCTTTAACGGACGATTAAATCCCCAAAAATATCTCCACACTGTTTTCCATTGATCTTAAGATCCCCTGATCCTTAATCAATATCTCTTTCTTCTGACCTCCCTCGTCAGTGATAACTATCTTCCCCTTGATAATTGAAAAAAAATTTGCATGAAAAGGCAAAATATCAAACTCACCCGTCTCGTTAATCGAAGATACGGCTTTTACACTACCCTTAAATAACACCTTTTCCGAACTTTTTACCTCCAAATTGAGCTCATCCTTCATTTTTGCAACTCGTCCAAACTATTAAGATATAAAAATCTTGTCGGATCCACATCATCATACTTACCACTAACAATATCACTCATATCGTCAACTGTTTTTAATCTGTCAATAAAACTACCTTCTCTGCCTGTTTGGCCCGATGCTACAAAGAAATTTTGCGTCATAAAATTCTTAATTATCTTTGCTCTTCTATAAATGATCTTGTCTTCACCTGATAGCTCCGATTCTCCTATTAAGGAGGCTATTCGCTCCAATGACAGGGCTTTTTTCAAGATACCCTGGCTTGCCCTTAACGTTTTTTCGTGCTTTTCTCCGACTATTTCGGCATTTAAAGCGCTTGAATTGGAGGCCAAAAGATCAATTGCCGGAAACCTTCCTTCCTGATATATCTTCCTTGATAAAACAACCGTAGATTCAAGATATGGAAAGATAGACTGTACCGCTTGATCCGTCATATCGTCGGACGGAATAAATATTGCTTCGATCGTCGTCAAGATACCGTTTTTAGTAGAAATTAAACGTTCGTGAAGATCGGCCATTTCCGAGACTAAGGTCGGCTGGTATCCACCTTCCGAAGGTATCATATTCATTAAAGTTGAAAGCTCATACCCCGCCTGTGCAAATCTAAAAATATTATCAATAAAAAACAACACGTCACTTTTCTCTCGATCCCTAAAATACTCCGCCGCCGTCACCCCGGCGAAAGCCGTCCGAAAACGAACCGCCGCATTTTCACCCATCTGGCCAAAAATCAACGCAACCTGTGATAACACTTTATTTTTTTCCAAACTTTCATAGAGTTCCTGCCCCTCCCTCACTCTTTCTCCGACACCCGTAAAGACACAGGTAGTCTTTTTATTCTTCGACAAAACAATAAGGTTGTGAATTATTTCCGTTAATAAAATTGTTTTTCCGACTCCCGCACCTCCAAAAAGCCCTGTTTTCCCTCCTTTTAATATTGGTGCAAAAAAATCAATTGCTTTTATCCCGGTTTCTTCAACTTCCTTTGAAGGGATTGACTGTAAAACGGAAGGTGCCTCTTTAAATATCGACTCTTTCTCTGTCGTTTCCAAGTAGCCATCTGCGGTATTCCCAAAGATATCCACAACTTTTCCCAATAACTCTTTTCCGACCGGAAATTCAAAACTTTTGCCGATAGCCCGAACCGTCAAATTTTTGTGGATACTATTAATATCTTTAAATACCAATCCAAAATATACGTTCTTTTTTTCCGACATCAAGATCTCAATAATTACCCCACCTTCCTTATCTACAGCAATCTCATGTAACTTTGGTACATATGAATCAAATTTGATCTTAACAACATTTCCGGCAATAAATATTATCTTTCCGACATTGTTCATATTTGATTTAAACTATTTCTAAAAATTATTTTACTAACTCTTTCTCTCTGCTCGCTTTCTGACCACGACTTTTCTTCTTTTATCCTTTGTTGATGGGCGATCTTTTCCTCTTTGTTGATAGATATTAATGCCTGTTCCATCGCCCCTATCCTTGAAGCATAGCGAGCCAACTGACCTTCACTCGCCGTCTGCTTGAAGATGCTGGCAAAGATCTGTGTTTCAAAAAAAAGAAGGATCTTTTCCAGATCCGGTTCAAAATAATAAAACTCCTTTTTAACTGTGTCATCAGCCTGCCCTTCATCGCTCCCGCTAAGATTTTTTTTATCTGCCTGTTGTTTGAAAAAGTTTATGTAGGTACCAAAGTAAACGTTAATATCGGAATAGTTTACAAGAGAAGATATCAGCCCCTTTAGATCTTCCGTAGCCAAATCTTCATCGGGGAGCTCGAAATATTGATATGTTTTTTTAATTCCCGACTCCTCAAACAGCTGCTTACCCAACTTTCCAATAATAACCGCATCGCCACTGCTTTTTGACACTTCTTTAATAAAAAGATTAAAAACTTTATTCAATATACTTCCGTAGAGCTTGTTATTAGCGGTAATCAACACCAATACTTCTTTGTTATTTTTTCCCATAAGTAGTGATTTACTTGGGTCTACAATCTTATTCTTTCTCTTTAATGACAGCACCTGTCTTTTGTAGTTAACTTTAAGCTGTAAGTATATCTGTGATAGTTGATTAAAAAAGTTTCTGGTGTATAGTACCGATTCACGTATTTTATCCATTTTCATTACCGAGATCTGCTCATAGGCAACACACAACCCCTTTATTCCATCCAAAAAGGCGATGTCTTCTTTTAATGATTTATTGGTTCTCATCTTTTAGCTTTTGCAAATTTATTATTGATATACTCCAATACTTTATTTTTTAACTCGGAGAAACTATTTACTTCTAATATGCTATCATCCAACTCTTCTTTAAATATCTTCAGCCTCACTTCATCGACGTCCCATTGAAAAAACTCTTTTCCGAAAGCAACGGTCAACAGCAAGATCTGACTTTTCAAATCAATAACTTCATCATAACGCTGTTCCAACACCCTTTCCAATCTCCGACCACGCTCAATGCTGTCTTTAACCTCCGGTGAAAGCTCTGCTCCAAAATGAGTTAGATTTTTCACTGATTCGTAGTCACTCAAGAATGCCGTGATTTTATTATTGATCTCCTGCAGGAGTTTGGACTGTGTCTGTCGTCCAACTCTTGTTACCGACAACATCAGATTGATCGCCGGCCTTCTACCTTTGGCAAAGATCGACCGATCAAAAAAAATGTGTCCGTCCGTAATACCCATTAGGTTGGTGGTGATATGACCGGTAAAGTCTCCCTCAATGACTTCGGCCACCGGAAGACAGGTTATGGATACCGTATCTTTCTGTTTCAACTTCAAATTAGAAATTTCAAATTTCAAATTAGCATTATCGGGTTTGCGAAAATTTCCTGCCCTCTCCAAAAGGCTTGCATGAAGATAAAATATATCCCCCGGATACGACTCTCTCCCGGGAAATTTATTATTTAGTAAAGAAAGCTCTCTATAGTACCTGGCATGAGTCGATAGGTCGTCCAGTATCACCAAACTGTCAAGACCTCTGTCTTTGTAGTATTCGGCAATTGCCATGGCAGTAAAAGGAGCCAAGTGAATTAGACTGGGCGAATCATCTGACAGCGTGGAAATAAAGACAATTTTGTCCATAATCTTCTGTTCTTGAAAATAGTTCAAAAGGTTTTTAACGTCCGTTTTTTTCTTACCGATGACGCAAAAAATAATTATCCCGTTGCTCTTAATCTGATTTTTTACTGTCGTTAATAAAAATGCCGTCTTACCGGTCTTTCTCTCCCCTATTACCAGCTCCTTCTGCCCTTTTCCGATAGGCATCAACATATCGACAAGTGTCACTCCCGTTAACAGTGACTCGGTTATTTTTTTTCTGTCCCAAATTACCTGGCTATTCTCTCTATTTAATACCACTTTGTCGCCTCCGGAGATCTTTCCTTGTGGATAAATCACCCTTCCCAACGGATCAATCATCTTCCCTAAGAGATCTTCTCCTATTGGCACCGATAAAAAATCGTCCGTTCTGACCACCTTCTCCCCAACGTCGGGTAACAGCTTGTCAAGGACAACTATCTGACAGTTGTCTTCGTTAATGGTCGCTACCTGACCGACAACTCCTTGTTCAAAAAGGACAACTTCATTTAACTTCGCCGTTGGTAACCCTTCGACCAAGACAACGGTGTCCTTGACGCCAACAACTTCCCCATACTCTCCAATTCTTTTCAAATAATGCCTAAAGTCAAACATAGCAAAAGTATTAAATCTTAAAACTTAAACCCCAAAATAAACTGTTAATCATTAAACAAAAGCCATGCGTCATCCCGACGGAAGTCGGGATCTAGAAAATTAAACAATTAAACTGTTAAGCTATTAAACCTTAAAAAAACTAATAAACTTATAAACTGTTAAATTGTTCATTATTAACTTTTAATCGTTTTAATGTTTAATTGTTTAAATGTTTTTTTAACCGTTTAACCGTTTAGTGTTTAACAGTTTAATACTCTCTCCACTTTCCTTCAAAAAATATCTCTATCTTAAAATCTCTGTTTGTTTCTTTGTCGACACCGATCAGTACCTGCTTACCGAGGTTCTCTTTTAGCCAAACCGATACTCTCTCAAGAGTTTTTCTTCCCACTGAAAAGGGCAAACTGATTTTAACGGTTGGTAAAGATTTAATATTGCTAATCAATAAATCTTGGTCAGTCCCCATGCGGTTCATTTCGGACCGAATTCCGTTCTTTGACGGAGTGATAAGCCTGTATCTGTCGTCTTTCAACTCTTTAAGATACTTAACCAACTCTTCGGCCTCCTCAATCGTCACCAATTGTTCAACTGCCTTTGAATAATCCATCTTGTTTTGCTTTTTCCAAAGCCTTAACTATTAACTTCTCCTTAAACGATACCGGTAATTCATCGCCAATCGTCCGACGAATAACATCCTCCGCCTTCTCCTCGATAATCCGATCTATCGTTTTCTTTCTTTCTCTTGTATAGCTGTCCAATTCCGCCTTTATTTGATCCTTCATATCAATAAGGTAATCCGACAGAATCTTTTGATTCATCTTAATCGATTCGTCAATTGACCTCCGGTATTCCTCTTTAAAAACAACGATGCTTTTGTTTATTGCTGTCTTTAAATCCTGTCTTAACGTCTCTTTTAGACTTTTATGGAAAAAATTCGCCTGGGTCAGGATCTGGTTGGCCTTCTTGATGGCCTTTTCGACAATCTTTTGGCTCTTTTCGTTCGCCTTAATAAGGCTTTTATTTGCCTTCCTTTGGTGAGGCAACAACTCGTCGAGAATAGAGGACATATTAAACTATTAAACTGTTAAACCTTAAACCTTAAATAAACTTTCAAACTTATAAACTGTTAAACTGTTTCATTCTGTTTCATTTTTAACTTTCGAAATTATGGATGGAAAAATCATTCCAAGCTGTTTAGCTTCATCCCATAAAGGCGTTGTCTCTTTTTTCAAAGATATGTCGGTGCTTATAAGCATCCTAAACCAATGTTGAACTTCCATCGCCTCCTTCTTCGAGATAGTGATCTTACTCACAAAATCTTTTTTACTTGAAGACCCATTAGCCTCAAAATAATTAGCTCCAATACTTGTAGCCGATCTTATAAGTTGATCAACTATAGATCGATTAATTGGTGTTATCTTTATATGTTTCATAAACATTATGATTCTCTCTCCAAACTTATCAAACCTTTCTTCCAGCTCGTATTTCATTATTCGTAATTCGTTAATTTGTAATAAATCATTATATTGTTTAATAATTTAATTGTTTTCATATTTAAAAGTTTAATTGTTTGTTTAATGTTTAGTCGTTTAAATATTTTTTTAACAGATTAATCTCATATTCTAAGTATCATCACCGCCAATCCTAACCCCGACAACACTATCACGATCGTAATAAGAACATTAAAAATAATCCCTAATTGAATCATCTTTCCTGCCAAAGGGTTGCGTCCCAAAGCCTCAACTCCCTTTCCTGCAACTCGGCCGAAAACAAAAAACCCAAAAAAGAAAGAAGCAAAAACAATCAACGTCGAAATAAAATATTTAAAGACGGTCATCGGCTCTTCATAGCTTGCCAACGAATTGATTTTCAAAAGCTCTATCAGATTATTCGATAGTTTCACGTTTAGTGTTGCATATCTAATGTTTAGTACTGTCTGAACTACTCCTTCCGATTTTCCGTTAAGCCCTTCCAATGCGGTTCCAACCACGTATCCTGTCCTTGTTGCCTTCATCCCCAATCCCGCCTTGCTCGAGGTGGTGATAAGATCCCCTACCTTAATATCACCGTTAACCGCTGATACCCTCACTCCGACTTTACCACTCGTCACTACCGGATAGGAGCCGACACTTCCGCCTTCTCCAAAGACGATGGCACTTGTTGACGATACGACGCCGACTACTTTCGAGTCATAGGGTTGTCTTGACAAAAAGTTTCCTTTTGAAGTAGAGATAACGATTTGACCGTCGACAACACCTTTATCTTGGATAGGTAAAAAACTTGAAAAATTCAGTGAAACCGCTTTAACTTGTTTTTGAGAAAAAACCGATAAACCATTTACACTAAAAAATAGAAAAAAAACTAAAAAAATAAAAAATTTGAGGCTAATTTTAAAGATTTTTAGATATTTTTCTTCCATTAATTTCAATATAATGCTGACAATATTTTTTGTCAATGACAATTTATTTTTTTTCGACAAAAATTCGTGTTGACAACAAGGCTACTATACACATACAATAAATTAAACAAGTTAATTTGAAATTTTTAATTTCTATAATTTCTAATTTTTAATAAAATCTAAATTTACAATTTTTTAATTTTTAAACATTGTAAAGGATTAAACAAAATTTCAAATTAAAAATTAAAAGACGTTTCAAATTGTTTTTAAATTTCAAATTAAAAATTAAATGAAATTCTTAATCTCCCTCATCACCGCTCTTGTTGTAACGGTCAACTCCGGTCTAACCTCGGCAAACAGGTTTATCGACAAATTAGCCTCAAAAAATACCAAAAAAATAGTGGTTCTAACAAAAGAAAAGCCGTCTTCCGAAGAAAACAGTCCATCGGTCCTTGGAGTCGAGACTCAAAATGACGACATCGACAGCGTTACCTTCAACGTCAACACTATCTTCAAAAACGGCATCAAGGTACGGCAAGGAGCCGACTTAAGTTCTCTAACGGCCTCATCAATCGATCTTGGTTCGGGTCAAATTAGAGCAGGAAACATCCTTTACGGTGTTGTTGGAGGAGACGGGATTGTCATCAGCTCTGGCCAGACTCCAATTATTTCTCTTTCACTTGCAGGAGGGGACGGAATAAAAATCGACGGAAACAAGATTGTCAATACCGGAATAATCGGGCTTTCGGCAGGCGTTGGAATAAGCGTGTCGGGATCAAGTATCACGAATATCGATCCAGGTTCTTCACAGAATATCTTCAAAACAATTTCTGTTGCAGGACAAGACGATATCGTTGCCGATAAAAATGATGATACTCTTACTCTCACCGCCGGGACCGGTATATCCATACTAACCGATCCGACAAACGACAAACTGACATTTTTTTCAAACGATCCTTCAATAGCAGCCGGATGGACTCATGGAGTAGACAGTATATTTCTAACTAACCTGACCGATAACGTTGGGATTGGAATAGAAGACCCTTCGGCAAAACTTGAAGTTGTAGGTTCGGTAAAATTTTCCGGCGGACTGAACAACTCATCGGGAGGTATTATAAATGCCGGAAGCATTACCGGTGCTACCGGCTTCACTTCGTCGGGGACAATCACTTTAGCGGATCTTTCAACGGGAATCGTACATTCCAACATCTACGGAGTACTCTCCTCATCGGCCGTTAATTTAGCTAATACCGATGTCACCGGTATTCTCCCCGTCGCCCACGGAGGTTTGGGTCTGACAAGCGTCACGACCGGAGGTATTGTCTATGGTTCGTCACCAAATATCTACTCTGTCTTGGGAGCAGGTGGAGAAGGTGAAGTTCTAACAATGAGTTCGGGAATTCCAAGCTGGGCTACCGTCACCGGAGCCGGCGGAATCTGTGCTAACTGTCTTATCAACAATCCGGGATCAAACCAAA
>MWSR01000084.1 GCA_002050095.1 Microgenomates bacterium UTCPR1
GCGAAACCATTGATAAAGGACTTACCTGAAATTTTGGGAAGTAAAGGAGAAAAAACCTATCTTATTCTATATCAGAACGATAAGGAAAGAAGAGCGACCGGCGGCTTCCTAACTTTTTACGCTATTTTAAGGATAAAAGACGGCAAAATGACTATCGGCGGATCCGATGATATTTACTCCTTGGATAATTCAATAGGAACTCATCCCAAGGCTCCACCAGAGATTCTAACCTATCATAAAGGAGTCAACCAGTTTTATATCAGAGATAGCAATCTGTCACCGGACTTCGTAGAGTCGGTTAAGTTATTTGAGAGCTTATATCAAAAAAGCGGTTCGAAAGTGAAATATGACGGCATTATCGCGATGGATTCAAAGATATTGGTTGATATGTTGACGATCTTTGGCGATATGACCGTTAACGGGATTACTTTTTCCGCAAAAAAAGATCAAAGGTGTGACTGTCCTCAAGTTATTTACACTCTATTTGATATCGTCGACAGACCGGTAAACTATGTCAAAGAAAACAGAAAAGGAATATTAGGAGACCTGATGTTGACGTTGTTTCAGACGGCCGTTCGATCGTCGCCGTCTAAGTACTGGGGTAATCTCACCGGAACAATGCTCAATAATCTTAAAGAAAAGCATATGCTGGTTTATTTTGTTGATCCGGAGACTCAAAAAGCCGTCGAACAGGTTAATTTTGCCGGCAGAATTCAAGATTTTAACGGAGACTATCTCCATATTAATAATGTCAACTTTGCCGGAGCCAAGTCCAATTTGTTTGTTACGGAAAAGGTTACTTCGATAACAAAAGGGCAGAGTAGAGAAGTGACGGTAGATTATCGAAACCCCTACCCTCATTCTGACTGTAATGAGGAAAGAGGTGGGCTTTGTCTCAATGCCACATTGAGAAACTGGGTAAGATTTTATGTTCCAAAAGGTTCAGAACTGGAGAGTTTTCAAGGTTCTTTAAAGAAAATACAGACATATGATGATCTGGGAAAGACGGTCTTTGAAGGATATCTGGAAGTACCGACTCAAGGGAAGGCGACAGTTGTTGTAAAGTACACAATACCCTCAAATCTTTCGACAAAATCATTACTGATTCAGAAACAACCGGGAGTGGTCAATCAGGAATGGGATGTAAAAATCGATGGTAAAAAAGTTTTTAATGATGTCTTAAGATCGGACCAGGAAGTAAAAGCCGATTAGTCGTATCTTGAAATTGTATGATTCGAAGTGTAAAGACGGAGGCAATAGTGTTGAGAAAAAGAGGTCTTTTGGAAAAAGATGTTCTGGTTAGTTTGTTTACCGAAGCGGAGGGTAAGGTAGTAATTATTGCCAAGGGAGTAAAGAAAATTACCTCAAGACGATCTCCCCATCTTCAAACGGGAAATCTCATCCTAACCCAACTTAATCTAAGAAAAGATATATATTATCTTGAAGGAAGCAGTTTAATGTCGGGATTCTCCGCGTTAAAAAGCGATCGAAGTAGAGTTGAAGCTCTATTCAAATTTTTCTATGTCTTGGATCGACTATTACCGGAACGTCAGAAGGAACAAAGAGCATACAATCTTACAAAATCATTTCTCGTAAAATTGTCGCGATTCAATTCGAAGGAGGTATTGATTGACTTTTTAAATAGGCTATTAAGTTGCTTAGGTTATACAAAGAATAATCACAATATCTTCGAACTTGAGGAGATCATTTCGGAGTTGATTAATGAAAAACCATCACTCTTTCGTATATAATTGAGTTTATGGACAAAATCATTGCTCTGGCAAAAAGAAGGAATTTCTTTTATCCATCAAGTGAAGTTTATGGAGGATTAGCCAATACCTGGGACTTTGGCCATTACGGAGTGTTATTAAAAAATAATCTTCGTGATTGGTGGATAAAGAAAATTATCAAAAACCGAGATGATATTGTTTTGGTGGACAGTTCCGTTATTCTTAATCCGAAGGTTTGGCAGGTATCAGGTCATATTACCGGGTTTAACGATGCTTTGGTTGAGTGTAAAAACTGTCATAATAGAACCAGAGCCGATCACTTAATAGAAGATAAATTGGATAAAAAAGTGGAAGGACTTCCTGTCGAAGAGCTATCTAAAATAATTAAGGAAAATAAGCTTAAATGTCCAAAATGTGGCTCTATTGAGCTAACCGAAGCCCGACGTTTTAATCTTCTTTTTGAAACAAATATTGGGATAGTTGATGCAAGCAAATCGTTGGCCTATCTTCGGGGCGAACTTGCTCAAGGAATCTTTATGAGCTTCAAACAAACTATTGATACAATGAGAGTTAGACTGCCTTTTGGAATTGCTTCACAGGGCATATGTTTTAGAAACGAAATCACTCTTGGTCAAGGGGTATTCAGAACTCTTCAATTTGACCTAATGGAGTTTGAGTATTTTATAAGAGAAACGGAATGGGAAAAAACTTTTGAGTATTGGAAAGAAGAAATGTGGAAGATGGCGATCGAGCTTGGACTACAGAAAAATAGATTAAGATTCCGCGAGCATGAAGCTTTTGAAAGGTCTCATTATTCAAAAAGGACGACCGATATCGAGTATAACTTTCCATTTGGTTGGAAGGAGATGTGGGGATTGGCTTACCGAACCGACTTTGATTTAAAAAGTCATATGACTGCTAGCGGAGTTGATCTAAGTTATCGCGATCCAAAAACAAACGAAAAATTTATTCCTCATGTAATTGAGCCGACTTTCGGACTATCACGCTTACTGATCACGATGATCACCAACGCTTATCATGAAGAAACGGTAAATAACAAAGTAAGAACGGTCTTAAAATTAAGACCGATGTTTTCGCCGGTAAAGGCCGCAGTATTTCCATTACAAAAAGACGAAAAGCTAAAAGAGAAGGCAAAAATAATCTATCAAAGATTAAAAAAACAGTACTATGTCGAATTTGATGATTCCGGGAATATCGGTCAGATGTATCGCCGTCAAGACGAGATAGGTACTCCTTATTGTGTTACAATTGACTATGAATCGCTTGATGACGGCTGTGTGACGGTGAGAGATAGAGATACGATGAAGCAAGAGCGAGTCAATGTTGACCAGTTGGAAAAATATATTAAAGATAAGTTAAATAGTTAAAAATTTTTATTTTATTGTATGAAATCCGAGCATAAAAAAATTGTATTGATCGGTGGTTTGGTACTAGTTTTATTAATAGTTGGATTTTTTCTTTTTGGAAGGAATAAGGTTTCCCATGAACAAGTCACACAAACCGAACCGACAGAAGAAGTATTGCCGACGGTTGACAGTTCGGTAAAAGTAGCGCTTGTTAGCCTTTCAGGGAATCATGAAGTGTCGCTTAAAGTGAGCAATCTCCCAAACGGAACAGAATCGATCGATTACGAGTTATCCTATCAGACCGCGTCGCAGGGGCTTCAAGGGGTTCTTGGTACGGTGATGACGGAAAATAAGTCTGACATGGAAAAGAAATTGACACTTGGTACTTGTTCATCGGGTACTTGCGTATACCACCAAGTCGTCGGAAAGATAAACTTGACGCTTAAGTTTAGTGGAAGATATGGTGAGAAAATCTTTGAAAAAGAGTTTTCGTTAGAAGATTGATCCGCCTTAACAATTTTTTCGGCGGATGAAGGGAGGTGTAATCCAGATTATGCCTATTATAAAATCAGCTAAAAAAAAGGTTCGAAAAGACAAAAAAAGAACAGCGAGCAACTTAAGTTATGTTAAGACTTATCGGGATACTTTAAAGAAAATTAAAAAAGGAGGAAAAGACGCGAAGACATTGATTAAGAAGTACTATTCTCAAATTGATAAAGCTGTCAAAAAAAAGGTTATACATAAAAATAAAGGTAACAGGCTTAAGTCGGCGGTTAGGAAGTTTGAGGTTGTTAAATGAAATACAAAATCAATCTCTTAGCAGTAAAAGAGACAAGTTTTATTGATAAGGTGATGTATTTTTCCCTTAATTATTTAAGGTATATTATTGTTGTAACACAGCTTGTTGTAATCTGTGTGTTTTTTTACCGGTTTCAGATCGATCAGAGGATTATTGATCTTAAGGAATCAGTCGACCAAAAGAAAGAAATTGTAGAAATTGTTTTACCCTTACTTCAAGAAGCAAGTAAGATAGATAAGAAGAGCAAAGAAATTGCAGTCGTTTTGACTAAACAAAAAAATTTTAATAATATGTTTGAATATTTAATATCAATCTTTCCCGAAACAATGACGTTGACCGACCTGGAATCAAAAGAAGATTCATTAAAAATCACCGGTATCGCCACCAACCCAAAGCACTTACAGACATTTATGAATCTCTTGAAGTCGGATGCAAAGTTTAAGAAAATAGACTTAAACAGTATCAAGCGAGTGGATGCAGGATATAACTTTATTATTTTATTGGACAAATTCAAAACAGGTTAATATGGAAAATCCGTCTAATTTAAAATCAGTTTTTAATCAAAGAACAACCGATTATTCGTTTGTCATAATCTTTCTTCTTGTCTTTTCCGTTTTTATTATATTTGCTATTAGTCCTTCTCTAAAGACGGCTTTTTCCTTAAAAAAGGAAGAACGGGATCTGACAAATGTAGATAACGTATACGAAAAGAAAATAATGAATATTGCCGATATCCAGTACCAGATAGAAACAAATCGTGATGATATTCCTCTGCTTAATCAGGCAATGTCACAGTATCCCGAAGTAAATAAAATGATAGACGATGTTAAGACGATCGCCGATAAAAATTCTCTAATAATTTCCAAAGCAAATATCTCCGATGTTAATCTAAGACAAGAAACAAAGCAGATTGATAAAGTCAGGTTAAATATTGAGGCCAAGGCAGGATATGACAACTTGCAGTCTTTTATTAAGGATCTATTTTCCCAACGGCGACTGAAAATGATTGACAGTTTGACCATTAGACAAGATAAGGAAAGCACCGAATCGGGCACATTAACAGTAGTTTTGGTAATAGACGGTTTCTATCTATGAAAAAAAAAGAACTTTTATACATTTCTATCGGAATCTTTTTGACCGTAATTGCCTGGTTGGTAGCCGATATCCATCATGCGGCAACCGAAGAAAAAATAAAAGTGAAAATTGAAATTCCAAAGCTTGATAACTATAAAATTAGTAAGGAGCTATTAGACGTTGTAAAGGAGAAAAACGAATAATGATCTACTCAGATTTATATACGGGACGAAAACAGAAAATACCGACTATTCTTGGACTTTTCTTTATCCTTTTTATTATCATTTTTTTCTTTGCAATAATAAACGGATCCGCCGTGCCTTCAAAAGCCGATCTTGCTGGTCTGAAAAGAACCGAAGTAACTAATCTTAGCCCGATCCAGATAAGTATATACTGGCAGACTCAAAACAAAGAAACGGGTTGGTTAGTCTATGGCGGTAATCAAGAAAGACTGACCAACATCGTCTTAGACGATCGTGATATACCGGAAAAAAAAGGAGCCTATTTGAATCATTATGTAACAATAAGAAATCTTAAGCCCGATAGCCTTTATTTTTATGCAATTATTTCTTCCAATAAACGAATTGTAAAACCCGACGGGAGTCTGTTTTCCTTCCGAACACCAAAAACCATTTCCAATCTAACCAAATTAAGTCCATCAAGTGGGAAAGTGTTGCACGCAAACCTGTCCCCTTTGTCAAACGCCATTGTGTTATTGACGGTTAACAATGAGGTTAATCCGATCTCAACAATGACTAAAGAAAACGGCGAATGGCTTATTCCTCTAAATTCTTTCTTCGATAAAGAGCATCAAAATGAGAAGGTGTTTAGTGGTAAAGAAACGGCAAAAATTGAGGTTTTAAGTGAAGATGGAAATATTTCTACAGTGACAAACAGTTTAGAAGGGTTGTCCGGCAGTACCGAGACGATTATCATCGGAAAAAACTATGACTATTTACACACCGACAATGTTTTATCGGCAACAACAAAATCGGTCGTCGAACCGATAAAGCAATCAATTGCGATAATATACCCTTTAGAGAATTCTCTTATTCCAGGTAGAAGACCTTTGATAAAAGGAGTTGCTTTACCGTCGGCTAAAATAGCAATTACGATAAACTCCGATAAGTCCTATTCCGCTTCAATTACTGCCGACAGATCGGGAAATTGGAGCTATATGATCCCCGAGGATCTGGACATAGGCAATCATGTTATCTTTATTAGAACAAAAAATATTCAAGGTGGAGATGTCGTTCTTTCCAGGCGATTTAGAATTGTCGCTAACGAGGGGATGGACGGTAGGGTTTTGGGTACGGCAAGTGGCGAGCCAACCGTTACCATAAAGCCGACCGACAAGGCTGAACCGACCCCAACGACCTATATCTATGTTTCTCCAACCGCTAATCCAACAATAACTCCCTCTTTGCTTAAGTCGGGAGTTTCAGATATTTTTCCGATTATAAGCGGAATCGCTTTTATTATTGTTGGAGGAGGAATACTTCTTGCTTTGTAGGATTATTTTTGACACAATAAAGCTATATGGATTTTTTTTCTATTCTTTCGTATCTTAATAAAATCAGTCTAATTGCTTTTATTATTACGGCAGGCTTTCTGGGATATCAATTTTACTTGTTAAAAAAAGAGACGCCGAGAGATCCGAAATCAACACCTTCAATTCCGGAATTCAATGAAAATGAAAAAATGAGTTCGGCAAACTATACCAAATTGGAAATAGACTTAACCAATCAAGCACCGGTTGTGGCTAATAAGAGTTCAAAACCTGTCCTTGCTTCGGTAATCGCCGCCGGTTTGCTGGTTTTGACCTTATCCGTATTTATGGTAATTCGTTCAAAGCAATCTGAAAATATTCCGCAATCAACTCAGCCAATGTTAACAGATAGACCGGTCGCAAAAATTAGTTCGGAATCGACTCGGAAGCCAACAGTTGAGGTTTCAAAGGATCCGGTAACTATCCCCACGAAACCCGTGATTACCCCAACAACTCCGGTTGAGCCTACTCAAGAGTTAGTGGAATCCGCCACTCCTTCTCCGACAGAAGTCATTATTGCGGTGATTAAACCGACGGAAATATCGGATAGTAGCGCTTCATCGGACGAAGTGGCGGATGTCTCTCCGACAAAAATAGTGAGTTTGCCGATTACCGGTCTTACCGACCGCGCATTAACTCTATTTGGGGTGGCAATTTCATTTATCTTCTTTGCTTTTATCTTTTAGCTTCATGCAGTCGGAATCTCCTTTCAAATTGCAGGCGATAAACTGATGGATGAAGTCATAACTATTATCGTCCGGAAGCAATACCCATAATCCTTTATACCTGTCGTCTCCAAGAGGCGGGTTGTAAAAAAATTCTTGGTCTAGAATAATTTTTTTTTGTTTGAAGTTGCCCAAAAAAAAGATGTTTTTAACAATGATTGCCATCTGTTGATTTGAGATATCTCTTTTTATCAATTTATTGATAATTCGGTAAAGACGTTCGTATGTTTTTAGATTTGGCTTTTTTACCAAAGCGACCATTTTATTTTTGATTGCCTCAATTACTTTTTGTTGTCTTTTTTCTCGGGAAAAATCTGTTCCCTCGCTCCCCTCGGCATTTCTTGATCGAGCGTATTTTAGTGCCGTATCGCCGTCCATGGAAGTTGTGCCTTTTGTAAAAGAAATGGTCTCATATCGACAACGATACTCTTTGTCGCCATCGCAGTCGTCGTTTTCCTTACCGGCAATCGGAAATTTTTTATCAATGAATGAAGTATCGACAACAACGTTGATTCCACCAATATAGTCAATAAGCTCTTTAAACTGTTGAAAATCGATTACGGCTGCGTATTGAATAGGGAATCCTACAACATCGCCTATCTCCGCTTTTGCCAAAGCAAAGCCACCTCTCCCCGGCTTCTTAGCTTCGCCGTAAGCATAAGCGGAGTTTATTTTATCTTGCAAAGTCTTGCTCCATAGGTCGCGGGGAATGGAGATGGTTGATAAGGTATTTGTCTTAAAGTTGTAGTTAATTACGATATTGGAATCGGAAAGATTTGGTCCGTCATGATCACCACCGGAAATGCCCAGGAGTAGAATGTTGACCTGTTCATCAAAGACTTTGATTGTGTCTTTTGAAAATAACGTCTTTAAGACGGAGACCTGTAGAGTCTTATCAACAAACTTTATATATGGAGAGATAAGAATAGACAAGATTAATAAAGCGATTGCCAGTCCGACAAATAACTTAAATTTTAAAGGCATTTTAATGGTTATTAAATAAGTATTGAAAATTTACAACGACAAACCCCCTGGTGATTTTTTTAAAATCTTAGATCAATTTTCGTCAATCAATTAATTTATAATTATACTTTATGAAGTCTTCAATTCTAACTCAATTGAACCATCAGCAAAAAGATGCCGCCCTATATAACGGAGGTAGCTCGGTTATTCTGGCCGGGGCAGGAAGCGGTAAAACCAGAGTATTAATTGCCAAAGTAATCAATCTAATAGAGAACCATCATGTAGATCCGAATTCAATTTTAATGATTACCTTTACCAATAAGGCCGCTAACGAGATGAAGTCAAGAATAGGATCTTCTTATACTTTAGGATACGTCGGAACCTTCCATTCCTTCTGTGCAAGAATTTTAAGAATAGACGGACAGTTTATAGGATTAAAAAAATACTTTCTTATTTATGATGACAATGATCAACAAGGTTTGATAAAGGCGGTTTTAAAAAAAATTAAATTTGATAAAAAATATACTCCTTCATATCTGTTAAATCGGATTTCTGCAGCAAAAAATCAGTTGATATCTCCTGAAAGGTATCTTGATGTTTTTTCCGACTTTGCATCATCCGATACTAACCTAATCTATCAAGCTTATCAGAAAGAGTTAAGAGAAAATAACGCGTTGGACTTTGATGATTTGATAAATATGACAATTAAACTATTTAAAAAAAACAAGCAGATCCTTGCCAAGTATCAAGAGAAATATAGATATATACTTGTTGATGAATTTCAGGATACTAATTATGTCCAGTATTATTTAACCAAATTATTAAGTGAGAAGTACAAAAACATTACGGTGGTTGGAGATTTTTCGCAGTCAATCTACTCGTGGCGTGGAGCCGAAATAGAAAATCTAAAAAAGCTCCAAAAAGATCTACCGAGAACAAAACAATTCCTGCTTGAAAAAAACTATCGATCAACTCGACCGATACTTGATTTTGCTTATAAGATTATTTCCGGCAACACCACCCATCAGATTCTGGCTTTGTTTACCGATAAAAAAGGGGGAGAGGAAGTAGTCCGATACGAGGCGAGAAATGAAGAGGAAGAGGGAATATATTTGGCAGATGTAATTCATAGTCTAATAGGTAAATATGAGTTAAGCGACATCGCGGTCCTATATCGAACCAATGCCCAATCAAGAGCGATAGAGGAGGTCTTACTTCATCGGGCGATTCCTTATATTCTGGTCGGAGGAACAAGATTTTATGAAAGAAAGGAAATAAAAGACATTTTGAGCTACCTTCGACTTCTGCTTAATCCTGTCGATAAACTCTCAATCGAGAGAATCAAAAAAATTGGAAAGACGAAATTTGAGAAGTTCAAGAAATATTATGAAGAAAATAGAGATAGTATGAAAAATAAAAATACCGCTAAAATTATTGAAGAAATTTTCCAAGCAACCGACTATCTTAAACAATTTAATCCCGATGATGAAGAAGACTATTCAAGAATTGAGAATATTAAGGAGCTAAAGTCGGTTGCTGTCTTGTTTCCCAGCCTGCAAGACTTTTTAGAGCAAGTTGCTTTGGTTGAGTCGGAATATTTTGAGGGAGAGAAAGGCGCAAAGAACAAAAGTGGCGTCAAGTTAATGACCTTACATCAAGCAAAAGGACTCGAGTTTTCGGTTGTATTTATTGTCGGAGTGGAAGAAGGAATCTTACCTCACTCAAGATCGCTCGATGATAATTATTCTTTAGAGGAGGAAAGGCGGTTGTTTTATGTTGGTATTACTCGGGCAAAGGAGCGACTATACATCACTTATGCCCGTCAGCGCTTTATTTTTGGATCGCGTACCTACTCTCTTAAATCTCGTTTTTTGGAGTAAAATCGGTTGGAATATATAAAAAATTTGTTAAAATGATACTTTAGGACAGTTTGGGTCCGTAGCTCAACTGGTTAGAGCAGTAGCCTTTTAAGCTATTGGTTCTGGGTTCGAGTCCCAGCGGACTCACAAAGACCATCTCACTCTCTCTTTAAGCTTTGTTATAATTGTTCTTATGGTTAAAGATAAAGATGGCAGAAGGCTTGGATTTAACGAAGTTGTGAAAAAGTCTGTAAACAGAGTAAAAAACATTTTTTTGGAGTTTGAAGTTTTTATTCTTCATTTGGTTGGATTTATCCCTTTTCATTTTTTTAGACGCTTTTTTTATCGTCTTGCCGGGATAAAAATCGGAAAAGGTTCAACTATTCATACCGCGACAAAGTTCTATGACCCACGAAATATTACCATAGGAGAAGATACAATTATTGGTGAGGGGGCATTGCTTGATGGGAGAGCTAATTTATCAATAGGCAATCATGTCGACATCGCTTCCGAAGTAATGATCTATAATTCTCAACACAATATCGAAAGCAGCACTTTCGTCGCTGAAGATGGGGCGGTAGCCATTGAAGACTACTGTTTTATTGGCCCTCGAGTAATCATTTTGCCAGGAGTAACCATTGGAAAAGGAGCAATTATAGCGGCAGGAGCAGTTGTCACAAAAGACATTCCTCCGTTTGCGATTGTTGGCGGAGTCCCGGCTAAGATAATCGGAGAACGCAAAAATAAAAGCCTTACCTATAGGTTAGGTAGAGCCAGGTGGTTTAGATAATTTCTTAATCCGCCGTACCAACCAGATAGACTGCTTGCCAAGGACGATATATTGAGTAGAATTTTTGATCTATTGTCAGTTTTCCGTTTTTGTATACTTTATAGTTGAAGGAGGCTTTACTGCCCCAGGCGGGAAAGTCAACCTGTTTTACGACTCCTTTTTTTAAGATAGGATCGTCTTGATATCTTGGATCGGGGGGAGCAACCACGTCCCAGACAATCGGATCGGATATCTCAACCCTTCTATCATCCTTCTTTCCAAAAAAGCGAAAAAAAAGAAGATTATTGTTTTCATCAACTTCAGTTTGAATTAGGATATAGGAGCTGGTGTCGTTTTTGATTTTAAGATCAACAGAAGGAGAAAAAACAGTTGCATCAAAACCTGGCCCCATATCGTTCTCATAGTAGCTGACTCGGTAAGCATGAGCGCTTCTGTCGACAATTGGCAGTCCAGCATTTAAGGCGGCTCTGAAAAGAGTAGTCGAGACTTGACAGACTCCACCTCCGTCACCTAAGACGGTTTTTCCATCTTTGATGATGTAGGCAGGCTGATATCCTGTAAGAGCGGAAATATCTCCGACAGTGTCGTTAAATGAAAATACTTTCCCCGGCGGGATTAGGACGCCATTAAATTTTGATGCCGCCAAGATAACGTTATGAATGCGACCGGGGATAGAGTGACTATAATCTGATCTTCCTTCAGCGATAAGTTCCTCGATACCGTAATTGTTTATTGATGAGAGTGAAATATCGGGCTTAATTATTATTGGTTTGATCACAATCGACTTGGGTTCTACTTCGTTCCTTAATGAATTAACGGCTCTATCTATGTCGGTGAGGATCGAATCAATATTTAACTCTTGACCGTTTTCTTCTTTTCGGAAGCTAACAACTTTATTGTTTTCAAATTTAAATAAAGCGTTTTTAGCCGGTTTATCAATTTCGTCTTTTAGGACTTCGAGCCGTTCCCTTATGATTCCATCATCAAAGTCAATCGAGCTTGAAAAATTAAATTTAGTGAGATTCAATAGCGCCGTTATCCTTTGATACAAAGCCGATAAAAAGAAAGATGAGCGGCCAACGAGAAAAGCTCGTTCTGCAGCCGTCTGACCGTCATATCTAAGTTTTAGTTGTTGTCCGGAAAATGTGGCAACGGGTTCATTATCGACGATAATAGTTATCGAGGCACTTTTAAAGGCAACGGATTTGTTTTCAAAATACTTTTCAACCTCCTGTTTTGTTTTTGCGGAAAAATCGACTTTATCAATAGATACGTTAGGATAGATCCTATTCGAGAAAGACTTATCATAGTTAAGATATTTAATAAAAACTAACACAAACAAAGCAACCGAAACGCCAAAAGAGAAAAACCAAGGATTAAAGATTTTTATTTTGTTTTTTGCTATCATCATAGTATATTTAAGTTCATAAGGTTTTTAAGGACCAACAGACTCGTGTATTATGATTGATAATAATGAAATTGAAGAAAAAAATCAACAGTCGGTAGGCTCGGATGAGATTCGGTTTGAAGAGCCTCAAAACGAAGAACCTAAGATTGAGGAGACTCCGGACGAAGTTTCTAGCCCCGAGACCCCGATGAGTTTCTCCGACGACCAGCC
>MWSR01000019.1 GCA_002050095.1 Microgenomates bacterium UTCPR1
AATCAAAGTAAAAAAGATGTTAAGGATATGGCAGTAAAGACAGATATCAAAAAAGTATTTGAAAATAATCCGGCCTATGGTCATCGAAGGTTAGCCATTGAGCTTAAGATGAATAAGAAGAAGATACTTCGGATTATGCATAAATACAAACTTAAAGCTCCTCGACTTTGGTATCAGAAGAAGTTCACAACCGAATCTGATAAAACCTCATATATTAAGTATTCAAACTTACTTAAAAGTAATACCTTGTCTACTGACAATATTGGAGACGTTTGGAGCAGTGATTTAACCTACATTAAATACCAGGATAAATTCTTTTATCTGGCAATTATTCAGGACATTGTCTCAAAGGAGGTTGTCAGATTCAACTTATCTAATCATCATGATTCAAGTTTGGTTCTAAAAACACTAAAAGAAGCAATCTTAAATACTAAAATTACTCCAAAGATATTCCACTCAGATAGAGGTCGTGAGTTTCTGTCACAAAACTGTATAGAGTTTCTTGAAAGCTTGAAGGTTAAAATATCGGTTTCCGATCCCGGAAGTCCTTGGCAAAATAGCTGGAGCGAATCCTTCTTTAGTAGATTTAAAAATGAGTTCGGTCCTTTTTCAAGATTTGAAAGCTTTGGAGAGTTAGTTGAAAACATATATCAATACCTTAATTATTACAACACCAAAAGAATTCATCTAAAGCTTAAAATGTCACCTTATCAATTCAAACGAAAAATCTCAGAAAGTGGTCTTGAAAATGGGGTACTTGACAAGCACAATTAATAGTAGTTAGTTTATAATATCAGTATCGATTAAAATTATTGACTTTCCATATGCAAGACAATCTTTGTGAGATCTATGTTGTAAGACATGGGTTAACCGATTGGAATAGGGAGAGAAAGCTTCAAGGCCAGACAGATATTCCATTAAATAAAGAAGGAGAGGAGCAAGCCGAAGTAATGAGAGAGAGGTTGTCGCAGATTAAGTTTGACAAGGTCTACTCGTCCGATCTACTTAGAGCCAAAAGGACTGCCGAGATAATTGCTCTTGAAAAAAGGTTAGCGGTTGAGACAACGAAGCTTTTAAGGGAGCGAAACTACGGAAGCTTTGAAGGGGAAAAGGTTACGGGTGAGCTAATAGACAAGCTCTATAATTCAAACTCCGACGAAATGATACAGATAGGGATGGAAACGGATGAGAGCTTAATTTCACGCCTGTTTACTTTTCTTCGCGAGGTGTCAATATCTCATTTAGGCAAAAGAGTTCTTGTTGTCTGCCATGGAGGAGTGATGAGAACACTTCTTATTCATCTTGGTGAATTTACAAAAGAAGAGAAAAGGAATGTATTCATCAACAACTTGGCTTTTGTAAGATTGGAGTCGGATGGAGTTGAGTTTTTTGTAAAAGAGAAAGAGGGAATAGAGCTTTTGGAGGAATTTTAAGTGTGCTCCTTAGTGGACAAAGTTCGAAACTTTTATCTTAATTCCACTAAAGTGTATTATATACCAAATTTTGATACTTAAGTTATTTTATTCTAGTAATTTAAAACACATAAACTTAAAAATTTCTATTTTTTACTCTAAAACCTATTTTAGTCACTTGCAACCACATAGATAGAAAATCGCGAAAGAATTGTATATACTTTTATATTATTAAAATTTAAACATCTTATTATGAAGCAAATACCAGATCACGTTTTTAGAGGCTACGATTTAAGAGGTTTGGTAGGAAGCGAATTAAATGAAGAAACAGTGGCTCAACTTGGAAAAGGATATGCTACATGGCTATTGGGAAGACGAGTTTACGATTGTGTTGTAGGCTATGACTCTCGTAAATCTAGTCCCCAATTCCGCGATATTATTGCTAAAGTTCTTATCGAATCAGGAATAACAGTCTACGATATCGGCATGACTCTTAGTCAGATCTCGTATTTTGCTCAATACTACTTTCGGACCCGTGGGATGATAATGATTACAGCTTCCCATAATCCTAAAGAGTACAACGGATTTAAATTTGCAACAGGTTTTTCGTCTACCATGGAAACGGATGAGGTCGTTGCATTTCGAGAGTTAGTTAAATCGGGTAATTTTACTAAAAAAAAACCAGTTGGTAAATACATAAAACAAGATGTTTTTCCCGTATACGTAGACGATCTATTTAAAAGAATTGGTCCAATCAGAAAATTTAAAGTTGTTGTTGATTCTTGTGCGGCTACCACTGGATTATTTCTTCCAACAATTTTGAGAAGAATTGGTTGTGATGTTGTCGAGCAAAATACAAAGCCAGACCCAAATTTTCCTGTCGGAGTCGCAGATCCAACTGAAAAAGAAGTACAAGAAAGGTTGGCCAAACGGGTGGTAAAAGAAAAGGCTGATCTTGGGTTTTCATATGACACCGATGGGGATAGAATGGGAATTGTTGACAATCAAGGAGGATTAATTTGGAACGATGTATTAGTTTCACTATTTGCAAAAGATATACTAAATTTTTTGCCTGGAGCAAAAATTATCTACAATGCTTTGTGTTCAAAACAGGTAACAGAAGTAATCAAAAAATCTGGAGGGGAGGGAATAATGTGGAAAGTAGGACACTCGTTTATAAAGGCAAAAGCAAGAGAAGAAGGAGCTGCTTTTGGCGGAGAGCTAAGCGGACATTTCTTTTTCTTGGATAACTTTTACGGTCACGATGATGGAGCGATTGCAACGTTAAGACTTCTCGCCTATCTAACAAGGGTTAATAAATCCTTAAGAGAAGCGGTCGCAGAACTTCCACAATATTTTTCAAGTCCAGAAATAAAAGTCGGTTGTCCAGATAAGATTAAATTTCAAGTTGTAAGTGAAAAAATTGGAGGGGAAATAAGGAAATTATATCCAAAAGCAAAATATACAACAATTGATGGCATAAGAATGGATACAACAGAAGATATGCTTATCTTTAGAGCTTCACAAAATGGCCCCTATTTGACAGTCAAGTTTGAAGGAAAATCCCAAAAAACATACGACAAACTGAAGAAAAACGTTAGTAAGATTTTACATAAGTTTAAAGAAATAGACTTTAAAACGGGAGTTAATACAGATTCTCTGTAAAAGATAGAGTCACCAATTTAACTATAAGAAGGGGCTTTTAAGTCACGAAAAGATGAGAGTTTTTGGGTCAATGTTTCTAATTCGGTGATTGTAATATGTTGATCTTTATCCGTTTCTGAAGTGCCTACTTCAATTAATATCCCATCATATAGATAATTATTCTCATCTAATCTAAGCGACATAGCTTTAATAGTGCCTTCGACAATGTTGTCCCGAAGTTTAGGTCCGAAAGAATGACTTGGATCAAAAAATAATTTTATTCCAGTCATTTTTTTAACTCTTTTAGCAGCTTCGTGGATTGGTACATTACGAAAGTTTCCTTTATTTTCTATATCGACTCCTCGCATAATAAAAATAAATTCGTTGTTTTTAATATATTTCGAAATTCCAATCCATGTTTTTTCCATCGATGACAATTTGTCATTTATCTTTTCATCTGCAAAATTAAAATGTTCACTAAACCATTTTCCATTTTTCAATCCAATAGTCCAATTATTTCTAGCTGCAATTGCACTCATTTCATAAATAGGCCATCCTAGCTGGTTAACAGAAGGATTCCAGATCATTAATTTTCCCTTTTTTATTTTTCTCTCGTATAAAGGAAGTTGTAGTAAAGGACTCATTATTTCTGTCGTTACAACCATATTGGTCTTATCGATAATTTCTTCGGCAATTTTTATACTTGGCAATATTTCGAGCTGATCAATGTTCTTTCCTTGTAGAAATAACCTCAAGTTCTTTTGATAGGTATAAAAATCTACTCCCATACCAGAGCCCTCTTCGTTTAATTCTGTTCTTGATTTTAGCCCAACAACCCTCGTACCAAAAATTGCCTTCGATTTCTTTCCTTTATCATCTTTAATTTGAATTTCAGAGATTTTATATATGTCCTCAATATTCTTGAAATTGAGTGAGCACGGTCCAGCAATAATTCTCAATTTTTTATTAGCAATATTTAAGGTCATAGAAATTACTAGAAATATATTTTATTAAAATCGTTTAATAATTGACAGCCAATAAGATAATACGCTATTGTTTGATAACCAGACATATCACTCTCTAACCTATTAGAGGCGTCTGCTAAAAAATGGCAGGCTTCCGCAAAATATGACTTCATTAGCCAATCTTGTTCATTTATAAGAATTTCATTAAGTCCGTCATGTCTTTTAAAAAGAGAAGGTAGTAAAGATCTAATTTTAAAAAAATTATTAACACTTTTATTTTGAGTTTGGTAATTAAAAATAAAATTAAATTGCTTATTTGGAAACTGAGAGATTTTAATACTGAAACAATTATTACGGACGACTTCCAATAAGAATGATCGCAACATTTTCCCCAATTCATAAGGAATACAAACTCTTGCTGGAGCATTATTTGGTAAGTTGGTGCCTCTTATATCAATAAGAACCATACGATCTGTTAATTTTATATAATTTCTAAAAGTACTATCACCATGATTATATTTAGGCAAGAATCTGGGCTTTAATTTTTTTAAAGTCTGAGTAGATGCATAATTATTTATTAAAAATGGAGCATTTAAATACTCTTTATCATTAATGATGATATTTTTTGATTTCATTAACTCTGAAAAAAAAGTAACCATGTCATTACAATCTCTAGACCCAATTCTGAATGTGTTATTTTTAATATACTTTTCATATACAATTCCTTCTCTCTTAAGTAAAAAGGATAATCTATAAAAAATTTTCTCAATATGAACCTTATAAATATAGTCTTTTGGGACATTTAATTTCTGTTGAAAATAAAAATATTTTGATAAGAAATCGAGTATTTTATTTATATCGTTAGTAAAACAATTAATATTTTTTGATGGATTATCAAAATAATAAAATGAGAGAGGATGCCCATGATTATAATTTTGCATCGTGTAGTAAAAGAGATTATTTTTATCATAGATATCATAGACGTTGGGAATCCAATCTTTTACAGCTTTGGGTAAAATATCTTTTAATTCGATAAATCTAGCGGCTTGTGCTCTTAGCCAAGGAATACCACTTGAACCTATTCCAGCCCATGTAGCATATTTTAGTACTCGACTCTGGCCTTTTTTTCTATCACTTACAAGTAACGTTCCGGCACTGCTACCTCCCGTTCCAAATTGCTTTATTACTTGATATTTATTGGTAATGCTATTAGGTATTTCTTTTAGCGATTGTTTACTCATAATATTCTGATAAGTCAATAAAAAAATTAATATTTTTAAGCGTTTTTAATTCGTAACTTTTATAACTAGGTAGATATATCAGATCGTAACATTTTTTGCGTAATGACTTATATTTTGTATGCATATGCTCACTGACCCGACTATAAAATTGTTTTCTTGCTCTTTTTAAGTTATTAATCAATCGGAATGAAAGGTCATAATTTTTAGAAAATATATTGACATATTTGCCTTCTATTAATATAGTAGTTTTGCTTGTAATTGTAAAAATTTTATCTTCATATAAATTTTTACAACTTCTGTCAAAGGCATTTTTAATTTGAATATCTGTTTTTTCTTTACCCGATTGCTTAAATCGGCAAATATCAATTAAAAGACCGTTGAATCTTTGTTCATCAAAAAAAGTATCTTCTCGTTCGTAGGGAATTTTATTTTTAACATAAAATGATTCTATTTGCGATCTTTGGTCATCGGGTTTTAGAAAAAAATCGTATCTCAGAATAATATTTTCTATTCCTTTTTGAGTAAGTGTTTGGCTTAATTTTGTGACAAATGTAGTTTTACCAACGCCATTCATTCCATCAAAACCAAATATTTTTCCTGCTTGACATAGTAATTCAACCAATTCTAAATATTGGCTATCGACTTTGAACACTTTATCTCTTCTCCCCATTGTTTAAATATCTAAAATTCTAATTTAGACTATCACGACAATAATTATAACTATATTATATCAATATTTAGTAAACCAATGCTATAATAGAAGGACTATAAAAAAAGCCGCCGGAGCAAGACTTGACTCTCACTCCGACGGCTACTGGTATTATCTTTTAATTCCTGTCCTTGATGTTCCAGACATAAAGGTTAAACAACTTGACGTATTCCGAATTTTCTTCAGAGGTGGACTAATCTCTGATTTCCCGAGGTAAATACCCCATTATTTTTCTTCTCAACTGATAATACCGAGATAGTTGATAGTTACTCACAGTCAGCGCCTCCTTTCAGGTATGTTTCGATCAACTTTTCGTGTATTCTAATAAACTCCGGTGATCGCATATACTTTCTCATCCGGCTAAGCTGAAGCCATTCCGGTTCTTCCTGCCTATGACCAAACCTGGCAACAAATAAAACAACCAAAGGAAGAAAGATTAAATCTGCCAGGATAACTTGAAACATATGATTTTTAAAGAACAGAAAACTGATAATCTCTGTCTAATTCGTTCTGTCCTTCCCTTTTTCTATTTAGGCTCGTGGAGATAACCAACTATTAAAACCTGCAAGGAGATTACACTGGGTAAAGGGCTAAAAAAAGGTAAGAAAATCGAACTCCAAATTACAAAGTAATTTTTATAAGTATTCCTTACTCGATTTTCTGGTTGTCAAGAAATCCCGATTAATTGGCTTTATTTAAAAGTGGGATAGCCATAAGCCTATCAGAAAAATCGTGTCAGCCTTAAAAATAATAACTCGAAGAGTTTTATTAAAATACGATTTTTCTATAGGCGTTTGGCGGTTCTTGACAAACTTTTTTTGCCCTTATAATGAAAAAGCAGGACAGAACGAACGATGGATAATTTTGTTAGTACGGTGAGCCGTTCCCACACCGCTTCAACGAGGCTACGAAGAATGTCAGATTTTAATTCAACTAGTGCGGTGCTGCGTTTCAACACCGCTCATGTTCCCCTCTCAAGTCTTTTAGAATAAAATTTCCCTAGTATGGTGATCCGTTTCAATACCGTTATAAATACGCTCCGAATGTGAATTTAAACCAATGATTAAGGGCAGCTGGCGACGAAGGAGACAGCTGCCTCATGTCTTCGGGCAAGTCTGCTCCGAAGAATGAGGAGCAGAAATGGGGGGTTTTTTTGAGCAACGGGGCGTTGTAAATTGTACGAACAATTTACGATGACCAGAGACAGATAACCTCTTAAGACGTCGTAAAACGCATTTTACGACTGTCTTATAAATAAGTTTTATTATGATTATCTGTCTCGTAGTTGCGAAAAACAGCCCGGAACAAAAAATGGAGGAGATGGTGAAGGAGGACTCCATTTTTTGTGGAGGGCTGGCTACTTGCCCGAAATAATCTCTTAAATTGGCAAGCACACAAACGATAACCTTTTAGAAGGTAAAGACAATGTAGTGTGACTTTGTATTTCATTGACCAGGTTTAAGAAGGCACGGCAGTGATGGGCTTGCAACAATTAAATATGGGACGGAATGATTGTCTTACTACTTTTGGTATGATTGCTGCTCGGGTTCATTTGATGGCACCTCTTAAGGTCAGACTTGTAGCTAATTTGTCCTCATTAGTCATTAATAAAATACTTGGCATTTTCCATCGGCCATTAAATCATTACTTTTCCGATAACCTTTATCGAAGTTGACCAAAGCTCGTGGGGCTGGCCAGTTGACAGTTGGGTTTTGACGGTTGCCGGTTTTCGACACTTGGTTTATAAAAACCTGGCAACTTTACTCAACTGTTTCTTTACCATTAAACTGTGGCAATGAACGAGGCAAGTTCCACTGAAATATGAAGAGATTAATATTTTTCCGATGGTAGGTACTGCTTAACCTATTTTCTAAAATATCCTTCATTTTGCGTGCGAGTAAAATAGTAGTTATTTTCAAATTCGCTATAAGAAACAACCGTCTACCGGTTGCTTTATAGCTTTTAACCTTCACTTCATTTTTAAACTCCTTTTTATTCCTTATTGGTTTTCCAGTCGGTTAGCAACTGTGACCGGTCCTTACCGGTTGTTGGCCGTTACCGGATTTGGATTGAATAGGTTTTGCGGTTCTTCTCGATTTATATTTTTATTACCGATACAATAAATAAAGGTTAGTTTTAAATGAAAGACATAAAAAATGAAAAAAATATCAAAATGGATTGTTGATGATGCCACTAAATTTTTTATCGATTTTGCTTTAAAAGACGAAAATAAACAGGAGAAAAGCAAAATCATTGCTTTTCGCAGACGTTGGCTTCTTGGCGATTATGGATTGAAAAATAAAAGTCTCTTTCTTGATTGGACCAAAAGAATAAGAAAGGAGTGTCAAAGTTACCGACACGAAGTGAAGGTAAGCGAGATTGAGGTATATTTTGATACCGGGGAGAAATTTCTTCCCCAACCTATTTTTTCAACTACTATTGAACAACGGGCAAGAGAAGAAAAATGGGGTGACGGATTGGTCTCAGTTTTTGCATTGGAATTAAGGGCATTAGGTTACGCTCTAAAAATCCCAGCTGAGTATGATAAATTCCTGGAATATTATGTGATCTACGGCAGAAAAAACTTCAAAAGAATAAAAACTCCGGGGATTACTGTTAGTATCCGGTATAGGCTCAACGAATTTCATGGGCTTATTGGTGAAAATGTTTGTTTGACCTTAGGTCAAAATACCGGCTCTATCGATTTAGATAACCTCTGGAATACCAGAGTCAGGCCAAATCTTAAAAGCCTGGAAGCCCGAATAAAAGATAAGGAAAGAATGAGCAAAAATAAAAAACTTCTTAAAGAAATGGTTGAACGAAATGCACTTGAGAAAAACTGGCAGGCTGAATGGTTTGATCCGAAAACTCACAAAAAGCTAAAAGAAACTGATCGCGATATTGTTGCCGGAACCAAAGGAATAAATGAATTAAACCGGATGTACCGAAACAAATCTCCGCAAGAGGTCAAAAAACTAAATTCATCTATGGGAAAACAAATCCAGAATATGCGTTACCACCGCTCCAAAAAGAAATCAACTCCTTAAGCTGGCCGTCTTAATAAGAAGTCAAATTCTTCTCCCGTTGTATCCTTATCAAAACAGTAAACCGGCTATTTGCCGATAATTAGTTACAAATGAAAAATTAACCAATGAAAGATTTATTTAAGGTGAGAGATTTTTATTCGGCGATTATTCTTCGCTCATTAAATATTCCCATTCTTCGCCTGGAGAAAGAAAGCAACCGGTTTGTTACTTTTATCTTTGATTCCACTCCAACTATTTGTGAACAGATTTTATCTGATTATTGGGACCGGAAATTACGAATTGAACCACGGCGTTTTATTGAAAACATCAACGAATTAAAAACAAGAGTCCATGAAGTACTGGACGGCTAATGAAATGAAAAATTTAAGGAAATTGTCAAAAAATGTCCTTATTCGAAAAATAAGGATGATGGAAAAAGGTATTTCCAAAAAATGCCTGGATTGTGTAAGTGGAAATACCAGATATAAATGTGAAACAACAGATTGCGGACTTTTCCCTTTTAGGCCGTGGGTGAAAAATAAATCAGAATTATAACGACTCAAGTTAATAAAAGTTATGAGCAACATCAATTTACCGGTTGAGCTGCCAAAGGATGCGATCCTTGAATTTATTGCGATATATAAAAAGCATTATCAGATTGATTTGCCTTTTGAAAAAGGAAAAGTTCTGGCGGAGAAATTTATCAAAGTTTTCAAGATTGTTTCTCAACCAATACCAATAAGCGATAAATATTATTAACAGTTTTCAGTTTATAAATCAAAAATGAAAGAGAAAACAATTAAGAAGAATTTATCCGGTAACAGTCGAGGATTTATTATTCTTCCCCGGTCATTCTTAGATTATCCTTTCTGGTTAAACCGCAGAAAATATTCTCCAGCTGAGGCTTTTCTTGACTTATTGTTTATGGCCAGGTATGGCAAAGAACCATCTAAAATCCTTTACTTTGGCGAAGAAGTAATTGTCGAGTACGGAATGATCGTTACTTCAATTTTGAATCTGACCGTTAAATGGAGAAGGTCAAATACTTGGGTAAAAAAAATGTTAAACATTTTGCAAAAAGACGGTTTAATAAAGCTGAACATAAAACACAACCGAAGAATATCAATAAATATCCTGTACCAAAGCTCTTTTTTTCAATAGTTTAAACAGGCAAAATCATGAGAAAAACACTACTGAAAACACAAGAGAAACATTACAGAAACGCAACAGAAACACACATAATAATAAAGTAAATAAAGTAAATAAGGAAAATATAAAAGCTTTATCAATAGATAAAGGCTACGCCGGTGGTAATCCCGATGTTAATTTCCTGATTGACTACCTTAAAAGCCGGCTGGGGTTGCCCTTACTGGATGATACTGTCCGCTCCAACCGCAATTATTGCTGGTCAACTTTAAAAAAGTTTGGTGGCCGCGATAAAGTTAAGTTTTTAATTGATGTTACGGCTCAAAATTCCTTCTGGAAAAACAAGATTACTTCGTTTAAATCTCTTTATTACAAGGGGGTTCAAATTATTAGCAGCGTGAAAAGAGGTGGTGGTTATGGCGAATATAAAACCAGCTGAGTGGATTGTTTGTTATTACGGCGAAAAGATTTATTTAAACGGTGATCAATATAAGGCTTTGATTAATGGACTACAAAGAAAATTATCGATCATCCGTATTGATGATTTAGTCCTGACTGATAAATTCACTTATATCTGTCACAAAAGTGAAATTGAAGCTGACCGGTTAAATGAAGAAGAAATGGATTGGGCAATAAAGATTGGTAAATGGTTATCTCGACCGGTCCATAATTTGGATTTTACTCCAAGCCAGGCGTTTCGGTATGGAAAAAAGCTTGTTAAAAGAATCGGCGTTGCCCAGGTTATCGATCTTTGGAAAAAATATGCCGATAGCGCGTATCCTTCGGCGATTAAATTTATGGCTGAAGCCAAAGAAATTGAGTCCGAGGATACAAGTGATGATCAGTTATTACTTGAAGAATAATAATTAAGTTGTTGTAACAATTATTTCTGTTTCCCTATTGATTTATAATGATGGTATTTTATAGAATAATATTGAGCTCACGAAAACCTTTCGGCTTTTTAATGGCCGTTGGACATGTTCCGAAAGGGATGTGAGCTCACCAGCGGCCATTATTTAGTTTTATGGATAATTATTTTGTTTATCTTCGAAAATCAACCGAAGAAGAGGACAAGCAAATTCAAAGTATCGAATCACAAAAAGAAGAACTTTTAGAAAAGGTAATAAAACCCAGAAATATTTCTGTCCTTCACTGGTATTGGGAATCAAAATCAGCCAAAATGCCAGGACGACCGGTATTTAACGAAATGATTGAACGGATAAAAGCCGGTGAAGCCAATCATGTGATTGTCTGGCATATTAACCGGCTGGCCAGGAACTTAAAAGATGGCGGGGATATCATGTGGTTGGTTGAACAGGGAAAAATGAAGATTGTTACCCCTACTCGTGTTTATGATTCAGAGGAAATTGTTAACTTTACTCATGAATTTGGCCAATCGGCCAAGTTTTCTCATGATTTAAGCCGTGATGTTACCCGGGGGTTATATAACAAAGTCAAAAAAGGCATGGCGCCAATTCATGCGCCCATCGGTTATTACAACGATCGGTATTTACCCAAAGGATTAAAGGATATAAAAGTCGATAAAGAAAGGTTTCCTCTGGTTAAGCGGATGTTTGACATGCTTTTGACCGGCAATTACACTCCTTGGTCCATCTTAAAAATAGCAACTAATGAATGGGGACTTCGTAAAAAAGATGGCCAGCCAATAAGGGAAAATAAAATCTATGAGATTTTCAGAAATCCATTTTACTGCGGCCAGTTTATTTATCATAATCAGCTTTATGAAGGCACACATACGCCAATGATCACAAAAGTTGAATTTGAACAAGCCCAGGAAATATTAAATGCCCGGGGAAGAAAAAGAATAACAAAGAGGGAATTAAGCTATACCGGTATTTTATCCTGTCCTTGCGGTTGTGCCATAACCGGTGAAGAACGATACCGATTAATCTGTCCCAAATGCCATACCAAGTTTAACGCAGAAAAACATGAGATTTGTCCGAAATGTGAACTCGATAAAGAGGAAATGAATATTCCCCTTCATGTTTACCGGTATTACCACTGCACCAGAAAAAAAGATAAAAACTGTACTCAACCGGCAACCACGGAAAAAGATCTTGAAGATCAGATCAAAACCTTATTGTTAACTCTATATATCCCCAAAGACTTTGTTGAATGGGCGAAAAAATACATGGAGTTTGTCACCAAATCAGAAATCAAAAGCAAGGTAGAAACTGAAGAGTCACTAAATCAGACAATAATTAATGCCAAAAAGAAACAGGTAAATCTCAAAAATAAATTTATGTCACTGGCCAACATCAATAATGAGCTCATGACCAACGAAGAATATATCCTGGATAAGAAAAAAATTGAAGATGAGATATCCCAGCTGGGAAAAAGATTAACTACGGTTGATAATAAAATTGAAGAAGCCAATGTTCAAACCAATAAAACCTTTAATTTTGCCCACCGATGCCGCTATTGGCTGGAAAATGGCACTCATGAGGAGAAACGAACGATAGTTGCGACACTTGGCTCGAACCTGATTTTGAATAAGAAATTATTGCGTCTTGATCTGCTAAAGCCTTTCGAGTATGCAAGACAAATAAGCGGAGAGCTTCTACACTCAGATTACCAGTTCGAACCTATAAATGAGAGTGATACATTAACTCTTTCTGCTTCCCCGTTTCTTCAATTTCCCTTACTGTGCCCCGAGGGGGAGTTGAACCCTCACGCCCTTGCGGGCACATGCTCCTGAAGCATGCCTGTCTGCCAATTCCAGC
>MWSR01000078.1 GCA_002050095.1 Microgenomates bacterium UTCPR1
GATCGTATGTCTACAACGTCAATCACGGAAAACAAGAAAGAGTCAGTAGGAGTCTATTGATGCACGCAAACAATCGGGAAGAAATTGATAAAGCCTATGCAGGAGAGATAGTTGCTCTCGTTGGTCCTAAAGAGTCAAAGACCGGAGACACCCTTGCCGATCAAAATAATCCTATTATTCTTGAACAGATTAATTTTCCCGAACCGGTCATTTCTCTGGTAATTGAGCATCAAAAACAAAAGCCGATCAAGAAAAACTTTCCTACAGTTTACAAAGATTAGCAGAAGAAGATCCGACCTTTATCAACCATGAAACTGGTCAAACAATTATGGCCGGTATGGGAGAGCTTCATCTTGAGATACTGGTCGATAGGATGAAGAGAGAGATGGGTATGGACGTTAGTGTCGGAAAACCTCAAGTGGCCTACAAAGAAACGATAAAGAAAACCGTCGAAGAAGTCGAGGCAAAATACATAAAACAGACCGGTGGCCATGGTCAGTACGGTCACTGTGTCATCAAACTTGAGCCCCTTGGTCGAGGAGAAGGATTTAAATTTGTCAATAAAATTAAAGGAGGGACAATCCCTTCGGAGTTTATTCCATCGGTTGAAAAAGGTGTCATTGAAGCGATGGAGAAAGGCGTCCTTCTTGGCTATCCGATGACCGATCTTCAAGTCACCCTTTTTGATGGAAGCTATCACGATGTCGACTCTTCGGATATTGCCTTTAAAATCGCCGGCAGTATGGCTCTTCAAGATGGAGCAAAAAAGGCGGGGCTAACGATTCTTGAGCCGATAATGAAGCTCGAAGTTACCGTTCCCGAAGATTTTATGGGTGTTGCTATTGGTGATATTTCGGCAAAAAGAGGGAAGATTTTGGGCACCGAGAAAAGAGCCAGAGCCGTTGTCATAAAAAGTACCGTGCCTTTGGCCGAAATGTCCGGATACGCAACGGTATTAAGATCTCTCACCGAAGGCCGTGGTATCTTCTATATGGAGCCCTCCCACTACGAAGAAGTGCCTCAAAATATCGTCAACTCCATGATACAAAAGTAATATTTTTATATTAATAGAAAAAATAGAAATATTATTCGGGGTCTAATTCCCGAACCCTTGAAATTTGTTAAGTGATTAATCACGTGATTAAAATAACTCTTGACAGTGAACAAATGTTTACTATATAATCGGTAGTATGGCTAATACTAGATTAGAAATATTAAAAAAGTACTATAAGAAAAATCGGAGGCTTCCTTCCTACTCTGAAATGTTGAAACTTTTTAACCTATCTTCAAAAAATTCCGTATTTAAAATTGTAAATAAATGGATTGATGAGAATTTTCTTAAAAAAATTAATGGGAAATTATCTCCGACCTCAAAATTTTTTGCTCTCCCCCTTCTTGGCAATATTAAAGCCGGCTTCCCTATTCTTGCCGAAGAAAATAAAAACTACTTAACCTTAGACGACTACCTGATTGAAGACCCTTCCACTTCATTTTTGCTTAAAGTATCCGGCGATTCGATGACCGGAGTCGGCATCTTTGAAGGTGACATCGTCATTGTAGAAAAGAAAAAGATCCCAACAATCGGAGACATCGTCCTTGCCCAAATTGACAGGGAGTGGACTCTCAAGATCTTTAAAAAAGACAGAAAAAAACACACTAACTATCTCGAAGCCGCCAACCCGAAATACCCGCCGCTATACCCCCTCCAAGAACTACAAATTTATGGTGTGGTAAAAGCCGTCATCCGAAAGTTTAACTAAATTCTTTATTTTTGTTTCCGTCGTTGTGGTAACCGTCTGGTGCTTCTTAATTAATTCAAGAATAATCTTTTGATTTGTTTCATCCAACTCCGAAAATATATCATCAAGCAAAAGAATAGGTTTGATTTTTTTTAATTCATAAAATTTTAGTTCATTGATTTTCAACCAAAATATTGCCAGCCTTTCCTCGCTTCTTGACCCAAACAGATCAACGTCTTTCTGTTCTTTATCGTTACCGTTGCCTACCAAGATCCTAAAATCATCTTTTTGAGGGCCAATCAATGTCCGTCTTAATATCCTTTCTTTCTCGATAACTTCTGCAAGTCTTTTGCCGTTAAATTCGTTTTTCATATAGATAATCGAAAATTCCTTTGAATCAAGTTTCCGATTTGAGTTTAAAAAATCGACATACAGTTGTCTTTTATTAGTTATGTATCTTGCCTCTTTTTCAAGATAGTCGTTCCAAAAGACCAACTCGTCCTTCAAGCTAATCGACTCCACATGTTTCTCCAATACCTTATTTCGTTTTCTTAACGCGCTATCATAATTGGTTAAGTGTTTTTTATATTCAAGATCATGTCGGGACAACTGATGATTAAAATAATCACGCCTTGCACTAGGCGGACCGGTTATCGTATAGATCTGCTCGGGTGTAAACAAGACTACACCGGGAAAATCGGCTCTATATTTAGTATATTTTTGAGGTGTTTTGTCAATAAAAAATACTTTCTGCGTTAGGTCTTTCCTCCTGATAATTTTGATCTGGAAAGAATATTTTTCTTTTCCTTTAGAGAAATTTGCCACAGCTGAAAGCTCGTCTTTACCAAACGAGATCAACTCTTCCTCTTTCTCCTCTCGAAAACCAACCCCTGCAATTATAAGGTAAATTGATTCCAGGAGAGTTGTTTTTCCTCGTGAATTGTTACCGATTATCAAAGTTAAGTTAGGAGAAAAATCAAAAGACCGTCGTTCAAAATTCCTAAAATTACTAAGAATAATCTCTTTAAGAACCATCATTTCTTTTTAAATAAGTATCGGGTTTCGAAAAAAGATGGGAATAGGATTCTCTTTCTCACCCTGACCAATTCTTTAAACGAAGAAAATATACTGTTCCAATATTTAAGTGAAAAGTGAGATATATTTGAATAGTCTTGTTTGTGTGTTAAGCTCAACCAAAAATTCTCTCGTGTATAGATTTTATGACTGATATATTTACTACTCACCCTTATAGACTCTTTTATTACTTTCCTAATTTTAGATTGTTCTATATGATTAAATAAATCATAGCTCAATACGAGGTCAAAACTGTTATCGGCAAAAGGGATATTGGTAACATCGCCCAACTTTATGTATTGTTTTATTCCTTTATCGGCAAGCATTTTCGCCGACTCGGAAAAATCCAATCCGTAAGCTTCAACCTTAAAAAATCTCAACCATCCGATTAATCCTCCCGTCCCACAGCCAAGATCAAGGCATTTCTTAGGAGCCAGTTCGGCGATAATTAATACCGCTCGAATAAAATTAACCAAATTATGAAACGCTCTTCCAAAAAATGAACCGGTCAAAGTTACCCGATGACCTCCTTTCTTACCCATATAATAATCTCTATCATAGAAGGTCGAATCGATCCGATACGGCGTCACTACCGTTCCGTCAAACGACTCTTTATCGATAATATTCTCAATATTTTTAAGATCTTTCCCATAAGTAATAATTACGGTCAATCCCAATTTTTTTGCCAATGGAGTTGCTACCGGATCAAAAGGAGAGTTGAAGCCGGGCGACCATTTATTCCCAATAATCTTTTCCATTTCTTCCCAGGTGATTTTCTTTATCAGTTGAGCGTCTTTAAACTTTTTCGGATCTTTATCATAGACGCCATTTATATTTGATAAATTTATCACCAACTGCGCCTTATAATCTCTTGCCAGGATGACGGCATCGTAATCCGTCGACCAACCGGGTTTCCATCCGGCTCCAATCGCGACGGGCTCTTTCCAATTAAAAAGTTTTTTATCGTAGTTTGCGATTATACGGGGATGAGCGATATCCTGAAAAATTGTTCTAAGTAAGTGGGCGTTAAATCGAGTTGCATGAATTCCTAACCAATCAAGATCTTCATCGTTAATGTTTCCAATTACATTTCTGGCTGCTTCCTGATAGTGTCTGCAGATATTCCCTCCTCCGGCAATAAGCATAAATCTTTTTCCTTGAGCAACTTTTTTACGAATAAGCAAGTTCAGTTGAGAAAGAAATTCCGTATCAACTCCCGTATCGGGAGCAATTAAACTGCCTCCTACGGAGATGATTATTGGCAGCTCTTTGGTTTTGAAAAGCATAAGAATCTAGTCAATTATATCAGATTATTCCTGTCTGTAGTCCAAAAATCATCGCAATAATCCTGGTAATAAAAAAAGATAGCGCCAATAACACGAAGCCGATTATCCCTGTTGTAATTTTTGCTTGCGCTCCTTTAATTTTTTCAGGATTTCCTTGCGACATCATAAACTCATAACCTCCCCAGATTAATACAAAAAGAAGTATTACCCCGGCTAAGGGAAAGATAAACTGGGTTATACTACTGACAATATCCCCTATTTTAGGATCGGAAATAATCTCGCCATTACTCCCTCTTATCTTCAACGGCCCTTCTATGGTCTGTCCGCCTAAATTAACCGATTGAGTTAGAAGATTTTTCATTTTGTAATTGATTTGAACTTGATAATCCGGAGCCAATTTCCATACTTTTACCTTTGTCGAAGGTTGGAGTTTCTTTATTATCTACCCCATGAGAAGTCGCCTTCTTCCCACACTTTGGACAGATAACGGTTGAGTTTTTTACAACCTCTTGTTCAAAAGCAAAATGACATCCGTTACACTCATACTTCTTTTTATCCAACTGTTTCAAAACCGTCTTCTCAATATTAAAAACAAGGTTCCCTCTCTCCAAGTGAGCCCGTATTACATCACCCATCTTGACCTTCCCCTCGATGATAAGATTTGATATCGGGTTTTCCACCAACTTCTGGATTGCCCTTTTTAGAGGTCTTGCCCCAAAAAGAGGATCAAATCCTTCTTGAACGACTCTCTCAACAACTTCATCGGTATAGAAAAAATCCATTTCCTGATCCTCCAGCAACTTCGCTACCCCTTTCAGTTGAAGTTTAACGATCTGTGACATATGTTCATACTTCAAAGGCTCAAATACGGTAATCTCGTCAAAGCGATTAACCAACTCCGGCTTAAAAAACTTAAGTAGCTCGGCCAAAACTTTTTCTCGAATTATTCGAAAGCCGTTTGATCCTTGTCTATTCTTTGATTTAACTGTTTTTCCCTTCGGCAATCCATCTTTATCTTTATCCGATAGAGGTGCTTTTTCCTGTTTAACTATCTCCTCCTGAATTAGTTTTGTCCCGATATTTGAAGTACAGATAATCACCGTATTTTTAAAAGAGATCACGTGACCTTTATTATCGGTAAGCCTGCCGTCATCAAGTATCTGAAGAAGGATGTTAAAAATATCGGGGTGCGCTTTTTCAATCTCGTCAAATAAAACAACCGAGTACGGTTTTCTTCTGACCGCCTCCGTTAGTTTCCCGCCCTCTTCGTATCCGACATAGCCCGGAGGGGCTCCAAGCAGCTTGGCAACCTCATGTTTCTCCATATATTCGGTCATATCAAACCTGATCATCAAGTCCTCACTACCAAACAAAACATCGGCCAGAGTCTTTGCCAGCTCCGTCTTACCGACACCCGTTGGACCAAGAAAAACAAAGCTACCTATCGGCCGTGTTGCCGATTTTAATCCCGCCCTGCCACGACGCACCGCCTGGGAGACAGATGACACCGCCTCCTCCTGGTTAATCAATCTTTGGTGAATAATATCTTCAAGTTTTGATAACTTTTCAACTTCTGACGAGCTGATTTTTGCAACCGGGATACCGGTCCATCGGGAGACGATATCGCGAATAATATCAGGGGTCACACTGGTCGTTGTCTGACCTTTTTTTAAGTTATACTCTTCTTGTTTTATCTTCAATTCATCCTGAATTTCGGCAATCTTCGATTTCAAGATTCTTGACTTTACCCTATCGACCTTTTTATCCGCTTCCTGCATCTCTTGAGAGAGCTCCTTCACTCTCGTATCCAGCGATTTTATCTCTTCCGGAAGCGAGATTAAAGGAAGGCGAACCGCCGATGCCGCTTCATCAATAAGATCTACCGCCTTGTCGGGCAGAAATCTCCCACCAACATATCTTTTCGACAACCGAACGGCCGCCTCAACCACATCCGACGGGATTTTGACTCGATGAAAAGCTTCGTACTTATCCTTTATCGCTCCCAACATCTTTATTGCCGCCTCCTCCGTCGGCTCGGGCACAACAACCGGCTGAAAACGTCTCTCAAGCGCAGGATCTTTTTCGATATACTTTCGATATTCCGTCAGGGTCGTAGCCCCAATCAACTGGATCTCGCCCCTGGCCAAGGCAGGCTTTAAAAAGTTTGAGGCATCAAGCGTTCCGTCGCCCGAAGAACCCGCTCCGACGATATTATGGATTTCATCGATAAACAATATAATCGCTCCGCTTGAAAGCTTTACTTGTTCAATTAGATCTTTCATTCTCTCTTCAAACTCTCCTCTTCGCGATGCTCCCGCCAGAATACTCATTAGATCAAGTTGAAGAATTCTTTTATTCAACAGAGGTTCCGGCACTTCCTTTGAGACGATCTTTTGGGCAAGACCCTCGACAATGGCCGTCTTACCGACGCCCGCTTCACCGACCAACGAAGGATTATTTTTCGTTCTTCTTGACAGAATATGAATCACCCGCTCAACGACCGTTGATCGTTCAACAACCGGATCAAGAAGGCCTTGGGAAGCTTTTGCGGTCAGATCGATTGTGTATTGCTCCAATGCCTGCCTCTTCTTTTCGGCATGCTTTTCCTCTTCGGTTAAACCTTCTTTCTTACCCGTAACTTTTTTGTTAAGAACATCTTTTTGGACGCCAAGCTTTGCAAGAATTCTGGCACCGGCACCCTCTCCTTCCTCAAACAAAGCCAAAAGAAGGTGCTCCGGAGCAATAAATTCAAAACCCAACCGACGGGCGACGGTTAATGCATTATCGACAATCCTTTTTACTCTTGGAGAAATCTGAATCGGGCGATCAACCGTCCCTCTTTTAAAGATCTTCGTTAACTCGTCCTGGACCAGCTGCGGTTGAACTTTGATTTCGACCAATAGACTATATATCTCGCTATCGGTGGTTAATCCGTAAAGCAGATGCTCGCTGTCAACAAAGTCGCCTTTAAGCTCCTTTGCTTTAACCTGCGCCGACATCATCGCCCTATTTGAGCGTTGTGTCAGATGAGTCATCAAATCAAGGTTGTTATTCTGCGGCTTTGATCTTGTTTGGGTGTTATCAACAACGGATTGAGGCGGATTATTTCCTTTTGGATTATTGCCGGGTGTTTGAGCTGGATCTTTGGTCACCTGTCCAGTGTTATTTTGTATATTACTTTGACCTTGTTGGCTCACGATATCATTGCCCGCCAAACTCTGTGCAGGTGTTCCTGGCACAGCCGTTGCTACCTGATCATTTACACTTGTATTGGTAGCAGGTTTTTTTATAAAATCAAAATAATCAGCCATATTTTTATTATATGAAGAAAACGATTACTATTGCAAGTGTGATTCTGCTTTCTCTCCTCTTGCTAATCTTTCTATTAACAAGACCAAAAAATCAGAGCCAAACCAACAAAATGCAGGTAGTCCTACCGACAACAGCTGCGTCTGATTTTAGAGTAAAAAAACAATCTGATCAAAACGATAGCAGTCAAGTTGACAATCTATCCGATGACCCTTCAATCAATCAAACACTTAGGGTAATTAACCCTTTTATTCCGTATGAAGACGACGATTTTAAGATAGAGTATTCTTCCGATGTCGATAAGATAGTCATCACCGAAAAAACACCTAAGGCGGCGGAAAAAGTCAGCCAATGGTTACAACAAAAAGAGATTTCCGATTCGATTAACCCTGGAGCCTTCGTCCTAAAAGATACCAACACCAATACCTATGTCACCCCCACCCCTCCGATAAAAGTTCTCACCGATCTTTTTGATATTTTCTTATTCACGGGACAGGGTACCTCTCAATCAAATACACGTATAAATACAAATCCGACAATTATTCCGACAATTAGGTCGTCAAATAATCTAAAAAAAACCACAAAGATTACTAAAAATGGCGGCAATAATTCGTACGTTTACTATGCCCAATGCGACAGCCCTTATGCTTCGATTCCTATGGCGGAAGGCTGTACGGTTTGCAATACCGGTTGCGGTCCGACAACGGTTGCGATGATCGCTTCATCTTACATAGACAAAAGTTACGACCCGAAAAAAATTATCGATCTATATAAGGAAAAAGGGTATCTTCTTAGCTGCTCGGGGACAAGGTATGCCGACGCAAAAGCTATTCTTGAATCGTTGGGTCTCAAAACAACGGACTACATAACCTACGATCTGGAGAAGGCAGACAAAGTCGCCGAGGATTTAAAAAAATACTACAAAGCCGGTTGGACTTTTATGGCGTTGGCAAACTTCAAAGACGAAGGTCCCGGTCATTTTTTCTGGATCACGGAGATAGATGATAAAAACAATCTTTGGGCTTACGACGTCTACTATGGGAGATTCGAAGCTCCCCCCCTAAATGAGAACGGTCGTTATCCGTTTCCAAAGTACCGTGTTATCTTTGGAGTTAAAAAATAAAAAAATATGCAAGCCCCAAATACCAAAATATATTTAGTTGTTTCCGTGATTCTTGTTATCTTGTTTTTCCTGGTAACTTTTTATCCTTTAAGCAAGAAGCCACAAATACCCAACCAAAAGACAGATGATAACCTGGTTCTCCCAACATCCATTGAAAGTAAGGAAGCCGATAACATTCCAAACCGAATTCCAACCGTTAAGGTCGCAGACTCAACGGGAGTTTATGAAGAGGCTCTGCCTCAATACACTCTTAATCTTTCCAATCAAAAACAAGATCTAAGGCGAAGGGTTCCTTTTGACACCGGCCTATTCCAGATTGATTTCGATTATGAGGACGACAAATTTGTCGTCACCCTATCGGAGCCAAAACAGGAAAACCGGTCTCAATTTGATCAATGGCTAAAATCAAACTATCCAAATCTATCAGTTAACCAGTTTAATTTCCGATAAATTTCTACTACAATGAAGATATGTTAATGTTCTTCAAACCGACATTCGACTCGATTAAGAAAATTTTTATTGTCACTATTGTTTTCTTGGCGGTTATTAATCTTTTTTTCTATTCGATTGACAAAAATAAAAGACAGCTCAAGTTCGACCCACCGGCCAAGTTGATTGAAAAAAATCGTCAAGACATCTATAAAGTCATCAACGATAAGGAACTACTATCGACTAAGGAGGGTAAATATACCGTTTTGGCTTATCGAACAATGTTTTGTACCATGCTCGGTGAAGCTTGTACCGACAATCCGAAAGACGGAGATAAGAACTACGATACCAGTGTTTTTGGTCGATTGACCAAGTTGTTTGTACTGCCATTTTCCAGGCCTCCCGCTTCGGGAATCTACTGGGCGTACTCCGGTCTTGAAACAGCCGGTTTTGTCCCAAAAACATTGGCTGCCGAAGGAATCGGCTTTTCCGTTATAAAACCGTTTGCAAATATCTGGAAAATTTTCCGCGACTTTTCGTATATGCTTCTTGTCCTTATTCTAATAGCTATCGGTTTTATGGTGATGTTCAGAACCAAAATCGACGCCCAAACCGTTATTACGGTTGAGAGCGCCCTGCCAAGAATTGTTATGTCGTTAATCCTGATTACTTTTTCATTTGCTATTGCCGGATTTATGATCGATCTGATGTATATTTCGATAATACTAATCATCGCTGTTTTAGGAAACAACGGTAATAACTTTGATATCGCCTCTACTCAAAATACCTATCTTGGGGCAGGGATGGGTCAACTATTTAAAGATGTTACCGCCGGAAGGCCTTGGTCAACATCAGGGATGAGCACCCTTCTTCACGGACCGGGAATGATCCAACGGCTTACCGACTCTCTGTTTGGTATTTTTCCTGGGTATGTAAATTTTATATTAAGATCTCTGGTTGGTGTTATTTTTACCATATGGTCTATCAATAGAGTGTACTCCTCAACAATAAAGGATGCCACCAAAGTGGCGGATGATATAGAAGCGGCATCATTTTCACTGGGAAAAGTGCCTGGATTTATCTTGGGGGGGGCTTCTAATGCAATATTCACAATCCTAATGTTATTAATAGGTTCAAGCGTGATTGTCAACGTGCTGTTTCTAATACTTTTTGTGGGGACTTTCCTTTTTCTTATTTTCAGGGTATTCGCTTTATTGTTTTTTTCTTATATTAAATTACTATTACTCGTAATCTTAGGCCCCTTTCTTCTTATTTTTGAGTCGATTCCGGGAAAAAATGTTTTTTCATGGTGGTTAAAAAGTCTTATTGGCCTGTTGATTGCTTTTCCAATCGTGATCACCGTTGTATTAATTGGATACATAATAGTAAACTCATCCACGCCAACAACCTATTCCGACCTAACTCTTCCTTACCTAAACGGTATCGATACGGACTCATTCAAAATTCTTATTGGGATCGGGTTAATTCTTATAATCCCCGACCTGGTCAAGCTTACCAGGGAGACTCTGGGGATAAAGGATCTACCGATCAACTTAGGCCTTGGTACCTTCTTTGGCGGTGCCGGAGCGGCGATGGGCGGTCTTACGGGATTGGCTGGACAGGTTGGTAGTTTCAGTATGGGTTTAAGTGCTATAACCGGAAAGTCGATCAACGAAATATTTAAAAAAGGTGGTTCATCCAAAAAAGGTGATCCGGGCGAACCGGGCGATTTGAAAGCAGCCGTAAGTCAGCTATCTCAAGCGGTAAAAAATCTAATGAATAAGGTGTAAAGTAAAATCCGTTAATACTCTACTTAAATCCGGGAATTCTTAATATGTTAACTCCAATTAACCTCAAGATAAAGATCGAAAATATTATAAGCATCAACCCCATTATGCAGCTTGTAATCATCTCTTGAGCCTTCTTCAGCTTCTCCGGATTTCCTTGAGACGACTGCATCATAAACGCCGAATAGATCAGACAAAGCAAAGACACTCCCCCAGCCAGTCCAACACCCAAACTAAAAACGGTATCCCTAATGAATCCGCCAACCGTCCCCTGTACACAACCCAACCCCGTCCAGACTCCGCCTAAATTGATACAACCAAGACAGCTACTAACCTCTTCGGGCTTTGTTTGAGCCTGGCAAAACTTTGTCAATCTTTCAAGAGGTTTTATAGCAGCCTCTCCGTCAAGCTCACAACGGCAATTTAAATCCGACGGATCTTCCGTTGATTGTTTCCCTGTTAGGCATACTTTGGCCATTTTTTGTTTATATTCCTCAAACGGACTTAAAAAATTTCCCCGAAAAAACTCAATGGTTGTCCCAAGAATAGCATTTTTTATGGTATTAAAAAGATCACCATATTCGGGTCCTTGCTTAATTGGTACTTCGTTCAGATAACAACATTTATTCGTCGCAATGTCTCCCGCGATCCCACAGTTTATTCCCGGATAAAGATTTAGAGCTTCTTGCGCCTCTACCGGCCGTAAAGCGATAAATATTACGAAACAAAGAGTTACTATTAGCTTAATAAAATTACGCATAACTTTATATTACCAAATTTATCTTTTCTTTCCTTGTGCATCCTCCAAAGCTTCCTTCAAATACTGCCACAAAATCAAAGCCATTACTATCGGTAGGAACTTATTAACCATATCAAACGCAATCGCTTTAAAGTCACCACCAAATTCTTTTCTAAATTTTGCCGCTGTCCACTTAAAGTCCGGTTGGATTTTGCGACCCAACTTAAACTCCAATCCCAGTATCTTAATTTTCCTATCAACAAATCTCGGCCCAATACTCATATCATAACCCTGGAGCGGTAAAATACCATAAGATTCAACCGCTGTCATATATCGATCAATCACGCTTGAGTCCCATTCCCAAACCGCCGCCGATCGTCCGGCATATTCGGCCGCGATTGAGTTTATTCTTCCTAAGCCAAAAATACCTCCGAAAGCCTTAGATATGGAGTCTTTCTTAAAATAGTTAACAACTAAACCTGATACATTATATGCAAATTTATAAAATTCGTCTCCTACTCCATGGACCGAATCAAAAGCGTTTTTAGCTTTTTGTAAATATTCTATTATCGGACTAAAATCGTTTTTACCGTCTATTGAAATTTTATGTAATAATTTAGGCAGGTCCAATAAGCCGTTGATAACCTCATCCTCCAGAAGTGCAATATCTCCAATTGATCTTGCCGCCATTCTTGGACCCGTTCCTCTGAAGGCAATTAAGCGTGAGTCAACATCCTCAACTCCAAACGCAAAAGGATAAAGCGACATCATATCCATAGCCTTATTATCCAAAAACGATTCGTTAAGATAATTTTTCTTTATAAGTTCATATAGTTTTATCGTTCTGTTAATGTCTCTGTCCGTCCTTTCTCCCCCAAATTTTTCTCGAAGTATCGTCTTTACGCTTTCTTCTGTCAGATTTTTCATCAGCTTATCATAGTCGCCCAGACTAAAGCCTTCCCTGTTTCTTGTCATCTGCGCTGTCTCAAATATTCTATCACTACTTCTCATCCTTAAATACGACTCAATGAAAGCCAGATCCTTCATGCTTCGGTCAAACTCATCATTTGTAATATTCTTATACTCTTCGGTATCTATCATATCATTAAAAATTTTGTTCCAACGACTGTATTGATCCTCTTTATTGTTATAATGAAACCTGTTTTTATCTATTTTTAAAAACTTTGTCGGAAACCTTAAAGCGATAATTCTGGCCATCGTTCTATCCGTAAACATACCGTCAATCTTTTTCTGCAGTGACTCTTCCGTGATTTCCTCATTGTTTTTTTTCATCTCTTCCTTGGCTAACGAGCTAAGATTTGACATATAACTGCTAAAGTTGGCGTTTTCATTAATTGCCTTAAAATAACGATTGAATATAAACTCATACAGTTCCATCTTTTCGGCTGCGGAAGGAAGTTTAAAATTATTATAAAAATCGGAGTTAAGGCTACTTAAAAAATACTTAACCGCCTCATATCCGATAACATCCACGGCACGAAACGACTTAATTAAGTCAATTTCGCTATTTAATTCTCCCTTATATACATAATGAGGCTCATACATCATGTTATTCCTCCAACCTCCCCTAAAAAATACACTTCCTGTTTTTGCTACTCCCAATAGCGTATCGATAAACAAATTCTTATTCGATCCTTCTATTCCGTTCTCTAAATGTTTAAACTGATCCTTGTATGCCGCTATATTCCTAAAAACACTGTTATGGTCCCAGCCTCCGAAAAACTTTCCTGCATCTCCCGTTACCGGGATAAAAAATGCCTGATTAAAATTCCCTTGGCCTTGCCACCGTAAAATTCGATGAAGCGGATTAAGAGCCATAATTGGAGAGGCGTCATTGGTGCCGTATGACGGGAAAAAACCCGTTCCCTTGGCATCAACCGGATCGGCAAACGCATTAGTTTCGGACTCGGTCAAATAGACTCCACGGGCAAAAAACCCAACCGCACTTTTAATTGCGTTATTAATTCTCATATCCGAAAGCTCTTTCCCATGACTAATCCGTAGATAATTGGCCACCTCCTTTTCAACGCCGTTATTAAACTCCGAAAGCTTGTTTGAAAACATATCCGGCCGTAATCGCCAATCTATGCGAGCATATTCCTCCTGAAGAAGTTTTGTATATAGTACAAACGCTTCCTGTACCAAAGGAGCATCAGGTAGAAGCATAAACGAATCAAGGCTAATTCCTTTTATCTGCTCGGCATATTTGGCCAGTCCTTTATAAAAGCTTCCTTCATGAGCGGGAAAGGAATATGTATAGCTTGCATTGTGGCTGTAACCTGTCCTTGCTCGCCAATGATCAAATTCCGAGATTAAGTTAATTGAAAAATCCGACAAGCTAATCGGCTTTAAGATGGGGGTCGGTCTTGTTCTCGGCACGGGCCTTCTTATCCCGTCAATTCCCATCTCATAGATAGTATTTTCCTCTTCTCCGTGATAATATAAAGTTAAATCTCGCACTCGATCATCTCTTTGTTGTTCAAGTTCTTTAACCTCCGTTTTTATTCTAAAAAAAGACCTTTCTATTTCATTTCGAAGCACCTCAATACCTCTCATTAAGTCTTCTCTTTCGGCTTCTTCAAAGGGCTTATCGGCGCCTATGGTAAATATCTTCATATAGATCTGGATATAGATATCGTTAAGCCGATTAGTAATGTTTTCGGCCACCTTGGTCATAATTCTTTTCTCGACCTCCGCTTTCAAATTGGCTTCGCTAATCGTACTCCCAAATAATTGTTGGTGGACATCTCTAATTTCTTTGGCAAGTTCTCCTCCCTCATTTTCCTTACTTCGCAATTGATTGATTTTTTCAACGAACGTATCAATATAAAAATCGGTGTCGTGAAGGAAGCGGTCAAAGAATTCTCTATCACTACTGGATAAATTGGCAAATAGATGCTCTATTCGTTCAAAGTTAGGATTATTTCCTCTATTTTGATTCTCACTTCGATCTTCTCTCTTTATGCCAAACATCTCCTCAACATCCTTCCTTTCCTTGCCATACTGCCCATGATTATCGACAACTGCGTCAATAAGATAACTCGCTGTAATCGGGTCTTCTTCTCGATAACGTTCAACTTCCTTTACAAACTCGCTTTTTTGATCATCGGTTGAAAGGACGATATCCTTCTCACCTAACAAATAGGGTGCGAATTTGGTCATTAAATCGACGGCCTTTTCTTGGGAAGCAAGCCTAAAGGACAGGTTATTTAGGATTGTTTGGGCTTGACGAGTTTTGGCAACTTGAACTCCTTTTTGAGCGGCCAGATAAATTTTTAGTAGATGCTCTTTTGTACTTTCTTTTATTTTCTTTTCTTTCTCCTTTATTTCATTTTTTTTAATTTCACTATCATCCGTTTGGTTTGCCGATTCCTCCTGAAGTTGCCTATACTCATTAATGCGCGAGAGCAGTTGATCTCTCATATTTTTCTCTATCTCGCTTATTTTTTGTTCCTGTTCTTCGGCAGATAGCCCTGAAGCCCTTGCTACCATTATCTCTCTGCTTAACTCTTCATTTAGTCTTCCTAATATCTCTTGTATTCTACTCTCAAAAGAATAGTCCCTCCCATCTCCGGTATTTTTTTCTCCATTACTTGAGTCCATACTACTACTATACCAAAAATTGGAGTTCTAACAAAATTTTCCGCTCTTTCCTTGCTTATGAAGTCACCGGTGTATTAGATTTCATATCGACAACCAGTCTTCGATCGCGTCCTTCCCCGATCGAATAGGTTGTCAGATCGGGATAGTTCTTTGTCACATACTCATGAACAAGCTTCCTTTCGTAGGAAGACAGATTTCTTATAAAGCTTGGCCCATGGCTTGACTGTGTTTTCTCGGCATACTCCGAAGCCAAAATCTCCAACTTTTCTTTCTGTTTTTCACGAAAATCATTAACATTGACAAGGATCTCGACACCTTCACCAAACTGCTTGTACAAGATGACTTCGAGGATCTTCTGGATTGCTCTGATTGTCTCTCCGTGGCGCCCAATGACCGTTGAAGCTTCATCGTCGGTCTTGATAATAATCTGAAAGATGCCCCCGTCTTCTTCAACATCAACCGTAAAACTACTAACCATCTTCGAAAGAATCGCTTCCGTTTCTTTTTTGATTGTACTTTGTTTATCCATACTGTCTCCTTATCGTTTCAACCCTTTATCTATGTAAGGGTCAATTTTTAATTTTTAATTGCTTACCCTGAATGATACTAAAAATTGAAAAAATGTTCCAGTACAAAGAAAGGCCGACCGGTAACGTATACGAAAACCAGCCGATCATTATCGGAAACATAAACTTCATCTGGGTATTCATTGCCTTTTGAAAATCATCTCCGCTTCCTTTTTCCTTATCATCACCCTTCTCTTTGGTCTTTTCGACCGTTTTAGCCGTCGTTGTCGGAGTCGTCATCGATACCGCCTGCCAATACTGAAGTGCTCCTGTTATTAAAGGGATTAACATATAGTACCAAAGCCCCGACTGTTTTGGAGTTGTTGCCAAATTAAATCCGATAAACCAGAGATCAACCGATCCTATTTTCAGAAACGGTGAATACAGCGCCTTATTAATGCTCTCAACTGCCTCTTTCCCCTGCCCGTTAGTCAAAAATATCGACAAACTGTTGTATAGAGCAATAAAAACAGGGATCTGGACGATCATCAACAGACATCCTGATGCCGGATTAATCCCCGCCTGTTGATAGAGCTTCATCTGTTCCTGTTGAAGAGTTTTCTGGTCGTCTTTATGCTTTTTACTCAATTTATCAAGGTGGGGTTTTAGCTCGGCCATTTTTTTCGAGGTCTCCAACTGCTTCCTGAAAAAAGGCTGAAACAGTCCTCGAATCAATGCCGTAAGAGCAACTATGGCAAATCCAAACGCTCCGGGAATTTTTATCAAAAGAAATCCTTTATATAAAAATACCAGAAGATTAAGAATCGGAAATACAAAAATGGAATTAAAAAAATTTGGTTGAAGCATATTTATACCGTTAGTCTCCTTCTTCCTTTATTTCTCCTTCTTTTCAAAACATTCTTCCCGTCATGAGTTTTCATTCTTTTCAAAAAACCATGCTTTCTTCCTCTTTTTGCCTTCTTTGGTTGCCAGGTGCGTTTCATATTAGTCGTTAAGTTTACACGTCCTAAATTGTAACCAAGTACTTTTTAAGACTAAAAACTTAAATAAATTTGATAACTTATAATCTGTCTTGCAATATCGACCTTCCGTCTTTTTCAAACACTTTATAGATCGCTTCCGTCACAAACGGCACAAACGGATGAAGCATCTTTAAGTTTTCCAAAAATACTTCCTCAAGCGTCTCCAAAGCTTTTATATTACCATTTATGACATCATCTTTCAATTGCTCAAGATAATAATCGGCAAAACGATGCCAGACAAACTCATACACCAACCCAAAAGCTTGAGAAAATTTGTATCCGTCCATTGACTTCAGGTATTTTTTCTTTTCCTCCTTAAACTCTTTTCCCAATTTCTTAAGTATTTCCAACTTCTGACCTTTCGCTTTTGTCTTTTGACCTCGATTCATATCTATAAACCGACCGATATTCCAAACCTTGTTGCAAAAGTTTCTCATCCCGATCAGTTTATCCTCGGTAAAAGGAAGATCCCCTCCTTCTTTGACGCCAAAAACAAGAGCTGCCCGAAGGACATCGGCCCCGTATCTGTCTACTATTGCCATCGGATTTATAACATTGCCTTTACTTTTACTCATCTTCTGGCCGAATCTATCCCTCACCAATCCGTGAAGGAATATGTTCTTAAAAGGAGGTTTCCCGGTTGCAAAATAACCAATCATAATCATCCTCGAAACCCAAGCTCTCAAAATATCGTAACCCGTTTCCATCACGGTTGTCGGATAGTAGTAGTTAAACAACTCATTATTATAATCGGTCGTTTTGATGTTGTTGCCTTTCTGTGTCGCCAAAACGGCAAACGGCCACTGTGCCGACGAAAACCAAGTATCAAAGGTATCTTCGTCCTGGATAAAATCATCCTTCCCGCAAATGGCACAATATTTAGGAGCGGTGGTTTCGATAAACCACTTCTTCGTCGATCGACACCGATAGGCGGGTATTCTAATCCCCCATACTATCTGTCGCGATATATTCCAATCAATGAAGTTATCCAATATATCAATCAGTCTTTTTTTAAATCTTTTAGGATAAATCTTTATTTCTCCATCAACAACCAGCTTCTTTGCCTTATCAACCAAAGGCTTTACTTTGATAAACCATTGCTCAAGCGGTAACGGTTCAATCACGCGCCCGTCACGGTAACATGTCCCAACCCTGTGAGTATAGTTTTGGTCAACCTTTATCAATAGCCCGTCCGTTTTTAGATCTTCAACTATCATCGATCTTGCAACCGCAACTTTTTGGTTATGATACTTATTTGCCCTTTGGCGATATTTTTCCGAAATATCCTTCCTATTCAAAAACCACGAAAAGTCCATCTTCCCCGAAGTAGTGATAATCGGAGTGACCGGTAGATCAAATTTCTTTCCTAACTCAAAATCATGAGGATCATGGGCGGGAGTAACCTTCATTATCCCCGTACCGAACTTCGGGTCAACTTCAGGGTCGGGAATGACGGTCATCCGAATCGGACCAAGTAATCCTTGAACTTCGATTACTTCCCCGATATATTTTTTGTATCTTTTATCTTTCGGGTTAACGGCAAGCGCTGTGTCCCTGAATTTGGTTTCGGGTCTGACTGTCGCGATAGTAAACGGTCCATACTTCATATAGTATAGAGGGTCTTCTCTTTCGACATAGACAACTTCCAGGTCAGAAAAAGAAGTCCCACAGCGGGTACAGTAGTTGACGAGTTTATAGTCGCGATAAAGCAAATTTTTATCTGCCAGTTTTTTGAAGGTCCGATAGACCACCTTGACAATATCATCATCCAGAGTAAACTTCTTCTTCTCCCAATCAAGCGAAAAGCCCAATCTTCTCAACTGATCCTCCATTGTTCCTCTATTTTCCATGACAAAATCCCATATCTTCTTAAATAAAGTTTCCCTGTCATAGTCAAACCTGCTTTTTCCCTGTTTTTGAAGAAATTTTTCAAAGACATACTGCGTTTCGATACCGGCATGATCCGCGCCCGGAAGCCAAAGAGTTTCGTCTCCTATTAGCCTGTGGTAACGGATCATCACATCCTCATAGACGTACATTGCGTGGCCCAGGTGCAAAGAGGCATTTGCATTCGGTGGCGGAAGGATTATCGAAAACGGCTTCTTACCTTTATCAACGACGGCTTTAAAAAGATTCCTGTCTTCCCATTCTTTATATATCTTTGCTTCGATCTGCTGTGGTTTGTACTTCGGGTCCATAATTTGGATAGTCAACTTTCATCTTCAAAAAACAACGCGATGAATATTATATAATATTTTCTTATGGATTGGATTTTAACCTCGTTTCAATGGTATTTTTTTACTTTAATAATCGGAGTCTTCTTTCTACCTTTGACAAATCGAATTTTCAGACGTTTCTCTATTGATTTTGGCTATCCTTTTGCCAGAGTATTGGCAATCGTTTTCATTACATACGCCACATTTGTCCTCGGAGTTACAAAAGCTCTGCCTTTTCATCGAGTAAGTCTTTTTTTTATTATTCTTATCTCCGTTTTAATTAATTTCTTTATTGTAAGAAAAAATAAACTTCGTTATCAAAAAACTAACTTCTATTTTATTGTCTTTGAGGAAATTCTTTTTCTCGCCTCGTTTGTATTCTGGACATTTATCCGATCTCAGGAGCCGTCAATCCATTCCCTTGAAAAGTTTATGGACTTTGGCTTTATCAACTCCATCCTAAGGTCGGACTTCTTTCCTCCAAAAGATATCTGGTATCCGCCAAAGTCAATAAATTACTATTACTTTGGCCATATGATCGGTGCCGTATTAATCAAGTTGACCAACGTCCTCCCGTCAAAAGGATACAACTTGATTCTGTCGACTATCTTTGCATTGGCTATGACCCAAGTCTTCTCTTTCGTCTCCAACATTATCCATTTTTATAAGGAAAAGACAAAGAAGGTGGTTATTGCCGTCTTTGGCATCATTGGTAGCTTGATTGTCAATCTCGGCGGCAATCTGCACACAATCTATCTTTTTACAAAAGGATATCCAAACGACAATCCCATCCCTTTCTGGAAAATTTTTTCTTCCTACAATCCCGGCTCATACTGGTATCCAAACGCAACCCGATTCATCCCCTATACCATCCACGAGTTTCCCTCGTATTCCTATGTTGTTGCCGATCTTCATGGCCATGTCTTTGATATTCCGTTTGTTCTTTTAACGCTGGCATTCCTCTTCCTGATGTTTACCAAGCCGCAAAAAAAAAGTACCGACCAAAATAAAAAAGTCGACTACCGGCTGCCTTCCGTCATCTTTCTTGGTTTTCTGACCGCCATCCACTATATGACCAATGCTTTTGACGGCCCCATATATCTTCTTCTGATAACGGCGATACTCTTTCTTCTCTTTGGTTTTTCTTCAGGCTTTGTCCTATCCCTAATCGTCCTTTTTCTTTCTTTCTTATTTTTTTCCTTGCCTTTTTCTGTCAACTTTTCACCTTTTGTGTCGGGAATCGGAGTCAACTGTAGTCCCGATTTTCTAATAAAACTCAAAAAAATCGGCCCTTTTCTTTTTGAGCAAGGCAACTGTCAGACCTCTCCTTTCTGGATGCTCTTTGTCCTCTGGGGATTTTTCTGGATAAGTTTTGTTTTGTTTGCATTAGTCAAACAAAAAACTAAAGGCGGCAATAGACTGTATCTATTCAATACCTTCTTCCTTGTTCTTTTTTCTTTTGGGACTTTTCTTGTAATTATTCCTGAGTTTTTTTATATCAAAGACATCTACCCACAACATTTTCGCGCCAACACGATGTTCAAGCTGGGCTATCAGGCTTTCATTATGATGGGTATTTCCTCGGCGGTCACTTTTTTCCTGATTAAACAGATTAAAAGAGAGTATTTCTGGAAAAGAGCCTTGCTAAACGGCATCTGGATAGTTCCCTTTCTCCTTGTCGTCATATATCCTTTTTATTCTATTCCATCCTACTACGGATCTTTAAAAAATCCAATCGTCCTTGACGGGGCTGCCTGGCTAAAATCGATCTATCCCGAAGACAAAGAGATCATCGATTTTTTAAATAATAATATCAAAGGGCAACCGATAGTTCTTGAAGCCCAAGGCGATTCCTACACCGACTATGAAAGGATATCCGCCTATACGGGTCTGCCGACCGTCGCCGGTTGGTGGGTCCATGAATGGCTCTGGCGGGGAGATTCCAATGTCGTTGGCGAAAGGATCCCCGACATAACGTCAATTTACCAATCGGAAGACATCAAAGAGACAAAAGAGCTCCTAAACAGGTATAAAGTTTCTTATGTAGTTATCTCCAAACTTGAAAAGGAAAAATATCCGGAACTAAACGAAGAAAAATTCGAACAAATTGGGCGTCTCATATTCAGATCGAGCAACCAACTTGGCGCAGTATATCAAATAAACCAAACTGCTTATTGACAAGCAAAAATATTTCTGCTAATTTAATGCAGAGAGCATTACTACTCGTCGTTCCCCTAATACGAGCGGTAGTGATGCTCTTTTTTTTTACTACTCGTCTAAAGCTGATACATCTGAACAGGAATCCGCAGATTTTTTTTGGCCAACTTTCGAAACTGATCGGCAACATAAGAAATAAATTGAACCCGATCACCTGGCTTGTTTTTCATAAATTCGTCTTTAGACTTATTTGACAAGACAATCTTCTTCATAGGCTAAATATAGATTAATTTATTTCATTTGTCAAGCCCTATAGATTATTTAGTGGTTTCTATAGGATAGCCTATATTTTTTATAGTCCTATTTAGGTCTTTGTATCCTTCTAAATATACTTATACAAAACGTGTGGATAACTATTTCCTTATCTTCATCTTTAATATTGATATAATTACACGTATATGAAACTGTCTTTTCTAACCTACAATACCCTTTTCAATAGCGGCCTTGAAAACATAGAAGATATTCTGGACATCATCAAGCCCGATATCATCTGTCTTCAGGAAGTCGATACTGCCGAAAAAAACTTATCACGGATGTCAAAATTCGGATATGAGCTTGCTGGTTATGAAAATTCTTTTATTAGATTAGGCATAATCTATGGTATCGTTACCTACTACAATAAAAATATCTTCAAAATCAAACGCCATCGTTGGTCTATTAAAAAAAAGGGGGTTGATTTTTTAGACGTATTCTATAATATGATAAATATCATCCTTCGAACCGGCCGTCAAAAAAGTTTTTTACTTTCCGATCTCGTTCATCTAAAAACAAATAAAGAAGTGACCGTATGCAACACTCACCTTCTCGTCTTTGGTTCAAACGTTCTTAAGATGAAACACATCGAACATCTGCTTAAAAGTCTAAAACTTAAAAAAAGACAGCGATTTATTATCTCGGGCGATTTCAACTACTTTCCATATAAGAGAAAGAGGCTGGAACAACTTTTCCTAAAATACGGCCTTTTGGAAGCGACAAAGGATATAAACCAAACAGTCAAGTTCTCCGGGAAAAAAATTATCAGTACCTTTAGCCTCATCCAGAGGTTACTGATTAAGCTGCTTCATAGAGTACTAAGAAACCTGAAGGTTGATTATATTTTCTACAAAGGAGTTGAGCTCGAAGATACCAAACGCATTGAAGTCCGATTTTCCGATCATTATCCGATAATTTCTGTTTTTAAAGTCTAAGCGGATAACAATTTCCTAAAAAGTTTTTTTATTTGACTGAAATATTTTGTAAATAGCTCTTCTTTTTTATGAAAATCTTCTTTATTATAGATCTGGCCACCCATTTGGTAGTTAAATATCTTATTCCTTATTTCTTCGTTCAAAAATATTCTGCGAAAAGATACAACCAAGTACTTATACATTAACTTCAGCCGGCCTTCCTTTTTCATTCTTCTTAAAGAAATATAGACAAAGATCTGTTTAAAAAATTTCGGAGTCACTCCCCAGGAATAAGCTCTTTGAATTAACTCGTGATCTTCGGCTATAAATAAACTGTCATCAAAGCCGCCCATCAGATCAAAGAGATGTCTGTTAATGATAATCGATCCGCCCAAAGAAAACTTTTTTGATAATTTTTGAGAGAATTCGACAAAAAGGTTTACCAGGTCCAATAATGGCTTATACTGTCCGAATTCTTTTGTTGGATACAAATAGGGTATAAATAGTAATCCTTTTTTTCTTTTTATAAAGGAGATGGTTTTTGCTAAAAAAGCCTGTCCTATTCTCATATCGGCATCTAAAAAAATCAAAAACTTTCCTTTTGATTTTCTTGCTCCTAAATTTCTTTGAACGGATACGTTGCTTATTTTTGAACTTACTACTTTTAAATTAAGGGATTCTCTATGATGTTGAGCACATTTAACAGTGTTATCCTTTGATTTTCCATCTACTATTATCACTTCAAAATCTCTTTCCTTCTGTTTTGTTAGATCGTTTAACAACTTTGGAAGAAATTTTTCTTCATTATATGTAGGTATAATGATAGTAAAAAATGGCTTATCCATAAAACAACATATTATACCACTTAGAGTGATTATATCTTTTTGCGCTTTGCGCATAGTGTAAAATAAATGAATGAAAATATCGGTCGTTATCCCTGCCTACAACGAAGAGCACTACATCAAGGCTTGTCTGGATAGCCTGCAAAAACAGGTTAAAAAACCCTATGAGATTATTGTTGTCGATAACAATAGCACCGATAAAACGGCCGAAATCGTAAAAAATTATAAAAATGTCAAACTTCTTAAACAAAAAATTAAAGGAACCATAGCGACAAGAAATCTTGGTTTTGACAGTGCTAAAGGAGATATCATTGCCAGATGTGATGCCGATACGGTCGTCTCGCCCGATTGGGTAAAAAATATTGCTAATGACTTTAAAAAGAGTAACTCGATAGTTGGAGTATCTAACCTTATCGTAATGTCCGGAATCCTTGAGAGGTTTAAATTCTTATTTTATATCTATATGTTTGTTCCGAGACGATTCCTTGGTTACCACTCACTGGTTGGCCCAAGTATGGCTATCAGAAAAGATGCCTGGAATAAGATAAGAAAAGAACTTTGTACCGATAATAAAGCTGTTCATGAAGATGTCGACGTTGCTTTTCATATCAAAAAACTCGGAGATATATATTTTGATAAAGATAATGTTGCCATAACCTCATCAAGAAGAGTCAAACATAACCCTTGGTCTTTCTTTATCGAATACCCGATAAGATTTTTTAGGATGTTAGGGAGTCATTAATCCAACTTCTTTAAGGGTGGTTGCGTCTTCAGGCTTCTTGTCAAACCTAAATCTCTCAAGTCGTGGAAATCGCAACGCGAAGCCGGCCGTGTGTACGGGTGATTTTGTCACTTCGTCGGCGCGAATCTCAACGACAATCGAAGGTGCAATCCAAGCATCACACTCCATCCCCTTGTTTACCAAATAATTCTCCGGCTTTTTTTGAATTTTGAAATTTGAAATTTGAGCTTTTAACTGTCGCCATTCGTCATCGGTCAGACCGGTACCGATCTTCGCAACGGTCACAAAACGATCTCTATCCTCGTCATAGACTCCGACCAAAAAAGCCCCGATACCAAAATCGGCTCTCTTCCCCTTCCCGAGATCGTACCCCATGACCACGCAGTCAATCGTATCGTTTACCTTCGACGAATAACTCTTTTTATACTTAATCCAGTTCCATTCCCTTGCCCCAGGCTTATAAATCCCTTCGATCTTTTTTGCCATGATTCCTTCCAGTCCGTCGTTTACCGCTTTGTCAAACAACTCATCCAAAACCCTGTCTTCGACTACTTTTTTCTGATCGGTTACAACAATTGTTCTGTTTGACCCCTGTTTCGACAAAACAGATTTTACAAGCTCACCTCTTCTCTCAATAAACGGTCTGTCGATATAACTCTCACCGTCTTTATACAATAACTCAAAACAAAATAATCGCAACGGTATCTCTTTTACCTTCTCTTCAATGTCATATTTTCTTTTTCTTTGAACGGTCTCTTGAAACGGTAGGTATTGATCGGTTTTTGGATCAAAACCAATGGCTTCACCCTCAAGGATAACCTCGTTAGCCAATACTTGCTTTTTGATACCGGTAACAATATCCGGATACATAAAAGTTACATCCTCCAGACTTCTAGAAAAAAGTTTGACTTCGGAAGTATCTTTCTTAAAATGAATTTGCAAGCGGAATCCGTCAAACTTCGACTCAACCAGACACGGCCCGATCTGCTTTATGATCTCACTTCCCGAAGTCAATCTCTCCGCTCTCATCATGATAATCGGGGTAAATATTTTTGGCTTTATTTTATTTAACTCTTTTACCCCTTTCTCTTTTATCAGCCTGCCGATATATCCAAGTTCGGGTCGGACATGGTAAGCCGCTTGAATCTGTGGTCGAAGTTTCTTGTCGCCATCGATCATCCACGAATAAGCGTCAAGGACGGTCATATCCGAAAAACCCATTCGAATATTTCCGGTTGGGATTCTCACCAAAAATCTCGATGATAGCGGATCAAGTTGCCTTATTAATTGTGAGAGTAAACTGATCTTTTTCTCTTGACTGCCGGCTCCCTGCGAAGTCGCTAAAGAAAAAAATACTTCATAAACTTCGGTGATCTCCATCTCTCTTTCTTCAAACGAAGTATACTGTTTTTTAAAATTCTCAACCGTTGCGCCAAGATCCCCTATCTTTTTGAACTCTCTTTCAAAATAGCCCTTATCGATATTAAGAGCCAAAATAGACGACTTAACAATTGTTCTCTCGGCCATCCCAAAATCAATCCCTTCGTAGGCCGGTCTGACTCTGCCTTGAAGAAGGTAGATAACTTTCTCCAACTCTTCAAAAGACAGTTGTCTAAATAATTCCGAAAGAATTTTTGTTATCTCAAGACGCGAAGAGGTATCGCTTATCCTTTTAAAGTAAGTTGATAATTTGCTAAATTTCATTTTTTAAAGTTCCACAACTGCGGTTAAACCAGTACGTACCTTGCCGCTTTAGTCGAACCGACTTTTTTAATTAAGCCTTTTTTTATTAGATCCTGCAGATCCCTCAAAACGGTATCTTCCGATACCTCCGGAAAAACATCTCCAAATATTTGATTTTGAATATAGCCGACTTCGTGTAAATACTCAACCAACTTCATCTGTCTTTCGGTAAGATAGATCTGTTGACCGCCAAACTTTTCTTTTAACTTGACGTCCTTGGATAGCTTAAGTATCTTTTCTTTGATTTTTTCAAATTCGACCGCCGCTCCAAAAGTAAAATATTCAAGCCAGCTCGAAAGATCGCCTGCCGATGCTTTTTGCAGACTATGATAGTAAGAGGCGGCATCTTTATCATAGTACTCTTCAAGCGAAAAGAATCTTCTGATATCATAGCCGCCCAAAAGCAAAATTAAAGTTGCCAACAGTCTCGAAACCCGTCCGTTACCGTCAATAAAGGGATGAATTCTTACCAACTCATGATGGGCAATCCCTGCCTTCAAAACGGGATGAAGTCTGTCTTTATCGTCTTTATTTAACCAGTAGATATATTCCCTCATCAAAAACGGAACTTCAAGAGGAGGGGGAGGCTTGAAGGTCACTTCACCCGTTTGGGAGTTTCTGATTATCACCTGTTTGTTTCTATACACCCCCATCTGTTCCGTAGACAGTATTTTATCGGTAATCGTTCGGTGCATCTTTTTGATGAGAAACTCGGTAATTTTATCGATCTTTTTGTTTGCTTCTTCATCGATAAGCTCAATTACTTTACGATAGTTAATAATCTCCTGGATATCCCGCGGCCTGCCGATCACGTCTTTGCCTTCCAGGATATCTTTGGCATCATCTTTTTGAAGGGTGTTTCCTTCCAGATGGGTTCCGTGGTAGGCGGAACGGATGATGGCGTCTTGTTTGAACTGTTTTTCCCACAAAGGTAAAAGAGGAGAGTGTTTGATCACCTCTTCGGCAGCCTCAATTTTGGCAATATTTGTTAAAATTTTATTAGTGATGGAAAAAGCAGGATTAAACATTTAAAATATTATATACTAAAAGCTATGTACTTGTCTCAAGTTGACATCCAAAAACAGTTTGTCCCGGCCGGCAAGATAAATTCTATCGGTGGGATTGTCAACCTTCTTCTTCCGATTATGTTGATAGGTTCGGCACTGATCTTTCTGGCAATGTCGCTTTTTGGAGGGTTTATGTACATCACTCAAGGCGATAATCCCGAGGGTCTGAAAAAAGCAAGGTCAACGGTTATCTTCGCCGTACTTGGTCTCGTTATTGTCATTATTAGTTTTGTTGCCGTTCAAATAATTGGTAAAATGTTTGGAATACAGAAGATTATTTGACTATGAAACTTTTAGCGGAAGACATCAATAGTATTTTCGGCACCGTCAAGCCTCCGGAAGGGATGAGTTTTGGCAGCGATGATCCGGCGCAAGGATTCTCAAAACTAATAAGTTTTGGTATTCGCCTGTTTATCATCGGGTCGGGTCTGCTTTTACTTGTTTATCTTCTCTGGGGTGCATTTGATTGGATAAACTCCGGTGGAGAAAAAGAAAAGATTCAAAAAGCTCAAAGCAAGATTACAAATGCTCTTATCGGCCTTGTCATAATCTTTGTAGTACTATCGGTATTCAACGTCCTGGTCGGCGGTATGTTGGGCATCATTCAGGTTGAGGACGACGGCAGTTGGACATTCAGTCTTCCGACTCTTGGAGAGTAACCAGAGTTCTTACTCTAAAAAGATCGTCGGTCAAATTACTTTCAATACCGGCATCGGCCAACTTAAGGCACTGATTAACCTTGTATTCCATCCCTCCCGATACGTCTTTTGTTCTTTGACGGTAAAACAAAGGCTGGCGATCGGTTAGTTTGGCAAGTGATTTTCTGGTTATCTTTCTTATTGTTTTTTTCCTTCCCTCACTGTTGATGACAACCCCGGCAGACGAGCCGACAAAGATCGCTCTCTCCACCCGGATATCGTTTTTTTTAAAAAATATGGCCAGGTCTGTCAGTAATTTGTCCATCGATAAGATTATAGGACCCGACCTTCTATCTTCAACAATATCGGCATGAAAAACGGGGACGACTCCCTCTTTTAACAGTTTTGTCAACAAATCCAAAGATGCATCGGTCAACTTTCCCGATTCATAAGTTGTCACTCGATCAGGCTCAAGTATCTTTGCCTGCAGGCCAGCTTTGACAAGCTCGTCAACGACAATACCGGCGATCTCCCGACAGGCCAATTTTATCTTGGCCGAACCTGCCTTTAGATTATTCCTATATTTAAAGGCAACCGGATGCCCAAAGCTTCCGGCTCCGATGAAAACAACGGTGTTAAAGTCTTTCTTCAGGCTGGCAGTTTGACGTGCCAATCGTAAGATTCTGTCTTTTCTCACGCTTTTTGCCTTCCCTTTATCGGTAACGACCGACCCCCCAAGCTTGATAAATAGAAGTTGTTTGTCCATTTTTAATCTATTTCATAGATCTTGCTCCCTTTCAAAAACAAGATCCTATTTCCATAGACAACAAAGTCGTCTCCCTCATCTATTATTTGAGAATTAATCTGCTCGACAAAGTCACCCGTCTTCCCAACCACGTAGATAACACCCTTACTCTTATCCCAAAGATAGACTTTATCTTCTTCTTTGGAGGTAAAGACTCTATTAAAAAAAACGTCTTTATTCGGAAGATCAATATCAAAGCCGTCTCTTGATCCCGAAGTATACTTCATTACCGTCTTATCTCCTGCCAAAAAGATCGACCCGTCAATGACAAAAGATTTCACCTTCGACAGATCGCTCGACTGACCGCTTTGAAAGTATCCGATTTTATTTCCAAACTCGTCTTCCCCTTTCTGATACTTCCAGATCTCATCCTTACCTTTATCCAAAAGGTAAATATTCCCGTTATACATTGTCATATCGGCAATCTCACCCCAGTCCTTATCCTGATCAATTACTTTTTTCAGCTTAGTTCCTTCAATCGTATAGACCCCGGATCCTTTTATAAATACATACACGTTGTCCTCATACGCCGCAACCAGATCCGTCTTTTTAAAATCGGAGTTAACTATTTTTTCAAGAGATTTCTTGTCAACCGCCAGACGATAGATCACACCTCTTTTCTTATCTAAAATAAAAGCGCTGTCTCTATCAAGATATATTATTTCCCCCGAAGCCGCCTTATCGTCAACGGCCAAATCAAAAAACTCACTAAAGCTTTTCTGCTCCTTCTTAAATATTCTATTTTCGGTTCGGAAGATTATTTCTTCCAGCCTGCTCAACTGCGCTTTTTTTACTCCTTTATCGTTTTTTAACTTGTCAACTTCTTCTTTTGACTCTTTGATTAAGATCGTCGCCCGATCCATATTTAAAAATGCCACTTCTTCGGCCGAGGCCAATTTTTGGGTAATCAGCTCTTCGGTCATCTTTACCTTTTTACTCGCATTACTATATATTCTCCGTTGAAATCCCAAAATGACACTCCAGATAAATAATAAAAATAAAATTATTACCGTCAAAAAAGTAAATGTTTTTTTACCGGTTTTCATCAGTCTCCAAATATCCACAACCTTCTCCGTTATTTTTTTTATTCTGCTGTCGCGACTTTGGTATTCCTCCCGTGAGGATTCGGCCAGAGTCATATCTTCCTGTTCGGCCAAATTGAAGCTCACAAAAAGCGATACCGCCCCAAGATCACTTTTTGCTTTTAAAGTTGGAGTAATCTCCTCAATGATCTGGCTTGGCGACCGATGATCAAAAACATCTTTTAATCCTTTTTCTCCTCCTACCAGTTCAAAAAAATTATCGGTTAAAAAAATAAAAATATCTTTGTCTTGAACGGGGCCGGAAGCGGTATTATCCCTTTCAATCAGGAGTCCCATTTTATCGCCTCTCTTGATATATATCTTACCTCTGCCGACTGTTTTTAGGTAGATCCCTCCTTCTTTGTAAAAACCCATCGCAATCGAAATACCCGACGGTAAGTTCTTTTCTTCAATTAATTCGGCTACAAAATTATCAAGCGATGAAAGTCGGTCAATCTTCACTAAAGCCATCTTCTTTTTAACAAATTCAACGAACTCATGTCCTTGCTCTTGACTAAAACCCGATGATGCCTCAAAGCAAAAAAATAAATTATCCAGATTAACTACCGTCGAGTAGCCGTCTTCTTTCTGTTCTCCCAAATAAAATGCCAGATCCTGACGATACATTTAAAGCAAAAAAATAGAAAATATTAATAATATTATCCCAATCGTAACCTGCAAAGAGCTGATAAAGATTATCAACCAATTGAATTCATCTTCAAGAGTTTTACTCATAATCTTAACCTGTTTGGATACAACAACGGAAAAAAGGACAAAAATTCCCGACAAAACAATCGCCGATACCTTAAAAAATATGTCAATGATAAAATTAAACTCCATGTTTTTTGCTTAACAACCTATTAATCTGTTGAACAGCTTCGGCAGGATAAGGAATATCCGCAAACTCTATATTAACTTCTTGACCGGCGGTTTGAATAAAGACCGTACCAAAGTCAAAAAATGACTCAAAATAACCGCCGCTTTTAATAGTTATATCCTCAATTTTATCGAGCCTTGCGGTTGTAACCTCCTTATAAATTACCCCGCTTAAATCAATATCTATTATTCTTTTATTGGTGATTATCCCGACGTTGAAGTACCAGGTTATGATATTTATCCAAATAAAACTTAATATAAAAGTTAACAAAATACAGTTGGCAACGAATATCTTATTTAAGCTAAGAAATGACGGCATAAAAAAATTTATGATCAGCAACAGAACAAATAAAACTACGGCGTTGACTATCCATCTTAGCTGGGTAAAAGGATGAGCACGTAACATAATGATTATCTTTTCTCCCGGCTCATAAGACTCAAATCTAATTTTGGGATATAAAAGATAAGAAGAAAAAACGCGTCTTTCCGATTTTGGATTGTTTTCCATCTAATAGTATTATATACTATATAATTGCCCTGGTTATTTATGCAACTTGGCACCACCCTTTTCCATCCCGAACAAGGAAGTGAAACAAGTTAGCGCCAATGATACTATCGCCGAGAGGTGGAGGGAAAGTAGGTCATAGCCAGGGCATTTTTTTATCAAAATATTTCTTTTTTACAGGAATTGACAATTTCCTGAACGTCGACTTTCTTTGAAGTATACCTGTAAATCAACTCCTCAAGCGAAGTAATATCGTTTGTTGCCAGTACTCCTTCCATATTCGCCACATATTTGGACAGGTCCAATTCGTTTGTTTTCTCTCCCGATTTGACTACCAATCTAACCTGACGATTTTTTATATAGACTCTATACTCCTGCCCTTCCATTTTATAATGGCAGACCAACGGTCCTTCAAAGTCGATACTAACTTTCTTTGTGTTTCTTGGTTTTATCGTAACCGTTGGAGAAATCCCATCTATTCTATTGTAGATTTTAATAGGCTTTTCGTTGAACTTCAGTACCAAAGCGAAGATAACAATTACAATCGGAACTATCATCACCGCTTTCGAGGCTATTGAAAAAAAGTCGTCCATTTTATTATTGCTTCCCCGATTCCAGCAAATCCAATCCTTTAAGTTGAGGAAATTCCGAACCGGTACGGCCACTTATCGAGCCAACGATTCTTGCCGTATTTTTAATTAGTTTATCCGCTTGTTCTTCTCTGTCTTTCCAAATTTTTTCGAAAGCTCTTTTTTCCCGATCAAGTTGAGATTTAATAGACGTATAAGACTCAATAATCGCTTCGACCTGGTGCCTGAACTCGTCTCCCATGACATACGAGTAGACGTCGTCCGCCTTTGTTCCTTGATTTTTAATGATATATTTTTCTCGCGCAACTTCGATAAGCCTCTGTCTCAACATTTGAGCTAAAATTAATGCAAATCTGCTTGTACATATCCAAACACCATCCTGAAAAAAGATATCCTGTTTGCTTTCTTTCGGCATCATGGTTGTTACGATCACCGGAATATTCGCATTCGCGACTCTAAGATCTTCTTTTAGCTTACTGATAAACTCATTTTTCCATGCTTTAGTATTCTTGGACTCCCATAAAATAATTCCGCAGGCTGTGCCTTTTTGAGTCCTGACCACCTGCTTAACATCGGCGCCCCGTTCACCCTTTTTGACCTCCTCAACATCATCTGTCGGAAACATTTCACGCAATTCTTTTTCCAATTCCAGCTCTTGAACTTCTCCTTGAATCTGTTGTGATCCTTGACTCGCCTTTCTATTGGCATCTTCCAATGCTTTTTTTGTGTCCTGCAACTGTTTCTCAAGCTCCGAAAACTTATACTTGTCTTTCTCGCTCTGCTCCTCAATGGCTTTGATTCTTATCGCTTCTCTTTCTTTATCGAGTTGTCTTTCTTTTTCCAACTCGAATTTGCGCTTTTCTTCTTCAAGCTCTGTCCTTCTCTTGCGAAGCTCAAGCTCAACCTCTCTCGCCTCTTTAAGCTCTTTTTCTTTCTTTTCATTCTGTTCTTGGAGAAATTTCATTTCGGTTTGCAGCTCTTTTTTAGCATCTTCCTTGGCTTGTTCGGAGATTGTCTCTTTTATTTTATGAGATAGGGCCTCTTGGACTGATATCTCTTTACCACAATGAGGGCAATTAATTTTCATCGACTTATCATCCATAAGTAAGATTATAACAAAACCAAAAACTTTTGCCTTTAATTAAAAAAACTTCAAAAAAGGATATGACTACGAAGTGAAACATGAGGGTTGGCGTGGTAAAATATATAAGGATTTTTCCTACAGAAGAAGAGTTTTTAAGCAAGATGGGAGATCGTCTAATGGTAGGACAACAGACTTTGGATCTGTTTATCTAGGTTCGAATCCTAGTCTCCCAACAAATAAAGAGAAGAAAGCCGTTGGGAGGTAGTGCTTGCCGCACCCGCCTCCGCGGCAAGCGCGTCAAATCCTCCTTTTTTGAAACGTGCGGACAGCCGCCG
>MWSR01000055.1 GCA_002050095.1 Microgenomates bacterium UTCPR1
TAAGAGGCAGTGAGAATATCATCTCTTCAATATCAACATCCTCTACCTGACGAGAATAGTAAATCTGGCCCATTTCCTTCTCTTTTTGAGTCAGAACAATCTGCCAGTTTTTCTCTATATTTGCTTTGGTAATAGGTTGGCGAACCTCTTTCTTGCTAACCAGATTCACCACTTCTTTCAGGTCAATGTCATGGGTATTAAGCACTAAAAACATATCATAGAAGTCGCGATAACGCGCCCGATCACTCATAGCTCTGATTTTTTCAGCACAAATCTCCCGAATATCCATGACAGCCACGCTGAAGCCCAGTCCCCAGACGTTGTGATATGCGAGTACTTGGGGTGGTAAAACCACGTTCTGTAGAAAATCAATCTCAACCTTCAAAGAATTAGGCTGTGTGAGTGGTCCGGCATATCGAAGTTTTTCAATCTTGATTGTTGCCTTAGAAAGATAGTCTTTTTTAATTTGCAAATAATCGACGCCTGCGAATACCTTGCGAACTTCCTCCAATTTCACAGGTTTTTGGTTAGCCGAAAAGTCCAGATCTTCAGAGAAGCGATACTGCTTTAGATAACAATGATGAAGTGCAGTTCCACCTTTGAAAATAAGTGTTTTTCCAAGAGTAGAGTTTGTAATAACCTCCAGCACCAACGCCAGGAGATAGTCCTTTTCCGCTATATGAAGCGGGTATTTGAGGCTTTTTCTATTAATGATCTCAAGTTGTTGTCGGGAGAGCATAAGGTAGTTTAACTTTTTTGGAACTTATCAAAGTATTCATCGTAATACAAACGCCATTTGGCATTAAACTTTTTATCATCAGCGAGCATCCAAGCGTTTCCTCGATTGTTTTTGACTAATTCATATACCTGGCTTGAATCTAAGCCTAAAAGGTCAAATATAAATCCAAATATTTTAATCGTGGTAATTGAGGCTTTTTCGAGATATTTATCAAATAAGTTCATATCTAAACTACCTTGATACTCTCGAATCTTTTCAATTACCAGGTCGACTGTGTACTTACTTCTATGAAATTGAACCATATCTACTAAAGATTTTTCAGCAGTTGCGATACGAGCATTTTGGCCTTCGATAGAAACATCCTCAAAACCTAAAAACAAATCTTCTTTAACTCTAACAAAGCTATATTCAACAGAATTTAGCTCTACAGTCTTATACTGTACTCTAACTTTTGAAATCGAAATAATCTTATTTGTTAGTTGATCAAACATTCCTCGATAAGACAGAGCTGCTTCAAAAGAAACATAGGAGTCTTTTACTAATAAGTTTGCAACAACATAGGGTGAGAGAGAAAGAAACCCTCGATTACTCAAATCGGAAATAGCATAAAGACCTCTTCTTAAACGTATTAGCCATCCGTTTTTAGCAAGTTTTCCAATTACTTTTTTTGTTTGCTGCTGATTCCAGGTATTTTTTGTTTTCTCATAAATCTGGTCTGAAGACACAATATGCCCGTAAGCTACGATCAAGCTCTCCAAAAGTTCACTTTGTCTGGTCGAAAGTATGGTTTGTTTCATAACTAGAAAGTACCCATTTTTGGGAACTATCTAGTATCAATTTAAACCAATTATAGAGGGAATGTCAAGTAATCCATCCACATTCCCCCACCCCACCCTGGGGGCGGAAAAAAGATTGGTGAAAGACTCCTAATTGGTAAAAAGTTGTTTGAGCATAGGAAGAATTTTTCTGGATACCGACCTTCGTCGGTATGACGGAAAAAATATGTTATAAAGGTTCAATGATCATCCCTATGAAAATCGGGATCCAGAAAAAATTAAGTCATAGTTAACTAATATTTTTCGATGATATAATCGTTATTTTATTGTGAAGTTGATAGTCTTTTGATTTTAAAAGTTTTACAAATCTGTTTAAGAGGTTATTTAACTTATTAGGATTATCACAGATAAAAACGACAACACCGCTGTGATGTATTCCTCGCTTTTCTTTATTCAACCTTCTAAAGTCCTCATCTAATGTTAGCAAGACACGATTGAGTTTAGTCGCTATTTTCAGCTGTCTCTCATCATTAAATTTTTTTGAATCTGAATTTACATAGCCATAATCACTAGCGTGCTTAACATTGAAACCTTTATTTCTCAAAAAGCCCGTCGAGATAAAAGAAAAGTTTTCGTCACAGTAGAAAGAATACTTACTTTTTAGATTTACTAGTTTGATCATCGAGTATCTCCGATTGAAAAGCCGGCTTGAACAGCTTTTGATAATAGAGAGATTAGCATTTTCTTCTTATTCTTTAACCAAGGATAGTGCTCTAAAAAGGTATCGACATTCCCTGTATCATCAAATGAATTTATAAGGAACGACAAAGGAATCCTGGTATCTTTTAGATAAAGAGTTTTTTTCTTTGGGTGAAAGTAAACATAGTTGGATAAACCATTTAGTTTCATATGTTTATGTTAGTCCTTGAGATTTCGCAAGTCAATGCCAATATGGTACTAAAGAAAGATAGATAAAACAACTTTGCGACGGGGTCATCCCGATGAAAGCCGGGATCCGGGTATGGAAGGGTAAAAGGCAACAACTATCATCTATGATTTATAACTTCAAATCTTTTATACGGAGAGGACAGAGACCATTCCCCCACCCCACCCCGGGGGCGGAAAAAAGATTGACTGGAAGATTTTGGAGATAAGAGGAATTTTTATTTACCCATTGTTGAAGGAGCTTGAGATTTCTTTATTAAAACTCTAATTGTAATAAACTCTAATGACTCGGTAGTTATGTTTTCTATTGAATGTACTTCACCAGGAGTTATCAATATCGAGGTATTTTTGGAAACTGGTATAGTACTATCTGATATTTTCATGGTTCCTTTTCCTTTTAAAAAAATGTAAAATTCTTCACAATCTGAATGCCTATGTTTAACCATTGTTTGGCCGTGCTTCATAAATACATAATTGATAGTTTGCATATCGGAAAGGCTTTGTCCGACTTTTAGTATAGATTTTCTTCTAGTATCATTATGCGCTATTGAGAATGGAATTTTTTTTAAGTTGAAGAGTCTCATTGGTTTAATATATCATATGGTCAACAATCTTCAAGAATCTCGCGTGAAGACATTTACGTTGAGAGATAAGGATAAATATGTTAAGATAGTTGAGTTTAACTATGATTAATTTAAAAAGTAGAAAAATTTTGCTTACAGGTGGTAATGGTTTCGTCGGCAAACATGTTTATAAAGAGCTACTCTTAAAAGGTGTCAATAAAAAAAATATAATAGTTCCAAGGAGTAGTAAGTACGATCTTCGCGATCTAAAAACCTGTCTTAAACTCACGAAAAACATAGATATTGTTATTCACCTTGCTGGAAATGTCGGCGGGATAGGATACAATCGCGACTTCCCCGGCACTCTATTTTATGATAATGCGGTTATGGGAATCAATCTCATCGAAGCTTCTCGACTAAATAAGGTTAAAAAATTTGTATGTATCGGTACGATCTGCGCTTATCCAAAGTTCACTCCGACGCCTTTTAAAGAAAAAGATCTCTGGAACGGATATCCAGAAGAAACCAATGCTCCCTATGGTATAGCTAAAAAAGCATTATTGGTAATGCTTCAAGCGTACAGACAACAGTTCAATTTCAACGGAATCTATCTTCTCCCGGTCAATATGTACGGCCCTGGAGATAACTTTGATCCGAAGAGTTCCCATGTCATTGCCGCTCTAATCAAAAAGATTGACGATGCCAAAAGAAAAGGTGATAAAGAGATAGTGGTCTGGGGCGATGGCTCTCCAACAAGAGAGTTCTTCTATGTTGAGGATGCTGCAAAGGCTATCGTTATGGCTACGGAAAAGTACGAGAAATCGGATCC
>MWSR01000045.1 GCA_002050095.1 Microgenomates bacterium UTCPR1
TGAAGGTTTTGGAAAAAATCCGTTATACGCCCATGTCGGCGGCGCCAATACTCCGGGACCGGCCGATGCTCTTGGTTATCTGGGTGAACTCGGATGGTCATCGTATAATGACTTAAATCAGTTTTCGGTTCCTTTCCCAAATTTTTGGCGAGATTATGATCGCTTGCCCGACAGAGCAACGGAGCATACGGTATACTCGTCAACAAAAAAATTGTGGCAGTATGCGAAAGACAAAAGAGATCTGACCAATGTTGACGAGGACGATGTAGCTTGGAACAAAACGTTTACAAGTTGGAAGTTCAAAGACGATGAAAAACTTGAAAAACGAGGGACGATAGCAAAGGTCGATTTTGGCTTCTCGAATAATTTGGCATCCGATTTTAATGTTGTATGGTCGTATGATAAGTCGTCGAATAGTTACAAAAGAGACAATGGTGGCGCACTACATATCGACAAAAACACCGGTAAACCGATTACTTCGAAGAATGTTGTTGTTATGTTCGCAAAAGAATCGCCCGCTAATGACGGATATGAAGGCGGCCATCTGCTATATAAAGTGGTCGGGAGCGGAGAGGCTCTTATCTTCCAAGACGGAAAAGTAATAGAGGGAAGTTGGAGTAAAGAAGACGAGGAAAGCCAATTGAAATTTCTTGATAAGAACGATGACGAAGTTTCGATCGTCAGAGGCCAGGTATTTATAGAAATTCTGCCGATTGGAAATAAAGTCGATTATTAAGTTTTGATTTGAAGAAAATATATGCTTCGACATATAATTCCGTCTAAGGCTCGTCGCAAGATACTGGAGCTTTTTTTTCATCATCCTAATGAAAATTACTACTTGCGTCGCGTGGTCCGTGAAACCGAAGAAGAGGTCAATGCGGTCAAGCGGGAACTTGATATCCTTGCCGAAGAGAAACTGTTATTAAAAGAAAAAAGATTAAATAAAGTTTTTTTTACTTTAAATAAGAACTATCGTTTTTATGACGAATTTTTAAGAATTTTTACCAAGATGTCGATTTTACCGACACTTATTAGTAAAAATATTTCCAAGATAGGCAAGGTTAAATTTATTGCCCTATCAACAAAGTATGCGAAGAATATTGAGATTAAGGAAGATGAAATATATTTGCTGCTGGTTGGGATAATTGTTGTTGCCGAAGTCGAATCGATTATTGCCGAAGCGGAAAAACCCTTTGGTCGTCCGATAAACTATACGGTAATGACAGAGGACGAATTCAATTTCAGAAAAAAAAATAATGACCCGTTTATTTGGAGATTTTTGAAACAACCGAAAATAATGCTCAACGGCATTGAAGAAGACCTCAATAGATAGAGTCGAGAACTAAATCGAGGTTGAAATAAAATATGAAAAATTTTTTTAAAGTATTCTTTCTGGTGGCTATCTCCGTTCTAATTCTTCTAATCGATCTACCCGAGAATCTGAAGATTGGCTCCTATACGGTCAATCCCTTATCGGTCGATTTAAAGTTATTTGGGATTAACATCAAAAAGGATTTTAAGACCAAGCTGGGGTTAGATCTGAAAGGTGGGAGTCATCTGGTTTTTGAAGCCGACACAAAAAATATAAAAGCGGAAGATCTGCAAGACTCTCTGTCATCTGCCCGTGACATAATTGAAAAAAGAGTCAATTTTTTTGGTGTTTCGGAGCCGACGGTTCAGACTATAAGATCGGGAAATAGCTATCGGATAAGCGTTGATCTTCCGGGAGTAGACCAAGTCAAAGAAGCGGTCGCCTTAATTGGTAAGACTGCGCAGCTTTCTTTTAGAGAAGAAAAAGTTAGCGATGACAAAGAGGCAACATCTTCGCCTGTACTTGTTGAGACAGGGTTGACCGGTAAACATATCAAAAAAGCAGTTGTTGATTTTAACCAGCAAGACGGAAATCCGCAAGTAGCCTTATCGTTTAACGATGAAGGTGCGAAGCTGTTTGGAGAGATAACATCACGAAACTTAAACAAAAAAGTGTATATTGTTGTCGATAACTTTTTGGTTTCCGATCCGGTTGTTCGTCAACCCATCTTGGATGGAAATGCGGTAATCACCTCAAATTTTTCGGTCGATGAGGCGAAAAAGCTGGCAATTTCTATCAACTCCGGCGCATTACCGATATCAATCAAGTTAGTGGAACAAAAAAATATCGGTCCGACCCTTGGAGCAACCGAAATAAGAAAAAGTGTTTATGCTGGAGCCATCGGATTAGTGGCGGTTCTTCTGTTTATGATCCTTTACTACGGAAGGTTGGGGATGATTGCATCTCTGGCGTTAATTATCTATGGCTTGATATCACTAGCCATAGTAAGGATTATTCCGGTTGTTTTAACATTACCCGGTATTGCCGGATTTATTCTGTCAATCGGAATGGCCGTTGATTCAAATATTTTAATTTTCGAGAGAATTAAAGAAGAAATGAGAAAAGGAAAAGATTTTGATATTGCAAGCAAACTTGGTTTCGGTCGGGCTATAGATGCAATTAAAGATGCCAATATTACGACTTTGACAGTGGCTTTTATCCTTTTTAATCCGTTGAACTGGTCCTTTTTACCACAATTTGGAATGGTGCGTGGCTTTGCTCTGACTCTTGCGATTGGCGTCGGCACGAGCTTATTCACCGGAATTGTAATTACCAAGAGACTAATTAAGTTTTTTTATAAACAACCCAAATAAAATTATTATGGTTAATTTTTTAAAATATAAATTTGTTTATCTGTTTTTTTATTTTCTGATAATTGCCGTAGGATTATTTTCTATTTTCAAATGGGGATTTCATTATTCGATTGATTTTGTCGGAGGAACGAGTCTTGAGTATAAGGTCAACCATAAGGTATATAACTTAAGGACGAAACCTCTTGATCAGCAAGGCCAGGAAGATCAGATAAAAAAGCTGGAAAAAGAAAAAAAAGGTAGGATTGAGATATTGAAAATGGAGACGGTAGGACCGACCCTAGGCAAAGAGACTATTGCCAAAACTGCCTTCGCTTCGGCTCTGGCGGTACTTGGTATTTTG
>MWSR01000020.1 GCA_002050095.1 Microgenomates bacterium UTCPR1
CCTTCAGCGCCGTTGGAGCTACTTGGCCCGTCGTCAAGCCATAAACTCCATTATCATGAACAATAACCGGGATATCGTGGTTCCCTCTTGCAGCATGAATTAGATGATTTCCGCCTTCTCCGTAGCAATCGCCATCACCAGCAATAGTTAGAACGGGAAGGTGATGATTTGCCAATTTAATTCCAATCGCGTTTGGAATGGCGCGTCCGTGAAGTGAGTGAATTGCATAAGCATTGAGAAAGTCGTTCATATTTCCCGAACAGCCGATTCCAAAAACAACAGCTATAGTTGACGGATTATAGCCAAGTTGTAATAACGCCTGTTTAATGGCAATTCCTATCCCCCAATCACCACATCCAGGACACCATGTTGGTGTATAACCGTCAAAATCCTGAATACTAGACATATCTCAATAAGTTTAAATTTTCAATTTTAAATTGTTAATAATATATTCCGCCGTAATCGCTCTTCCATCATATCTTAATACTTTTTCGGAAATTTTGATCCCTGTCTCCATCAGTAAAAGCTTACCGAACTGGCCCCATGAATTATTTTCAACCAAGATATAATGCTTTTTCACATTGAGAATTTTTCTAATCTTTTCCTCGTCCAGTGGGTAAACATAAGTAAAATGCCAAAATCCGGTCTTTTTCCCTTTTTGTGCCAGTTGCTTTTGCGCTTCCAAAATTGCGCCTCGATTAGAGCCCCACGAAACAAAGATTATTTCAGAATCCTCATCCCCATAAAATTCCGGAAGTTTAAAATCTTTTTCGAAGTACGTTTGCCATTTTCCATTTCTCTTATTTACCTGGTCAATTCTAGGCTGTGCCTCTTCGGTTGTATGACCGTCTTCAATATGTTCATATGAATTAGCTTGATAAAAGAAACCGGAAACACCGGGTTTTAGTCTGAATGATACACCGTCCTCTGATAATTTGTATCTTAAAAAATGATTTAATTTTGATTTATTGCCACTCGGCTTTATCAAGTCCTTTTTAATTTGGGAACCGTCGTCAATATACTTTCCTCTATTGACTTGATAGCTACTAATAAACTGCTCAATTAATTCTTTATCGATATTTTTATGACTTTCGGATAGAAACATATCGGTCATCACGATAACCGGTAGTTGATATATGTCAGCCAAATTGAAAGCATCGGCAGACATCTTGATCACCTCTTCAACGTTTCCCGGTGCCAAAACAATCTTTGGAAATTCACCGTGTCCGGAATGAGCGGCAAATAGAAGATCACCTTGTTCTGTCCATGTTGGCATCCCTGTCGCCGGTCCGGGTCTTTGAGCCAGAAATACGACTACCGGAATTTCGGTAACTCCTGCCAATGAAAGCGACTCGACCATCAAGGCAAAACCTCCACCCGAAGTTCCAACCGCAGACCTAACTCCGGCAAACGATGATCCGATCGCCGTATTGATTACGGCTATCTCATCTTCGGAGTGTCTAACGACCATACCTATCTTTTCTTGCCAAGCAGCCAGAACGGTAAGAACCGAGCTTGAAGGTGTCATCGGATACGCACAGTACAACCGACAGTCGGCAATCGCCGACCCTAAAGCAAACGCCTCATTACCGGTCATTACCAACTTAGCTTTAATTTTATCTTTTTTAATCAACCAGCTTCTTGGAACCGGAATCCCTTTTAAACCTTCATCAAATCCTCTTTTTGCAAATTGCTTATTCAGTTCAACCACCGCTTCCCCTTTCTTTAAGAAATGTTCCTCAATAAGCCTATAAAAATCTTCAATCTTTGCGCCGGCCACCGCTAACGAAGATCCTATTGCAATCGTATTTTTCATCACCAACTGACCTTTGAGATCATTGGTTATCTTTCTAAAGGGAACGTTAACCTTGATGAAGTCACCTTTTGGATCAAAATCATCACTGTCATAGATAACAATGCTATCTTTAGTTAACCTTTGGGAGTGCCTTTCGAGAGTCTCTCTATTCAGGCAAACGAGGATATCAATCGTCGGTTTGAGGTGTTCAACTTCAAAATCGGCAACATTGACCTCATACGCATTATGGCCACCTCTTATCAAGGAAGGGTATTCGATCAAATCAAAAATGTTATATCCTAAACGGGAGCAAATTTTCGAGAACTCCAGACCGCTTGTCATAATCCCGAAACCCGCTTCTCCACCGATCATCCATGTAAAATTCATATTTTTTCAACAATTCCAAGAGGTAATAAGGCACACTTTAATCTATTTAACCCAATTTTTATTCCGAGCATTTTAATAATAAATTCTTTGTCCAACTTTTTCAATTCATCTTTGTTTTTACCTTTAATAATATTTAAGAACATGGAGCTTGATGCTATTGAAATCGCGCAACCTTTTCCATAGAAGCATATTTCTTTTATCACCATGCCGTCAAAGTTTATAAAAAATTCTATTTCATCACCACATAGAGGATTAATAATTTTGAAATTGAGATCCGGTTTTCTCAATTTACCAAAGTTTCTTGGATGATGGTAATGATCCAGGATTACTTCTGAATAGATTGACATTTTTTATTGTTATTTCAATATTCTTTCAACTTTCTTTAATCCATTAACTAAACGTTCCAAATCCCTCTGGTTATTATACAGATAGAAGCTGGCTCTTACAGTCGCCGTTATTTCAAGCCTTTTGTGTAACGGCATCGCGCAATGATGACCCGCTCTAACCGCAATATCCATTGTATCCAAAACTGCCGCGATGTCATGCGGATGATATTTATCAAAATTAAAAGCAATAACTCCGCCTCGATCTTCGACATTGTCGGGTCCAAAGATTGTTATCTTATTCTTAAATTCGTTATTCAACAGATTAATGCTTCTGTGTACCAAGGTCTTTTCGTGCTCACGTATCTTGTCAACACCGATATAATCTATATATTTGATCGCCTCTTTAAAGGCTATAACTTCCCCAATTGAAGGCGTTCCCGCTTCAAATTTATATGGTGATCTTTTGAACGAACTTTTCTCAAAAGTAACCTCATCAATCATCTCGCCACCGTACAAAAAAGGTTTCATAATCTCAAGTTTTTCTTTCTTTCCCCAAAGGACTCCGACTCCGGTCGGACCAAGCGATTTGTGGGATGAAAAAGCAAAGAAATCACAATCCAGATCTTTGACATCAATTTTTATATGAGAAAAAGACTGGGCTCCATCAACTACGATTATGATATTCGGGTTAATTTTTTTTACTTTTTTTATTATCTGTTTAAGTGGATTGATTGTCCCAAGAACGTTTGAGACATGACAAAGCGCAAGAATTTTTGTCTTATTTGAGATAAACTTTTCCAGATCTTCGAGGAGATATCCCTTTTTGTCAATATCGATAAATTTAAAAACCGCTCCCAATTCAAAACAAAGAACCTGCCATGGAACAAAATTTGAATGATGTTCAATTATTGTTGACGCCACTTCATCATGCTTACCAACAATCTTTTTTCCTAAACTATAAGCGACTAAATTCAACGCTTCGGTTGTATTTCTTGTGAAGATAATTTCATTCACGTCCTGGGCATTGATAAATTTAGCGACTATCTTCCTTGTTTCTTCAAATTCATAAGTTGCTTTTTCCGATATCCGATACACGCCTCTAAACACATTGGCTGAATAATTTTGATAATAATCGGTGATTTTATCAATAACGACTTGAGGTTTAAGTGAAGTTGCCGCCGAATCAAGGTAAACAAGTTTCTTGTTTTTTTTAAAGATCGGAAAATCGTTTTTAAGGCCCATATCACTGACTGGTTTATACATAGACGGTATAAATGAAAATTAATAATGGATTTCGTCAATAAACCCTTTGACTAACAACTCTTCTGCTTGTTTATTATTTAGTCCTCGCATCTTAATATAATTCATCTGTTCCTGATTCGGTCTTCCGGTTGTTGATCCGTGAGTGCAATAAACGTCGTTGGCTAAAATCTCCAAGTATGGTTTTGAATCGACAAAACTGCGATCCGACATTATTAAGTTTTTATTTTTTTGATAAGCATGAGATTTTTGTGCATTTTTTTCAATTCTTATTAAGCCCCGATAATAAAAAATGGAACTATCATAAAAGACACCTTTTATATATAGGTTGGATATCGAACCGGGCGCTTGGTGATTTTGGAAAGTACTAATTTTAAATTCATTATCTTTTTTACCGATATATAACCCTTTTATATTAAGATTAACTCCCGAAGACACAATATCAAAGATAAGACTACCGGACAGATTCTCAAAATAGACGAAATAATCTCCGGGACTACTAAAAATAATTTTCTTTACACCTCCTTCGATTTTTCTAATATTTATTTTCTTCATTTTATTGATATAAATAATCTAACCTACCGAGCCGGCCATTTCCAGATTAATCAACCGATTCAATTCAATCGTATATTCCAAAGGAATTTCTTTTGTAATCGGTTCAATAAAACCATTAACCAAAAGACCCTCCGCTTCAACTCTGGCAATTCCTCGAGAAGCAAGATAGAATAACTTCTCCTCACCTAATTTTTCAACGGTAGCTTCATGCTGAACATCTGTTTCCCTTTCCTTAATTCTCATATCGGGATAGGTATCGCTACGCGATTTCTCATCAATAATAAGCGCATCGCAAGACACATATGCTTTGGAGTTTTTTGCACCTGGTGATATTTGTACCAATCCGCGATAAGAAGTTCTGCCGCCATCTTTGGAAACAGATTTTGATACTATCCGAGAAGTTGTATTTGCAGCCAGATGAATCATTTTGGCACCAGCATCTTGATGTTGGGAACTTCCGGAATAGGCAATTGAAAGTACTTCCCCCCGAGCACCTTCACCGGCTAGATAGCAGGAAGGATATTTCATTGTCACTTTACTTCCAATATTACAATCAACCCACTCCATTACCGCATTATCTAACACCTTGGCTCTTTTGGTAACCAGATTATAAACGTTCTTACTCCAGTTCTGAACAGTAGTATATCTCACTCTCGAACCTTTTTTGAGAATAATTTCAACGACAGCGGCATGAAGTGAAGAAGTGGTATATATTGGAGCGGTGCAGCCTTCAATATAATGGCAAAAACTGTTCTCCTCGGCGATAATAAGTGTTCTTTCAAACTGACCAAAATTTTTTGCGTTAATTCTAAAATATGCCTGTAAAGGAAGAGAGACCTTAACGTTTTTTGGGATATAGACAAAAGATCCGCCCGACCATACGGATGAATTGAGAGAAGCAAATTTATTATCGTACAACGATACAACCGTACTAAAGTATTTTCTAACCAGATCAGGATATTTTTTTACTGCCGTATCCATATCACAGAATATTACTCCTTGACCGGTTAGCTCTTTCTGTATACTCTTATAAACAACTTCACTCTCATACTGGGCCGAAACACCAGCTAAAAAATTTTTTTCCGCTTCCGGCACTCCGATTCTATCGTATGTCTCCTTAATCTCTTTCGGAAGATCCTCCCAAGACGATTTAACCGATTTGTTTGGTTTGATATAGTAAAAAATATCTTTAAAATCTATCTCCGAAAGATCTGCTCCCCAGACAGGCATCGGCTTCTTAAAAAATTCCTTTAATGCTTTTAATCGAAAATTTTTCATCCAAAGAGGTTCGTTTTTTATCTTAGAAATCTGTCGGATGACCGACTCGCTAATCCCTTTTTTCGTTTTAAAGATATTATTCTCCGGCATCGAAAAGCCATACCCATATTCAAAGTCAAGGTTAGATTTTTTCATAACCATTCTTTTCAATTCTTTGCGGTAATGTAAAATCACCTTCTTTTACCAACTGTCCATTCTTGATTACCAGAACTTTATCCGGCTTTATGTGCTTTAATATCCTGTTATAATGAGTAATCAATATCATCGTTCTCTTGTTTTTAAACCGGTCAAGGAATTTTGAAATTGTCTTTAAAGCATCGATATCAACTCCGGTGTCAATCTCATCAAAGATTAAGAATTTAGGATTAAGGACGGCTGCCTGAAGTAGCTCTAATTTCTTTTTTTCACCACCGGACGCCCCCTCGTTTAAAGGACGAGATAATAGTTCCCTTTTAATTTTTAATTGTTTCGCTATTCTATCAATCTTTCGTTTAATGGCCAAAGGTTCTTCTTTGCCCGACAGTGCTAATCTAAGAAGCTGAAAGACGGAGATTCCGTTTAAAGATAGTGGTGATTGAAATGATAGAAATATTCCTTTTTTAGCTCTTTTGTCGGCCGTAAGATTGTTTATTGAACGATGACGGAACTTAATTTCTCCGTTTTTAACAACGTAGGATGGGTGTCCTGCTATCGTATAAGCAAGCGTTGATTTACCCGAACCGTTTGGACCCATAAGGGCATAAACCTTATTTTCATCAAATTCATAGTTAAAATCTTTAAGAATAGTTTTATTATTGACCAAAATCGTAACCTTCTTTAGTGAAATCATATTGATATCAAACAACTTTGAGAAGTTTATATTTTTTTAAAGACAGCTCCAGCGACGGTTTTAGAACCCGTTTAAAGAACGTTTGATGAGGACAGTTTTTTCCAAGAGGACATCTGTGACCGTCCATCATGCATTTAGTCATGGCAATATCTCCCTCAAATATTTTAAAAAACTCATAAAGACTTATCTCGGCCGCTTTCTTCGTTAATCTGTATCCCCCTTCCTTACCTTCTCTGCTTTCCAGTATTTTCGTACGAACCAAAAGAGCGGCAATTCTTGCTATAAATCTTTTGGGAAGTTTAACTTCCTTTAATATGGAGGATAGCGGCACGTATTCTTTTTTTTCTTTCAGACGAGAAACCAGCAATAAGCCATAGTCCGACTGTTTTGTTATTTCTAGCATAGACTAATACTCCGACTGTGCTAGTTTAGTACAATCGCAGTAAAAAATCAAATAATCAACAAAGCTCAAGTCGGGGTTCTCTGTCTAAAACGTTTAAATCATTAAAATACAGTTCTTTTTCCGCCTTAAAAGAGGCAACGACTCCTATCATAGCGGCGTTGTCCCCCGTCAAATATTTGTATGGCGGAAAAGCCACCTTTCCACTATATTTTGAAGCAAGGTCGCGGAACAACTTTCTTAGGCGCAGATTTGCGATCACACCTCCACCAACTAAAAGATTATTTATTCCCGTTTTTTTAATTGCCTTCTCTGTTTTCATAACTAAAACTTCAAAGACACTGCATTGAAAAGAAGAAGCAAGCTCTCTAGTTATTTTTCCGCTTAAGTTTTGATTACCTTTTTTCAATAAGTAATAAAAGGCCGTTTTTAGACCTGAAAACGAAAAGTTAAGATTGTCGCTTTTCAACATCGGTCTGGGAAGGTTGTGGTAATCTTTATTATCGGCCTCTTTTGCCAATCTTTCTATCAGAGGTCCTCCAGGATAACCAAGCCCCAGTAATTTAGCCGCTTTATCCAGAGCTTCTCCGGCGGCGTCATCTAATGTTGCACCTATTCGTTGATATTCCAAGTGTTTGTTTAAAACAACCAATTCCGTATGGCCTCCCGAAACAATTAATGCCAGATAAGGGAAATTAAAAGAAATCTTGGGTTTCCCTTGTCGATTCTGGACAAAGGGTGAATAAATATGTCCTTCAAGATGGTTTACGGCTATTAACTTCTTCCGATATTTTTTTGCCATCTCTTTTGCTTTTTTAATACCGACTTCCAGCGCTACGGCCAATCCTGGCCCTTGAGTAACGGCTATACCGCCTATCTCTTTCATCGCATCTTCTTCTATGCTATTTGGAAAGCCATATCTCAAGTTATCCGTAATTTTTCGATTTATCAGATAGCGCCTTAGACTCTCTTGAACGATCATATCTATTCTATCTTCGTGTGCTTTTTTAGCCAAGTTCGGAACAACCCCTCCCCATTTTTTATGAATTAATATTTGAGAAAAAATAACGTTTGATAAGACTTTTCGTCCTTCAACAATGGCTACGGCAGTCTCATCACAGGATGTATCTATTGCCAGGATTCTCATAAAAAAATACTTAATAACTTACTATTATCTTTCTTTTGTTCTCTCCTAAATATGACATCTTAATATAGATGGGCCGACTTTTCCTTTTAATGGTTTTTAATAGATGTCCTGCTTTTTCTCCCCACTCAAAACATAGAATGTTATTATTTTTCAAAAAACTCTCTATTCCCAAATACCTAAACTCTTCATCATCTTCAATATTGTATAGATCGATATGAATCAACTTACCGTTATTTGTTCTATATTCATAGTAGATAACGTAGGTAGGTGAGATGATATTGTTGATACCGGCTTCTCTAGCTAATCCTTTTACAAAAACCGTCTTCCCGACTCCCAAGTCTCCTTCGATGATAAAAACTAAAGGCTGTTCTTCATTTAGATACCGCAACTTATTTAGTAGGTCTGCAGCAACCTTTTTTGTATCTTTGACCGAGACCGAAATAAATTCTTGATTGGTAGAAAAATCAAGGCTTCCTTTTCTTAAAATCTTCGGTTGCCTCAACGTCAAGTCGACTACGGTCGAAGGTTTGTTCTTCGGAAGTTTTGCCGCATCCACACAAAGATCAATTAATTCCGTTTTCTTTTTTGATAGGCTGTTAAGAAAGCCTTCCAAGGAATAGTTCACCGTCTTACCGGATAAATTAGCCGAAGTAGCGGTAATCGGTCGACCAAACCGTATAACCAAATCATTTATTAGTTTATACTCGGGAATCCTTACTCCTAAAGTCCCCTTTTCCGATTCCAAAAGACGACAAACCAGATGTTTGGAATCGAGGATGACTGTGAACGGCCCCGGAAGCATTCTTTTAATCGCCATCATTTGTGTATTATTAACGGTTAAAAGATCTCTAATCATTTTAAAGTCCGATACAAAAACCGAAATTGCCTTGCCGACCGGTCTTTCCTTAAACCTAATCAATTTATTAATCGCTCTTTCGTTTCGTGCATCGACAAGAAGTCCATAAACCGTATCTGTTGGAAAGACTACCAGACCACCATTATTTAGAGTATGTATGGTTTCTTTAATTATTTTTTCAGCGTTATTATCCTTGAGTATTAATTTTTTCATCTTAAAATAATATGTTATTCTATCAAAAATTCTGTTAAAATAGGCACTATGGCAAGTAATAAAAATCATAAGATGAAGATTAAAGAATTCAAATTGGATCTAAATATAAAAAACCTGTTTCTTTTTCTCTTTATCGGTTTTTTTATATTTTATCTTTTTAGAGCCGTTGGCTCCGAGATTAAACAAGCGCTTCCTGAAAAACCAATCACGAAGGTAATAAATGAAATAAAAGAAAATAAAGTCAAAAAAGTCGATGTTATTGACAATAAGATCATCGTTTACTACAAAGACGATACCCTGGCGACCGCAAATAAAGAAGCTAAAGATAGTTTTACAAATTTACTGCTCGATAATAAAGTCAATCTGAACGGGTTAGAGATCAATGTGAAAGATACCCAAACTTCGGCGGGTATTGCCAATATTATTGGTAATCTATTACCAACCATACTTATGGTTGTATTTTTTATTTTTCTTTTTCGACAAGCAAAAGGAGCCCAGGATTCGGTATTTTCATTTGGTCAATCAAAAGCAAAAAGATTTTCTAAAAGTCTCACAAAGACCAAATTTAATGACGTCGCTGGTGTTGATGAAGCAAAAAAAGAATTGGAAGAGATTGTCGATTTTCTTAAAAATCCCGAAAAGTATAAAAAACTTGGCGCAAGGACACCAAAAGGAGTATTGCTAGTCGGTCCCTCGGGATGCGGAAAAACTTTACTGGCAAAAGCGGTAGCCGGAGAAGCGGGTGTGCCTTTTTTTTCAATCGCCGGAAGCGAATTTATGGAGATGCTTGTCGGTATCGGCGCCGCACGCGTCCGGGATCTTTTTGACAATGCAAAAAAAAGCTCGCCTTCGATTATATTTATCGATGAGATTGATGCTATCGGGAGAGCCCGATCGGTTGGAGTAATGCCGTCACACGACGAACGCGAACAAACCCTAAATCAAATTCTTGTTGAGATGGACGGGTTTACACCAACCGAACAGGTAGTTGTAGTTGCCGCTACGAATCGAGGGGATCTCCTCGATTCGGCACTACTGCGACCTGGCAGATTTGATAGAAGAATTATTGTTGAATATCCCGACGTTGCCGGAAGGAAAGCAATCGTAAAAATACATGCTCGCGGAAAACCATTTGACAGTTCCGTCGATTGGGATAAGATAGCAAAAAGAACAGTTGGCTTCTCGGGAGCCGACCTGGAAAATATGCTGAATGAAGCGGCTATCTATGCTGCCCGTTCGGGGAAAGATAAGATCAGTTCTGAAGACATCGAAGAAGCGGCAACAAAAGTAAAGCTCGGACCGGAAAAGAAAAGACTTCAATCCGATCTTGATAAAAAATTAACCGCATATCACGAGGCCGGTCACGCGATTGTATCTCATTTTCTGCCAAATACCGACCCCGTTCATAGAATTTCCATTGTCTCAAGAGGGATGGCGCTGGGCTACACTCTAATTCCTCCTGCCAAGGATAAGCTTCATGAAACAAGAACGCATTTAATTGAAAGAATTGCGGTAATGATGGGCGGAAGAGCCGCTGAACAGTTTATCTTTAATGAAATCACAACCGGCGCTGCCAACGATTTTGATCAAGCGACCTCGATTGCAAGAGCGATGGTGGTAGAATACGGTATGAGTGACTTAGGTCCAGTCAACTACGGACCGACTATGGACGTTACCGAATGGGGAAAGAACTATTATGAGCAAAACAATCTTTCCCAAGAGATGATGGCAAAGATTGACTTAGAAATAAAAAAAATCATTACGACTTGTTATCAAAAATCGCTTGACATAGTCAAAACTCACAAGAAAGAACTTGACAAGGTTAGCGAATATTTAATAAAAAAAGAAAGTATTGATGAAGACGAGTTTGTTGCTATTGTCGGAAAAAAATCACAAAAAATAGAGTGATTTAAGTTTATTTTAAATGTAAATATAATGCAGTCCCTTCTCCTCATCGACGGTAATGCAATTATGCATCGCGCCTATCACGCTCTCCCTCCGTTTAGGTCAAAAGACAAGACGCCGACAAACGTTATTTATGGTTTTCTATCGATGTTAAATAAAGTAATAACGGATTTTAAACCGACACATATTGCATCGGTCTTTGATACACCGAAACCGACTTTTAGAAATGAGATCTTTGTCGATTATCAAAGTCAAAGACCTAAGATTGAAGACGATTTTATAATTCAAATTCCTCTTGTCAAACAAGCACTCGACGAAGCTAATATTTTTCGAATAGAAAAGGACGGTTTCGAAGCCGATGACTTGATAGGAACAATAAGTAAAATCTTTCAGTCAAATAATTACCGTATTATTATCGTGACAGGTGACAAGGATATCTTCCAGCTGATTAACGCCAATGTCTTTGTGGCATCGCCCCAACTTGGATTGGCAAATATAAAGATATTTAATAAGACGGAGGTAGAACAAAAACTTGGCATCCCACCCGATAAAATTGTTGATTATAAGGCTCTTGTCGGAGATCCATCCGATAATTATCCCGGTGCAAAAGGAATTGGTCCAAAAACTGCGACAAATCTTATCCATAGATATGGTTCGGTCGAAAATATTTATGAAAATCTGGACAATATTCAATCCGAAAAAATCAAAGCCATACTAATAAATGAAGAGAAGTCCGTAATCCTTTCTAAAAAATTAGCGACAATTTTAACCGATGTTGTCATCGATCTTGATATCAAAAAACTTATCTTTAACGGCTTTAATAAGAGATTAAAGACATTCTTGGAGAAATATCAAATGAATTCTTTGGTAAATAGGATGTTTAACGAAAAAGTAAATATCGTTAAAAATATTAAAAAGGAAAGTCAAATGGGGTTATTTTAATCCCTTAAAAAATATTTAAAAAAATTAAGGGACTTCGTTCCGTAATTTGATATCATTGTTACTATGTGCGGAATTTTTGCTGTTGTCAACGATAGGTCAAATAACGCTGCTCAAACGGTAATGGCCGGGTTAAGGAAGTTGGAGTATCGAGGTTATGACTCGTGGGGCATTGCTATGAAGAGATCCGATGTGGATAAAGTTTCAGATAAGCTTGAGATCGAAAAACATATTGGGAAAATTGGTGATGCTAAGACATCTCTTCCTCATGGTTCAATAGCCATCGGTCATACTCGATGGGCAACACACGGCGGTGTAACCGATACCAACGCCCATCCTCACTACGACTGTAAAAAAAAGATCGCCGTCATCCATAATGGCATTGTCGAAAATCATATTATCCTTAAGGAAGAACTACTAAAAAAAGGTCACAAATTTATCTCGGGAACCGACACCGAAGTCATCGCCCATTTAATAGAAGAAAAACAAAAAACAAGATCTGTCGATCAAGCAGTATTTGAAACATTTAATCAACTGGTAGGATCTAATGCGATCGGTGTTATTGAACTCGAATCTGAAAAGATAATCGCTTGCCGAAACGGTTCTCCCCTTGTTGTTGGGATCGATGAAAAAAATAAACAATATTTTTTAGGTAGCGATGTCCCTGCATTTCTCAAATACACAAATAAAGTTCATTTTCTTAATGACGGTGAAGGAGTGACAATCTCAAAAGACGGTATCAACCTTTTTGATCTGGATACTCGGAAACGGATAGACCTTACCATCAATACTCTCGACTGGAAAATCGAGGATGCGGAAAAATCGGGATATCCTCATTTTCTCATAAAAGAAATATTAGATCAAAAAACCACAATCCCGAAAACGGCTCTTACCAATAGAGAGGAGCTCGATAAGATTGCTAAATTAATTAAGGACGGCTATAAAGTTGCTTTGGTTGGTTGCGGAACGGCAGCGTACTGCTCCCTAGTCGGAAAATATCTTTTTGCCAAAGAAGGAATTAATGCCCAAATGTACAGCGCTTACGAATTTTTACCATTTTCCGAGTTTGTTGACGAAAGAACATTGGTCATAGCCATATCCCAATCGGGTGAAACTGCCGATACGTTAATTGCCGTAAAAAAAGCTAAAGATAATAAGGCAAAAATAGTCGCACTGGTAAATGCCAGAGGATCTACACTTGAACGTCTTGCCGATTATGTTCTACCTGTCGGTGCCGGTCCGGAAATTGCAGTTGTATCGACAAAAGCCCTAACCAGCCAAC
>MWSR01000026.1 GCA_002050095.1 Microgenomates bacterium UTCPR1
AGAAAAAGTAAAAAAAAATAAAGAAAAAAAGAAATTAAAAAAGAAACCGGTCAGACTTGAAGGCTGCCTTTCCATTCCCCGTATTTGGGGGCCGGTTAAACGAGCTGATAAAGTACTTCTTGAATATCAAGATTTAGATAGCGAAAAAGTTAAGCAAGACTGGTTTTCCGGATTTGAAGCAACGATAATTCAACACGAAGTCGATCACCTTCAGGGAATCGTTTTTACCCAAAGATCAATGGAGCAAAACGGTACGTTGTATAAAGAAGAAAATGACGAACTGATTCCTATTGAGTTTTGACCGCTGCTGCTAAGGTTAAGAAGGGTTTCTTCCCGTCTTTAATATCTTTTTTGACTCTTTTCAGGCAATTGGCACAGAGCTTAACTCTCTTTTTTTTGCCCGCTTCGACGATCGATAGCCTGACAAAATTAACACGAAATATTCTTCTGGTTTTAGGAGCTCTTTTCTTCCAACGTCCTCCGGCCACACCCCGATGATGGGTATGAGATCTACCATAGAGTACTGTCTTTCCGCAATGATAACAAGCATTTTCCATAAGAAAACATTATAATATAGTTTTGTATGATTTTCAATTTGTAATTTGATTTACATCATTAAAGTAAAAATGTTGTCAACCCTATTTTCCAATCCGCTCATTTTTGTCTTATCCGTTATTTCTTTGCTGCTTGCCATATCTATCCATGAGTTTTCGCATGCCTATGTTGCCGATATATTGGGTGATCCAACGCCAAGGCTTCAAGACCGTCTAAAACTCAATCCCTTCGTTCATATCGATCCAACCGGGATTCTTTTTTTACTGTTTTTCGGCTTTGGCTGGGGAAAGCCGGTCGAATTTGATCCATATAATTTGAAAAATCCAAGAAAAGATGCGGCATTGATCTCAATCGCCGGTCCGACATCAAACTTTATCTTGGCTATATTACTTTCTATATTATTGAAATTGTCTATATTCTTACAACTAAATATTCTAACTATTATAGGTTATTATCTCTTTGTCCCGATGATTCAACTCAATCTAATTTTAGGAGTTTTCAACCTATTACCGATTCATCCTTTAGACGGGTTCAAGATCGTCGGCGGTATACTCCCAGAAGAAAAAGCACACGAATGGTACTCGCTTCAGAAATACGGTTGGATTTTCCTTATCCTTCTTATCGTTCCGTTTGGCAGTTCCTCGATGTTGGACGGTCTCATCAGGCCAATAATCAACTTCCTGTCTACATTATTGATTCCGGGAAACCTTTAATTAATCTATCCTCTGCAAGCCCGCTACCAAGCTCTGAGGGTTGCTGATCGGCACGACACAACAGTCCAAAATAGGTTAAAAAACACACTTTTTTGCAAGCTCATTTAACTGTCAGTTTATTAAGACGGATTAGCTCTCTAACCTTATATTTAAATTTTATGCCGTAGGAGTTATGGATTTTGACGAACTTGATCCTGCTTCTTTATGCAGAGGATATAATCTCGGGTTGAACAACCCTTTCCCAATTTAGATTTGATCGCTTCACAGTTAGTCTCGTTGCAACCTGATGATGTGTTTGGTATCTGAAGCGATTGAATTGGAGTTGGGCTGATTTGCTTATCTGTATTTGTCGGCGGTATTTTAGTCGGAGTGATTAAGGATCCCGTCGAAGCTTCCGCTCCTTTTGTTGTAAATGTCCAAGGAACACCCCCATTGTCAAACTTCTTATCCCCTATTCTGATGTCAAAGTAGTAGGTTGTCGAAGGTGAGAGAAGATTTAACTCCAACGAATGGCTTTTTTCCTTTGTCGCTTCGGGCGAAAAGAAATTCAGCGCCGTTGGACTTGTCCCATATTCGACAACCGCTTGAGTGTCGACTCCGGTAGCCCATGATAACCTGACCGAGTTCTTTTCAATGTTGGAGACAACAACGTCGGTTGGCTCATAGTCGGCCGCCCTTGTCCCAAATATTCTAAAGCCGGCAAAAACAAGAAGTATAAAGACAATAAATCCGATAAAAATTGCCAGTGCTTTTTTGAATACGGGATTGTTCATAATTATTTTCATCTATATTCTACCAGATATTCTAAATCCATAAGCAATCAAAGAACCATTCTTAAAACACTACCGACTAACAGTAGTATCGATCCGGGAACAGCAATTTTGACGACATTCTCAAACACACCGCTTTTTGGCAGTGTTTGAGGCTCAACAGGAGCTGATGGAGGCGTGGTCGGAGCCGGCTGACTACCACCTGATGATGAGCCCACGGTTACGGTGACGCTACCATTTGACGAACAGTTTAAGACATTGGTTGCGTCGGCATCGTTTTTCACAACGGTCGATGAAGAACAGTCAAAACTAAGGGTCGACGTCCCTTCTTTAACCGCTTTGAAGGTAATCGTCGCCAAAACTCCTTCCGAAGATATCGCCGTCGCCGGATCGTTAACCATACCGGCAATATAGATCTTGCCCGCAACCGAGGTATCGTTTGAAACCGTCGGAAACATATTTCCCGGTTTAATTGTCTGGACACTTAAAACGTCGGAATTATAAGTAATATAGACGTCGGTTGCCGTCACACTGTCCGCGGTCGGATTCACTTTTACGCTAATATCGAAAGTTTCATCTTTGTTTGGATTAACCGAACTTCTGTCGTAACCCAACGAAGCCGCTTCGGTCATATTGACAGAGCCAAACAACAAAAAAAGAGTCAAAGCGATGATAATTAGTCTTTTAATTTTTTTCATTTTACCTTTACCTCTAAACTACCAACTTCGGGAGTAATCACCTCCGTATTTATATTAACAAACTTTGTTGTTGAGTTGCCGACTGCCGGCAATACCGATATCGAGTATTCCCCGCCCGACTTTATAGTCTTAAACTCTAAGCTCAATACCCGCTCATCCGATAAAACCGACGGACTACTATCGGTTGTTGATTTAACGACCGTCAAGGTCAAAAGACCGTCTTTAGCAAAAGGATAGACTTCAAAGTTTTTATCCAAGCTGGTCGCCGATACATACTGAAACTCGCTTTGATCAAAACCGATCTGGATGTCATAGGCCGAAATATCTTCTCCGTCGGAATTGGCGATGACCTCAACGGTCAGCTCATTGTCTTTCTGTCCAGCCTCGACCAGCCCAATCCTCCCTCTTGTATCTATTGTACTATTTGTATTTTCTTTTTCCCTCTCTATCTGCCCTGTTTCTCCTGTCGTTGGCTGACTCTTCTTTACCTGTCTAAATAGCATAATTACACCGCTTACCAAAAACATAAGCAGAAAAGCAAACATCAGATATTTGGATAAATTATTTTGTTTCGTTTCCATAGTACATTATTGACAGACTTTAAATAATGTAAAGTAAATATACCTTTTTTCTTTCAATATTTTAGCCAGATTGTCCGGTGTACCAAAACAACCGTTTGTATTTGTGCACCAAATAAGATTAAATTGTGATTGATTTAATTTTTTAACGGTTTTTTGTAGTTGTGTCGCCTGTATGATGAGGGCTGCTTCTTCATTGAACTCGGCCTTTGTGTCACCCTTATGTAAATCTTTTGCCAGTATATCGTTAACGTTTATCTTATCCGAAATCAGTAAAGGATCCGTCACCAAAAACTTTAAAGGCTGATTGGCGTAGGTTTCCTGTTTTCCAAGAAAAGACATTGTCAACGACGCAACACTATTTTTTGTAGCCGGGTAGTTTTTACAACCGAGAAATGATAGAGAAAAATAGACAGGATAAGTCGATCCGTCTCGCAATAGATCTCCTGTTGCACCCGTGTTGGTTATCGTCGGATTAGGACTTGAGTCTGTTGGATTTGGATTTGTCGGCTGAATAGTGCTATTGGGATTTGTTGTCGGTTTTACGACATCAAGGGTGTCGCCCTCATCGGTTCTTGTTGTAAGAGCAAAAAGAATTAGGGAAAAATCTTGGGTATTAACGACTCCATCTCTATTCAAATCGGCTTTTATTAGAGTTTCTATATCTTTTTTGCCAAGATTATTCTTGACTGTTGCAATATCAACCGCATCAACCAATCCGTTCTGATTGATATCTCCGACCAAAAAGTTGATACCCGTGAAATCAAGATTGTTATCGTTAAATGCCAACTCAATATCGCCGGTGCCACAGTGATAAAGTCCGATACTATCCTCCTTTGGAGTGACATCGCACACTCGCTTTTGGATATGCTGTGGCCCTTTTACGTATAGTACCCACCTTCCTTCAACCGACTCGATAGGAAAAGCTACCTTGCCCGACCATACTCCTTTATCGTCTGCACTAAAAGTACCCGTGTCTTCAAAGCCTTTTTTCGTCCCTTCTTTCTGTAGTATCACTCTAACTTTCATTGAAGACAACTCATCAACGGTAGGTTTTTTATTTATTCCCTGGAACTTTAATTTCAAATTGAGTATTACTTTGGTTAATATCGGTCCTTGATCATCGGTTGGATTTGCACTTGTTGGTGAAGGAATTATGCCGCCGTTCACACTTAAGCCATCAACCTTATACGTCCAGGGATTTGTTATGGCTCCATTACTACCGACCGAAAATATAACCGATTCGTCAAACAAGACAACGTTCGGTTTATCGTTCAAAGCCGTAAAAGTAATAGATACCAACTCCGCTCCATTTGCCGATGACAGGGTAGATCCGGCCGCCGTCCTGTCTTCACCGACTACGAGTATGTTTCCATCTTTATTTATTGCACCGGCATCAGCGTCACTATCCCCAATGCCGCTACTAACCACTCCCGTTTTATACTTTATCGACTTAAACTTGAGCGCTGTTTTATCAAATTTGACATTCGTTTTATAGCCCCGAATCACCGTGTTAACCGAAGGCTTGGCCAGAACGGTGACGGTAAAGTCTTCGTTGGCGGCGACTTTTTTGGTGTTTGGATTAAAACTTAACTCCATCGTCTCCCCTGCCGCCTTGGACTTTCTTGCCGTATCTTTATTTAAAAAAACATAGTTTAGTGACCAAAAAACAGCCGCCACCGCGACAAACAACATTAGCAGGATTTTAAATAAGTTATTCTTCATTTGGCTTTAATTGATTTAATTATTATCTGCCTGTCGGCTTGGTTTACCAACCCGTCTCCGTTAAAATCGGCATTGATCTTGGCAGGTATTTTCCCACCAAACTGGCTTGAAACCAAATAAAAATAGTCTAAAAACGTGACAAGGTCGTTCCCGTCGGCGTCGCCTTTGGTCCGGTTTGGCCTCCGGCACCAGTCGTTTTTATTGGCTTGAGTCACGGCCGTGCTGTATCTATTTGCCGGAAGAGGGGCGCATTTGACCTGCGCACCGTAGTTGACTCCGGTTAATTTATTAAAACTACATTGGGGAGAGCAGATATTGGTGCCGCTGCAGACACAAAGCGGGTTCACCGTCGGCGTGGGTGTCCCCTTTCCTGCCTTCTTGGTCGGCGTGGGTGTCTTTATTACGGCAGCGCAGGATTTGTATTGATAGTATTTTCCGTTGACCAAAGCGTTACATACGTCCGGACCGCCCGCCTTCTTGGTGCAGTCGCCCCGGAACTTGATCTTTGTCAGCCCAAACCAGTTGCCGCAGACGGCACTAAAATCTTTTCCGGCACAGTCACACTTGACACTCAATCCGGTCTGTACCCCTCCACCTCCGCCACCACCTCCGCCACCGCCTCCGCCACCGCCAGAATCTCTAACACAAACGTTACCATTCACCATTTGGCCCTCAGAACAACATATTTGTGGTTCCAAATGATAGCCACTATTGCAACTAGAATTACAATTTGGTGAACAAGAATTTGGCGAAACAGTAGGAGATGGTACAGGATTATGATTATAACAAGTACACCTATTTGTTCCTGCTTCTATAATGCAGACTGCTCCTGTACCCTTTTTGTTAACACAATCACTAGTTCCGACATCGCATAGGCCTGCAACTTGATCTTCACATGCTTCTGCTCCTACTTTTTGGATATTAAATATGCTCAAAACCAATATAGTCAAGGATACGGCAAATAAATAACTAAAAAATATTTTTTTCATATTTTCATATCACCTTCAGCAACCTAAACATCAGAAAACTGATAAAGTAAAATAATACTACCTGAAATATCGGCAGATATAAAGTCAAGAAGACGGCAACAATCGCCAGGATAAAAAAGGCTTCGTTGTGGATTGAGGGCAGGAGGCCTTTAGTGACCAAAATCAAGACGGTCAAAGTTAAAAGAGCCCGCTTATCAAACCACCACAGGCTCCAGCCAAAAAACATCGCCAGTCCAAGAAAAACACTCGCCAGTATCAGAAATATCTCCTTCGTGTCAAAATAAAACGGTCCGATGTACATAATATAAATGTAAAATAATTAAAATCAAAATGCAAATAATTCTTACCTATAGACCGCTTCGACATCTTGCTGACTTGGCGGTTGCTGGCCACTAGGCACTTTTACTTTTATTTCTTTACCATTCACTATAAAAGTATAAGTAATATACCCTAATTCATCTGTATCAATTTTATACACTTGATAGCCGTCTTTTTCCCCAGCATAAACTCCTTTACTCACTTTTTTTAAGGGTGCTTCTAATATGTTATTGATTTGAGCCTCAGATAGTGAAAAACTGTTTGGTTGAGAAGTATTTAATTTATCGTCGGCAGTATTCGGTGCATTTTGAAAATTAAATTTAGGAAAAAAGTTTATCGAAGCTATAAGATTACCTGTTCTTGACCAAAAGCTATTTACTTTTGCGATTGTATTAGTCACAAAAAATGGGTTAAATTTTGGTGATTGCGCGAGAAAAACATTTTTAATTGAAAAATCGCTTATTAAATAAGCAATTACCATCACTAAAAACATTTTTAATATTCTGTTTGATATTATTTTCATGTAAGTGTGATAAAAATTTTAACTCCTCCACTACATCCGTCACTTCCAAGAACTTCATCATTTACATAAACACGAATTGTGTCTGTAGGTAAAGTACAAAATCCTTGAAACCCTATTTCGTTCAAATCAATAGCTTTATATTCTCTTGGTTCTATTATCCCTACATAAATAGATATATGTTCATTACCTCCAGCACTATCATCAACTATTTTAATTGTTCCAGGATTAATCGCGATATTTGAATCATTATATAAATGAACTAAAGATTGGTTGTGTTGATCACTTATTCCTACGCAATTAGTTTTAGTTCCGTTATAGTAGCATTCATATCCACATTTTTTACCATTGATTGGACAATTCCTAAAGATTGAACATCCTGCGGGCAAACCTGAAATTGGAGTCTTATTACTACACGGTTGAATACCTGAAGGATCAAAATAGTTACATTCCTTAAAGTGAATTTGTTTACCCGAAGCTGTGCAAGTTCCTTCTTGAAAGTAAGGTTGAGTAGGACTTTCTATTACAGTAGGACTTTCTATTACAGTAGGACTTCCTATTACAGTAGGACTTTCTATTACAGTAGGACTTCCTATTACAGTAGGACTTCCTATTACAGTAGGACTTCCTATTACAGTAGGACTTCCTATTACAGTAGATGTATTTACTCCTGAAGTTCTATAAGCACAAGTACCAGGCCTTCCAACAACCGTGCAAACTCCATCATAATCAACGCCACCAACTTTACATGAGCATTGCTCTCCCAGTTTAACACAGTTAAATGGGCAACCTCTTCCAGAAGTTACTCCTCCTTGAGTAGGTGTCGCCAACTTTGGCCCATTGCCATCGTACTCCCACCTTGGAGTTTCACCTATCTTACATTGAGTACATTTATCACTATTATTGGTATGTTCGGCTTTACAGTTATCAAGACTAGCGTAAGTTCTTGGTTTTGAACAAGAAGGAAGGCTTGCTGCATTTATGCATTCGTATCTTACATTCCCACCCCAAAGACATTCTTGACACTTATCTTCCCCACCACACGCTGCCGCACAGCCCGAACCATCAGTGTTCGATTTATTTACATAGAAACCGCTTGTACAAGTAGGGACTTCGGCCCTTGAGCTTACGGCTATTTTGTTTTTTGTATCGGTGTTAAAAAAAGAAAGCCTCAAAATAATCAAAATGCCGAAAAACACCAAAATAAGAGTTAGAATTGTAGCTAACCTGGTTTTATTGCTTTTCATCTTTATCAACAATATAAGACATTATAACCAAACCGCCACCCACAGGCAAACAATTCAAGTACGGTCTTCTTCGCTTCTTATAATGTATATTATTAATATCGGTTAATCAATACCATTTAGCATCTTATTCCCGCTCACCGCCAACCGCCCTCCTTCAGAATTAAGTCTGGATCCCGATTTTCATCGGGATGACGGGAGAATAATTTTCTGTCATCCCGGCGTAGGCCGGGATCCAGCCCAAGGATTACCGGCGATAAAAAGGGCTTCCATTAATAAATAATGATGTATTCCGCCATTCTCTATCCTCTATCCATCCTATTTACAAGTCGGCGATAAAAACATATCATTCTTGTATGAACATTCGCTTTCGAATCGCCGTTTCTCTACTCCTGTCTTTCATAATTATTAATTTGTACAACAATCGACTATATTTAAAAACTGTATTAACCAATGTAAAACCACCACCAATAAGGCTTAAGAACCTTATAACTTTGCAAATCAACACAAAAACAATCACACCATCTCCGACTCCACCCGATATTCAAAACCAGACATCAGCCACCTACTTTCAACCTTCTTCAGCTCCCCAGATCAAACCCCCACCTATCGCTCCAACCGTAATGGAAGTGACAGAGACTCCCTCGCCAACCCTATATTCACGGCTGTTTCCAACCGAAAAACCAAAACCGACCAAACCACCAAAACCAACCGCGACCCCAAAACCGCCTCCGATAACAACCGACCGACGACCAGGATCGACGCTGGAGGAGATCTTTCAAGAAGTCAATAAAAGAGCTTGTTTTCCGATTGCTCTTATGAAAGCTTTCCAATACAAAGAAAGCGGTGATAAATTTCATCTCGGCGACCCTCCCTCTAAGATCAGTATCTATAACAAATATGGCTGGTGGATAGACGGAAGCGGATCACCTTGCACCGGACTGGGTTACTATGCTCAATCGGGTCTTATCCCGGCAGACAGCGTCAATGCCGGTGGAAGCTGCTCGTCTCCGATCGGCAATCCAAACGACATTAAGATAATGGGTTTGTTCCAGATATCCGAGCAGGAACAGGAAGTGGCTCAAAAATATATTACCAACACCATACCAAAAAACGACCGACGGGTACTTTTTGACAACAGCCTTATGTTTGCATATATTACAAAAAGTCGTGTTCCCGGTACTCCTCCTCCGGACTGCAACGCCTGGCCAAACGACACTATCCGTATGGTTGCCGAGAAGCATCATGGAGTCTGCCAGTATGACTACGGAAACGGCGTCAAGGGAGATTATTGCAAAGAAATTCTCGATCTTTACAATAAATATAAATGACCGCTACTTAAATTGACAGGTACCTGAAACGAAATAATTTTTTACTCCGTCGCAGTTAAAACTTTTTTTAGAAAATTTATTGTAGTTATTACAGATTGTATAGCAGTAGTTGTAGAAATCACAACTTACCCCGGTATTGACGCAAGCCGCCTTTGCGATATCCTTAAGTTCCCAGTTATCACACTGACCGCTATAGCCCGAATCTTTTCTCAAATGGATCCCAAATCCAATAAGCGAATCGATCAAGACCCGTCGGTCAACCTGCTTGACTTTAAGCTTTTGTTTTGTCGGTTCGGCATAGTACTTATCCCAGTATGACTTGAGCATTTGAGTTGCTCCAAGTGACTTTGAATATGTATCGTTTGCCGTAGCTGCCGAAAAAGGCTCTTTACATCTCTCACCTGCAAAAAGACTATCCTCTGCGACTAACCCTGTTTGAGTATACCAACCATAACCGGCGCAGACCTCCTTAAGAGTTTTTACTCTATGCCACCAATTATAAGAGTTATAGAAAAGCGCCTGCTCCTTTGACCAGTTCAAGACACCGGGAGCTTCATTGGCAACAAATGCTTTTAGCAGATTATCCGGTACGCAGGAAAGCTCGGCCGCTTTTTTAAAAATATCATCAAGATCGGCTCCGGGCCTCATATCCTCGGGTGGAGCTAAGGGAGTCGGGGTCGGTCGCGGACGTTTGGTAGGTTTTGGCGTGTCTTTTGGGTTGATTGTCGGACGATACAAAACAACTTCCGTTGGCTCGGATAAGGTCGGCTTCACCGACTCAACAACATCTTCTTCGTTCGACTCTTCCTTCGTGCCAACCACTGCTGTAGGTAAACTAAAGTTAGCTTGATTCGAACTTGTATCCTTAACCTTTCCTGATTTTGAAGACGAAGTTTTACTTGAAAAATCATACTTGGGAAAACCAAACTTGACATTACTTAGTAGATTGGTAATCGCCATTTTCCGATTAACTATCGAACGACTGTTGTAAATTAATAAAACAACAAAAAACGACAGCACCAACGAAAAAAAAATTTTTACGTATCTGTTTTGAAAAAACTTCATCATTAAAATGATTATAATACACAAATTTCCTGCAACCAATCGCTATCTGCCAACTGCCATTTTCTGTCATCCCGGCTCTCTCTTGTCATCCCTTGGATTTTTCTGCTATTTGACTTTCAAAAATAATGCTTTATAATACTTTCTATGTCAGTCCCTAACAAATCATCATCAAAAGTATCACTCGCCGACCTGCCCGACCTAATGACGATAAAAGAGGTTGCCGAATTATTGAGAATCTCGCCACTTACGATAAAGCGCTGGGGAAAAAAAGGCAAGCTCCCTGCCATCCGCATCAACTCCCGAGGCGACAGACGCTATCGCAAAGAGGTTGTCTTAAGACTTTTGGGCGTTGAAGAGGAAAGATAATCAATAACCAAATTCCAAGTACTCCAAGCAAGTCGCAATATTCAATATGCAATTTCAAAAACATTTGATTATTGATTTGATTGTGATTTAATATCTACTTTTTTAATAATGGAAGAAAAAATATTTCGCAATTGAGTCGCTTCATTAATTAGTTCTTCAGAAAATATATCTTTATTCGATTCATTAACCAATTTCAACCAAAATATAGTTTCTTTGGTTTCTTTTCTCGCTATTCTTAGATGAAGAATAAAGTCTTTTTTACCTAAGGAATCGTTAGCTTCTATGTAATTTGCACCTATGGATCCGGCTGACCTAACTAGCTGGTCTATAAGCTTAAAGTTAACTGTATTGCTAGGTAATTTTTTACAAAAGTTAATAATTTTTTTAGCGAAAACCAAAGTTCTTTCTTCTAAATCAAATTTCTTATCAGTTTTTAACATTTGTTTGTTGGTAATTGATAATTGTCTGGAGCACTTGTGATATTGGTCTATTGGTTTATTCTATATATGCATTTATTCTCTGTCTATAGCCTATATTTAACAAAAACTTTATACCTCAGAGGTGGGAAATAGGTGTGAAACTGCTATTCTACATCCTATCTGAAGAGATTTCTAAAGAAATTTATGAATTTTTCCCACAATCCGTCCATAAACCCTTTCCTCCGTTGGGGTCTTTTCGGAAATTCGGTTTCGGATGTTGGTGGATCAACTATAGGAAGTCCTACCTCCTCAAATGATTCACCGGCTGACGATCCTCCCCCCTCCATCTCGCCAAACCCTTTTCTTAGGGCTTCTATTTGTTCACCATTTTCCGGATGATCTGTCAATGGTGTAGCCCTGCCTTCCATATCGGGATGAATCGCAGTGGGTTGCCTTTCGGGTATTTGACCTTGAGGTTCACCTGTTAAAACAGCTCCCGGGGATCCTATTTCTATGGCGCCATCCTGCATTATTTTATAATATCATAAATCTCTTATCTTCTTATTTCCCTAGCCTCTCATTTTCTACTCATACTCCAGGTTTTGCGCTTCTTGTTCTTTTATATGTCAGATGTTGGAAAACATAATAATTATGAAGTAAATTTAAACTGAATATTTCAAATTATTCTTTTAAAAAAGTACATAAACTAAAAAAACGTTTACTGTCTACCCTTGCCAAATAAAAATCCTCCCGCAAGTAGTAGTGGAAGAAGAAGTAATAATGATCCAAGACTACGTTTCTTTAAATTTTCACTCACCCTTGCAGTTCCACTAATCATTCCCTGTTCTCCTACTGATTCGAGTGCTTCTCTAATTGATTGATTTTTTGTAACTAAGTCTTTTAGATACGGTTCACCCATTTGGTCGATTATATCTATACATTCTTGGCGGGATAAAGGCTTCGGTCCTCTCAAAAAATCAACAACCCCTAACCCACCACGAGGCATGACAACCCTCAATCTTCCCATTTTATCTTTAATACTAGTTGAAATAGCATCATATAATTCTTTATTAGTTTTTAATTGTGCCAAAGTTGTTCCCGCTGGTAAAAGACTTGAGGGAGGCGATCCTCCTCCTCCTTCAAGCAAACCATCCACACCTCTTTGAAGAAATAAAGGCCAAACCTGATCTCTAACTTGATCCCAATTGATTTGATGGTTAGCATTTCTATATGCATTTGCTATGTTTGTTCTAATATCAGACTCTAATTTTGTTTTAGCATCATTAGCTTTATTAGTCTCAACTGCAATATCAGCTTTTACTAACGAATCCATTTTCTCATTATATGCAGCTGCCATTGCTTCGGGTAATATCCTTTCAAGTGAAGTTATTAAATTACCTTCTAAAGTTATTCTTTTCAATTTTTCTTGATGAAGATCTCCTAAAGCTTTAGCTAGTTTAGGGTTTATTTCGACTAATTGCTTTGTAACTTCAGCTTGTTCTTTTGTCAGTTTTTCTACCGAATTATTAATTTCTGTTTTTCTATCATTAATTGCCTTTATTCTTGTTTCTTTTTCTGCTAAGATTTTTCTTTTATCGGATAAAACATTTATTTTTTTGTCTTGTTCTTCTTTAAGACGAATTATTTCTTCTTTAAGTTGTGTTCTTCTAGCTGTTGGTTCAGATGCATTAGGATCTATTTGTATATGACCAACTGAAGTTGCTAAAGCCGATTCTAAAGTTGATATTCTGCTATCTAACTCTCCAACTTGTTTTGAAAGTAAATCAACTTCACTACGAACTGGTGAAGCATCTTGCTCTAAAGTTTTTAATTCTGTAACAAACTTTCCTTCTTGAATATTGGCGCCGTTTTTATAAATAGTATATTCTTTAATTTCTTCATTTAATTCTATTAACTCTTTTTCAATTTCTTGTCTTCGATCATCTAATTTTTTTGTTTCTTGTTGGAGATCATTAGCTTCTTTTCGAAGCTGCTCAGTTTTATCAGTAATTATTCTATCAGGCCCAAGTCGAGTTTTTAGTAAATTTGAGGCGGTTTCAATTGTTTTTGAGTTTGTAAGTAAAGAAATTCTCATTAATTTTTGATCAGCCTCTCCTAAGGCATTATATTGCGCTGCTTGTTCAGGAATTTGAAGAATAATTGACTCAACCCATCCTTTAACATCTGCATCATCAGCTAGACTATCAAGATTGCGACCATTTATAATATCAGTTAAGTGATCAATAACAGAATCTCCTCTTTTCTTTAATTTAGCCTCTCGCTCATCAAGAACTTTATTACCAGCAGTATCAAAGGTTGAACCTACACTTGCTTCAATAACTGCTTTGCCATTAGCTGCTGTTGGCATTTCAACACCAGCTACAACTTTTAAAGGATGATTTCCTTCGGTAATACTTTGTTGAACATTTCTTAATATTAAATCTGAATCACTATTAGCCACAGGGTCGCGTCCTATACTTTGTTCAACATTCGCCTTGATTACTTCCCCAACATTAACCATATTAGTTTGAATTTTTTATAAAACTAGATAATTTATCAATAACTTGCTTTTCTTCGAGTTTTGTACTTTCGCCTTTATATTTGGTTAAAAGAAATGAAAAAAACGGCCATTTCTTGTTTATTTTTTCTAAAAAATTAATTAAATCTCCATTATTTTTGATTCTTTCAAAGTCAACCAAAATTTCCTGAGCGATCGGTCTAATATCTGTAAGTACTATTTGCGATTTTCTCACTGCTTCAAACAAATAATTTGTTAGCTCTTTCTCAAGAATAATTTTTTTCTTTTCGTCAATTAATAAAGAATAACTATCCATACCATCAACTATATCAGCAATA
>MWSR01000068.1 GCA_002050095.1 Microgenomates bacterium UTCPR1
GAATTTTTGCCCGCCCTCGCTTTCCGCCGCCGCCGAATTTCGTGCCAGTGAAACTGGCGCGCCGCCTATACTTTTATTCTATCAATATTTTCAACCGATAGCCAAGCCGACATCATTCCAAATCCGGTTTTATCAATTTCAAACGGCTCAACTTTTTGGGGATTTTTCAAAAATATCAAAAGTCAATAATTTTTATTTTTGAATAACTCAAAAAATTCTTTGATTTTATTTTTCTAAATTCCGTCATCGCCACCATACTCATCTAAAATTTGTTTTACTTTTTCGGGTGTTAAGTCTAAAAACGAAATAACTTTTTCTACTTCGGTTTTAATGGATACTGGCTCGCCAGAATTTTTAAAATAAACAATATCGCCTTTTTCAATCTTACCCCAAGGGGAATGTTTTGTTTTATACCATCGAGATTCGATTTTCTTTTGCCCAGAAAGAATTTTTTGAGTTAATCCCCATGATTTTTACATTATTGCTACATGCTCCATATTTTTTAATTTAATTTGGTAAATTCTTAATACCAAATTGTTTTTGTCCTATGATATGGTTTATCGTTCGGCGACTTCACTTGTCCTTTGAACCAAAATATTCCGTCAACCTTCGCGGCATTAGCTTGCGGGAATTTTTTTCTCAAAATTTTTGTAGCAAGTTCTATAGCCCAAATTGTATTCGCCCGGATTTCTATTTCTTCATCGCTACCACTTGGAATTTCAACTTTGTTATCAATTTTATTGGCAAGCTCATTTGTGTATTCTAATATTTCAAATTTTCTAAGTAATTGCGGAACTTTGTAATCGGCAAAAGCGGTTAATTCATTATAACCACTTAATGGGATAGAAATTAAACCAAATTTTGAGAGGTCGAACAAATGAGCTGGAACAAGTTGCGCTCTTTTATAAAACTTGACTTCTTGGTCTTGATAATTAGCAACATCATTAAAAACTTTTGGGAAATCTCTTGTCAATAGTTCAACAATTTTTGCCGCATCGCCGTCCGCTTTTTCAACTACATTTTTGAAAGCACCGTTATGTTTTTCCAAAAGATTTTTCCCCAATTCACGTAGTAAATTTAGTCGTTCTTGAAAAAGCGGTATTTCGACATTGCCTTTTAAAATTTTTGCAAGGTTATTTTCTGATAAATTTTCCAAATATTTTGGGTCAAGTAGACTAAAACCGTTCTCAATCGCATTTTTTACGGCGCGCAACATTCCAGAACTTCCGTCGTAAAAATTTCCATTTATCTCCACTGTCCATTTTGGTTCGCCCCAATAGCAAAAATTTATAGAATTATAAACAAAAGCTAACGCTATCTGCTGCTCCTCTGTTGCCGTATTTGGCAAAATTGTTTCTGGACCAAATTCTGAATCCTCAAACTCTTCACCCGTAACCCCTTTGGAAAAATCTAAAATAGCCTGTTCGTTTACGTGAACGAATTTTGACTTTTCAATAACCAGTTTTACGGAATCAATTATGGATTTCATGGCTTTATTTCATTAAATCATCAATTGAAACACCTAAACCTTTAGCGATTTTTGCCATAGTTTCAATTGTCGGGTTAGGTGTTGCCCCCGATTCAATTTTTGTGACTGTATGTAGAGTAATTCCGGCAAGTTTTGATAACTTGTCTTGAGAAATGCTAAGTTTTGCTCGGTATTTCTTTATATTCTTTGCGATAGTTGAAATTTCTTTTGACATTATAGTATAGTTTTAGTATGATGACTTTACAGATACCAATCCCACTTACTATTATTAGTATATGAAATTTTCGGCAAAAGGTCAAACAAAATTTTTGGCAACGCATTTCGCAAAGCGAAATACGAAATTCGCGCGGCCGAATCGGTCGGCAAAATTCCTGAAAGTTTGATTGTGGTGCTCGTTTTTGGAAAAATTCGAACTTATTTCAAAGAAAATTCGTAATGTGTTTGCTCGCCTCGCTTCGCAGGGCTCGCAACTTCAGCGCGGCGCCCCCACCCGCCGCACTTCCGTTATTTTTTCGCGCGCGATTTTTTTCTCGCTTCGCTCGAAAGAGGTACGGATTTTATAGTATCCTTGCCCCACCCACCCGTGCGCGGACACGGAAACTCCCTATACTATAACATTTTGGGGACTACCACCAATAAATGCTTTAACATTCTCGACTGCAAGATCGTATGATTTCCTGTTTGCATCCTCGGTATTAAAAGCGTTGTGAGGTGTTATAACAACCCTTGCGTGTTTGTAATATGGACTGTCTTCTGGTACGGGTTTCATGATTTCTGTTTCTATCCCAAAACCAAAAATCTTCCCACTTTCTAATCCTTTTAATATCGCCTCCTTGTTAGTAATTGGTTCCACCGCAGGATTTACAAGGATAACTCCATTTTTCATTAGCCTGATTTCTTTGTCAGAAATAAAATTGGTAGTTTCGTTGGTTAATGGAAGTGTCGTTACAATCACATCGCTTTCTTTGAGCAACTTCTCTTTCTCTACCAACACCACCCCTTCGACTGGTTTCTTACTTTTATTCAATCCCAACACCCGCATATTAAATGCTTTTGCGATCCGAGCAACTTTCTTTCCAATATCTCCAAGACCAATTATCCCTATTGTTTTCCCGTAAACTTCCTTGCCTGTGTAATCGGCAAACTTAAAAGCTCCTTTGTTGCGAGAATCTCTATCAAATTCTGTTATTCGTTTTGCTAAATCCAAAATCATACCCCACGCATGTTCGGCAACCGATTCTGCATTTGCTCCTTTTATATTGCAGACTTTTATTCCTAGATCTCTTGCGGCTTCAATATCAACCCAAGCAATGCCAACTGTGAGAGTTGCAATCATTTTTAATTTCTTAAGTCCCTTTAGCATTTCTCTGGAGATCTTTTCAATGCCAGAGGATCCGGCAATTAAAATTTCGGCGTCGCCATCTTTGCTTATTACTTCTTCTGCACTCATATTTTGAGCGTTAATGACTTTGAGTTCACCGAGTTTTCCCAACACACTTTTCGTTGCGTCGGATATGGTTGGATTTGATGTGATTAAATATATTTTCATAATTGCGTTTTTTGTTTTTCGTATTCCTCATCAAAAATATTTGGGATCTGGTGAATTGGCACACCTTCTCCTGTTCCAAACCAAACAATTTTTGGCGGTTTATAGTTTGGTACTCGAAATGTATTTAGTCTTTCTAAATCTGTCGGTTCAATTAGAAAATCAAAAGACGCTAAATTTTCGTCTATATGTGCTTTAGTGCTTGATTTCACTAATGGGAAGAATCCTTTGGATGCTATCCAATTCAAAAGAATTTGATTTTGTATTTTATCGTACTTTTCGGCCAGTTCATTAAGAAGCGGCCAATTCCTCGAAGCCGTTCTGTTTCTTCTTAGCGGTTGATAGACAACATTTAATATGTTGTTTTGTTGTGCATACTTTGTTATCCCTAAATTTTCGTTTTCTCTCACTTCAAAATTAAAACAGCCTTCGTGAGCAAATAATTTTTCACCAAAAGCTAGATGATATTTTTTAAGATAATCTAAATTGGAATTAGCAAGGCTTGTATATCTTGCTTTGCCCTGCACAATAAGTCTGTCAACAAACTTTTTAACTAATTCCAAACCAATGTCATCAACAAGCCCCATTGTAAACTGCAAACTATCCACATAGCCCACATCAAACGTCTTTAGGAAGCTGTTTAGCCTCTCCTCGACTTCCTGTATTGTTTTGGCATCACTTTGATAGACTGAAAACGTAATAAAGATTTTCTCACGGGCTACCCTTGATCTTTTAACTGCTTTAGACAATAAATCGACAGCCTTTCCCTTATCATACATGTAGACCGTTTCAACATAATTTATCCCTTTGTCGATGGAATAGACTATTGCGTCAACTTGTTTTTCATCGTCGTTTTTGGGGTCAGGCTCCATAAAGCCACCGACACCCCATGTTCCTATCCCAATTTTTGATAACTGATGTTTGTCAATCATAAATTTGAGATTAATTTCTTCTTCTATTATACAAGTTTTTACGGATTCGGGGTAGGTCAATCACTATTGTTTTTCTTTTGAGAATTTTGTATATTGAAATTGTAACCAGTTTTTGACAGATTGCTTTTTTAATGGGGCACTCGTCAGTGAAGAGCAATCTGAACTGGTTACAACGAGTGTCCCATTTTGATTTATAAAAGTTCTTTAAAATTTTTGCGTTTTTCTTCATTCTTTTTTACGGCGGCTCTCGGCGGACTTGAATTTTCCCTTTGCGGCGCTCGCATCGGGCGGTGGCGACGCGAGCGCCGCACCCAACGATTTCGCCATTTCCCAAATGGTGCCCTTAGAGGGAATCGAACCCCCACCACCTGTTCCGAAGACAGGTACTCTATCCATTAAGCTATAAGGGCTATCCGATAAATCCATTGACACACACTCTTACAAGCTATATTATACTTGAATGTTACCAATGATTGCTTACTTGAGTTTCTTACTCTTTCTTCTGTTTTTGCTCGCAGGTATGACAATTTATACGACTTTCTTAATTTATTCGTCAATTAAAGGAGCTCCATATGTACCAACGAGACAAAAAAAAATTTTACGAATACTTGAAAATGCACATTTAAAAAAAGGCGGGCTATTTGTCGAATTAGGTTGTGGTGACGGAAGAGTAGTCAGATTAGCGGTAAAAAAATATTACGTCCGAGGTGTTGGTATCGATATTAATCCATTATTGGTGATATGGTCAAGAATTTTGAGTCGAGGTAGAGCAACTTTTATAAGGCAGAACGTATACAATACCGATTTTAGTAAGGCAGACTATCTGTATATTTTTCTAATGCCTAAGATGGTAGAGAAATTATTACCGAAACTTAAGAAGTCAATAAGGAATGGGACGTTGATAATTTCTCATGGCTTCAAGATAGATGGTTTAAAAAAATATCTGGCAAAGACAGTTAGAGATCTTCCCTTTTCGACTTTTTATTATCGACTTAAGTAGGAGAAATGCCTATTTAGTGCGTTTCAAATAATCTCCTCTTTTCTCTTTCTCACGAAGTTTATCCACTCCTCGACCACCTCAAATAGCAGCTTAAACGGCGCTTCGATGATAAAATCGAAGATGAAGATAAAAAAATTTAACTTCGACATTTCCTGACTAAAAAATTTACCTAAAGATAGGATTGGCATAAAGAAAAAATCGGCAACCGGTGTCAAAATGCTTTCTTTTACCTCGAGTGTCAACTCCTTGGTAACTTGCCTGATTCGATACGAGAAGAAAGTAACGACGCTAACAAAGAAAATAAAAATGATCTGACTGATAAGGTTAAAGTTCAAGGTTAGCAAAAATTCATAGATTATAGAAAGTGTCACAAAAAAAGTTAGAGAATAGAAAACGGTGAAGCCGAAAATCAACAAAGGTTTTTTGTGTTGTTCTTTTTTAGGTACAAAAGCTACTTTCGTTTCAAAGGATTTATCATCGTCGATAATCTCGATAATTCTATCATAAATTTTTTTGGTATTACTTTCACCGGGAACTTTAAAAAAGATGAGGATTACAATCATTAACAACGGGGGAAATAACGTATTAATCAGTATCGACTGATAGTCTGCCTGACCGTAGAAATATTTAGAAAGAGGAAATTCGAGGATCAGTGCAAAAACCATCTTTGTTAACAAGATATAGATAAAACTTCTTACAGCCAAATTCCTTACTTTTGTACCCATCTGCTGATATTTACTTCGACAGGTTTCATCGACTTCGGTCCATAGTTTGTCTTTGTTAGTTAAAATCCCTTCTATCTGATCAAATTTATTTTTGATAATATCAAAAAGAATCAAAAACGGAGGTAACTGCTTCCTGGTAAATTTGGTAAGGCTGTCAACGTAAGGACTTTTTGTCATTTCATCGATCTTTTTAAAGATACTTGGCAGCTTGTGAGAAAGTTTTTCCAGTTCATCCTTCGAGTAGCTTTCCAATGTTTTATAAAAAGTAATAAAAAGGTGATAGTGGATATAGGCGAGGTCGCTTTTTCCGAATACCTTTTCGATTGAAACAAGAAAAAAAGCGTCTTTCTGATCATCTTTAAGTCCTTCAATCTTTATTTTCCGACGGAGTACCTGAAAAATAAAAAATGTAAGGTTTGAAAGTTTTTGTGCGGATTCAGGCTTAAGAATTTCCTCAATTTCGCAGGTTAGAATATCTATCAAAAACTGATTAAGATAGGCTTGCGTGCTCGACTCTCTACCGACAACTAATTTCTTTTTAAGAAATAGAAATTTATCGAGCAAGCTCTGGATACGAATAACATCCTCTCCGCCAAGACTACTATTATCAAAGTATCGGGCCCAAAGGAGTTCTCGCAAGATATTTTCCGCTTCCCCTTTACCTTCGGGGTTAATGGAAAGTCTGCGCTTTAGAATTCTTTCTATGGCTGCTCTTAAAACTAGATGATCTTCACGAAATTCGACAGCGTTTCGGACTTTCTCGTAGACTAAAGCAAAGAAGGATACGGTTTGAGAAACCGAAAGTGCCGACATATCATCGGGTCGGGTCTTCCCTTTTATATCTCGCAAGGCAGAAAGAAGCGCACTAGAATATTCAGATAATATAATCTTATTGTCTTCAACCATAACTAATGGCTCTATTATAGCTTAAATGTTCGTAAGACTCAAATAAATAGAAAAGGCTTTTACTCATTTAGGTTTCGCATCGAATAGAAGTATGAGATCTCTTAACTCGTTAAGTTTTTTTTTCATTAAATTCTCGTCTTCGGCTTCGAGATTAAGCCTTAAAAGCGGTTCGGTATTGGAAGATCTGATATTACATCTCCATAAATTGTATTCGAGACTCAAGCCGTCCATAAAATTTTTTTTAGCATCGGGAAATTTACTTGCTATTTTGTTTAATACGTCCTTACTTTTAATACTTTGCGGCAGTTCGAAGTTATACTCTCCAGACTCATAGGACGAAAGATACGCCCTCATTAACTTAGACATCGGTTTTTTTGATTTTGAAAGCAAGTTAAGAACGTAGTATATTACTAGAATAGAACTTTCTGCCCCCCCCGTTTCTCTAAAGAAAAAATGACCAGAGGATTCACCGGAAAACGCTCCACCGACATCGTTTAATTTCTTTGTAATTAACGCATGACCAACAACGTTGTAAATAACTTTACCTCCTAATTTCTCTACAATATTGGATACATTTCTTGTGTATCGTATATCAACCAATATTTTTTCATTTTTGTTTTTTGTCAAAATTTCTTGTGAAATAAGAGAGCTTATAAGTGTAGCTGGAACTATTTGTGCCTTTTCATCTATAAAAAATATTCTGTCTCCATCCCCATCGGTCGCGATACCCAAATCCGCACCGGTCTTTAGAATTTGATCTTGAAGAGCTTTAAGAGTTTCGAATTTTTGCGGATTGGCTTCATGGGCGGGAAACGTGCCATCGAGCTCATAATTCAGTTTAATTAATTTACAAGAGGTTCTTTTGAAAATTTCTGAAATATATGTAGCACCCATAGCATTGGCGGTATCTACCACTATTTTAATGTTCTTAAATGTCGGCCTCATTAGTCTTGACAACGAGTCGACTTCTTCTTTAATATGGTCATAATTTTGCAACAATAATCCTTTCTTAAATGATTGAGTAATCTTTTCTGAAGTAGCGTAAGATTGTATTTTATCCATTCCGATAGCTTTCGATACTTTTACAATTTTATTGCCATCCCTAAAACAAAACTTCAGTCCATTCCACTGTTTTGGATTATGAGAGGCTGATATCTGAATACCCGCATCATATTGATAATGGAGAATGGAAAAGTAAAGTGAAGGTGTTGAGGTCAGGCCTAACTCTACAACCGTTATTCCAAGTGATAGGAGAGTTTCTTTTACTGAATTATAGAGAGTAGGAGATGAAATGCGCATATCTCTTCCAAGAGCAATCTTGAGATCGTCTTTATTAAGAGTCTCTCTGAAGAATCTAATAATTGCGCTCGTAATTATTTTTATATTTTGCTCATTGATCTCTTCAGGATAGATCCCCCGAATATCGTAAGCCTTAAAAATTTTTGGGTTCATAACTATTTATAAATAGTAACAACTGATCAACTCTATCGATGCTACGAGGGAGAATGGATTAGCTGACGTTTTTTGCATCACCTCTATATTATAGAGTGATTCATAGGTTTTTTGCAAGCTTTGTGCAGTCCATTTGTCGGCCAGTCCCTTTAACTTGTAGTATTGCCATCTTTGGATCTTGGGATCCGTAACATCATTCTTGATAAGAATAAGGTTCCTAACCTGCCTCGAAAGCATGGTAAAAATAAAGTATACATCTGTCGATAGGCTGACATTATTAAGAAGGCTTAAAAATATTTTTAGATTTCCGGGATAGAACGTGTCCAGTAGTTTGAATATATTTTCGGACGGTTTAAACTCTTTTATTGTCGCCCCTTTTGGGAACTTTAGATAGCGCGAAGAAACCTCCTGCTCCCAAGAAAAGACTTCGAGATTTTTATCTTTAATCAGCGTGTCGACAATCTGATTGATCTTTAAATTTGATTTTCTTGATAACTTTTTGTTCAGATTTGAAGTAAAAAAAGCTTTTTTTGAAAAAAAAAGAGATTCGGTCTGACCCATCCAAAGAAGAATATCTTCAAGTTCGGCTGATTCCAAGTCGATTATTTGAAATCCTCTATTTTTGTAGTTTGATTTCAAGGCAGAATAATGGTTGAATGCCGAAACAGAATCTTCGCCACAAAACACGGTTAACATTACATTAGTTTAACAAGTTTTTTGAATTTTTAAACAGCCTTTACGGAATATTCATAGTTTGCTATGCTGAATATATGTATGATTTAATATGTGTCGGTAATATCAGCATCGACCTGTATTTTCAAGGAACCACTTTTACCAGAGATACCAAACGTTTCCACCTTGCTATCGGAGGAAAGTATTATTCCGACTTTTTTTATGAGGACATCGGAGGCGGGGGTGTTAATGTTGCTGCCGGGGTTTCTCGGTTAGGTTTAAGACCGGCCATCTTCGGAAAGATTGGTAACAACGTCTATAAGGATATCATTTTAAAGAAATTGACCGATAAAAATATTTCAACCGAGTTTTGTCAGATTGATGAGAACTATTATAAAGTATCGACGATAATCCTGACCGATAATGGGGAACGAACCATCATTCATCACGAAACGCCAAGTACACTTATTAAAGATTTTATGCTTCATAAAGAATTAAAGAATGCCAAAAATATTTACTTTTCACCTTTAAGTCACCTTGACCTCAGGGAAAAAAAGAAGATGATCGGCTATCTTAAAGGTGATCGGACTTTGACGTTTGTGAATCTTTCCGCCGTAGATTGTAGAAGACCGGTAAAGGATTTAGTTGATTTTTTTGATGCTCTCGATGTCTTAATTATAAACGCATATGAGTTTGCCGATCT
>MWSR01000081.1 GCA_002050095.1 Microgenomates bacterium UTCPR1
TGACTGGTTAAGAGCTATGGTACTTGCGCCATTCAGAATAAACAACATCAAAAACTATGACTATTTGAGTATTGAGATGGGTATCGACTCTCCATACCCGCCGAAAAATATGGACTACCTATTAACCATAGTAAAACCCGATATATCTATAGTTCTAAACGCCTATGCCGTTCATTCGATGCAGTTTGACGATCTGTTTAAAAACGAATCTGATGAAAAAAAGCGACTTGATTTTATCGTAAGAAGAATTACCAAAGAAAAGTTGAAGATAATCACCAAGGCAAAACCTAGCGCCGGAATTTTTAATAGCTCTTTGGTATTTCAACCCGGACCGATCGAAGGAGTAAAGTACATAAAATTTGGTGAGGGAGATGTCGATATTAAGTACACAGACTACAAGACTTACGAAGAAGGAACGGAGTTTGCATTTAAAGTAGGAAGAAGAAAACTAAGTATCCTTATAAAAGATTACATATTACCCGAGGCCTATCGGGAAGTTTTTGCATCGACGATTGCGGTCGGTCGATTTCTCGGACTAAGCGAGGAAACGATATCAAACAATATTTCAAAGAATTTTATCTTACCGGCAGGTAGGGCGACGGTACTGAAAGGAATTAAGTCATCTTTGATTGTCGATTCTTCATACAACTCTTCCCGATTTTCTCTAATTACGTTTATTAAACTAATTAAAAAGATTGCTTTTTTAAAGGAAAAAAGGCCAATAGTGACCCTTCTTGGAGATATGCGAGAACTTGGTAGAGAGTCGCGAATCGAGCATGAGGCAGTGGCCGATGAACTTTTAAAAATCAATATCGACCAAGCATTTTTTATCGGACCCAATATGGAAAAATATGTACTCCCGAAAATAGAAGGAAAGGTAGGTGTAGTTAAGTCGTTTAAAAACTCAAAGGAAGCGGGGAAGTACCTCTCCTCTACCCTGCCGGAAAACTCGGTTGTTTTAGTAAAGGGTTCGCAAAATGAAATATTTCTCGAAGAGGCGGTTAAATATCTACTCAAAGATAAAAAAGATGAAGTCAAGCTATGTAGACAAAGTTCTTTTTGGCTATCAAAAAAAGAAAGCTATTTTAGATCACTTTGATTCCCCGCCTATAAGCCAGATATTTTTCCCACAGGAAAGTTAAATAATATTTTGGGGATAAAATAAGATCTTGGGTTGGCAGATAAGTTACTTTGTAACCGGAAAACCCCATCTTGAAAAGAGTTAATCCTTCCCAAGCTTTTGGAGTCCGGTTGCCGTCGTATATTCCCCAGAAGTTATAGTTTTTACATCCACGTTTTTTTGTCTCTTTGATTGCCTCCCATTGAAGAAGATACGGCACCGGATGCTTGGAATGAATAGATGCGCCTTGGTGATAGTAGCCACCTTGTTCGGTAAAAAGAATGAGAGCGGAAGCAAGATAGTCTTTGGAGTTTTTTAGTCGACCAAACAGAAATAATGCTTGATTGTTTTTTAGAAAGCTTTCGAATTCCGTCCTTACATATTTTTTTGAAAAAGCGGAAAAGTGTTCTCTTTGGGCCGTTTTTTCATAGAGCTTATAGAAATCGTCAACGGCATTCATATCCGTTCTTTTTTCAATAATGATCTCGTCTTTAATGGCTCTCCTTATTAAATAACGGGTTGTTTTCCTCATATCGGTAAGTAACTCTTCTTCCGATATGTTATCGACTTTAAGCGCCCAGATCGATTCGGCATGGAGATAGATTGGAGCGGTTTTGAATTTTAGAGATTTAAAGATCGTTTTATTTTCCGGATTATCCAAAAGAGTTGGAGCAATTCTTATGAAAGAATAGTCTTTTATTTCCGGAAGATTCTTAAGGTAGGAAATAAGCTTTTGAATAACCGTTTTATAAAATTTTTTGTCCTTTTGGGAGACGACCGGACCGTGAGGAACAAAGATAAAATTTCCTCTGGTTATTTTTTGAAAGACGATTAGACAGACGGTCTTAAGATTCCCGTTTTGATAAAAGCCGAGTCTTTGGATTTCCTGACCAAGTGACTCCTCCACTTGACCCCACGACCAACTCTGAAGAAAAGATGCGCTATCGTACTTACCAATAAAACTTTCCCAAATTGTTTTATCTGTTATTTCCTTGATATCCATTTATTAGATCAACTATTATATCAACTTCTTTTTCTCTGATATTTGTCGGTAGATTAATTATTTTTCTGCAAATCTTTTCCGCGACCGGACAGCTCCCCCTTGGGTATTGAGTTTTTTTCATATCGATATCCTCGGGGGCAACCGGTCGATTATACCATTTGCCCAGAAATATATTTTTTTTCTTTGCTTCTTTAATCAGTATGTCAGGCCGATCTATCATCAATGGAAAACGGATTAAAGGCTGATTACTAAATAGCGTTTGTTTACCGAAGTTGAGTTTGTGGTTATATCTATTAACACAGTTGATCCTCTGCTTTTTAAAGGAATCGTAATTCTTAAACTGATTTGTCAATAAGATTGATAGCGCATTGGGGTATCTTTTATCCATATCCATATCAAAGTACATCTGCTTTTCCCTCCGACTGATTTCGGCCGGTATTAAATTAATTAATTTTGATAGGTAATGAACGAATTTACCAAAACCCCGGTTATAAGTTTTTTTAATTAATAGTGAGACGGGTTTGTAAAGAAGTAAACGCAATGTATATAGTCGGTTTGGATATGGAAGCTGTTTTTGAGCTGTTTTTAGCCTCCTCATTACTCTTTTGTTTGTACCGATTATCGCTCCTCCAAATACGGAAGATAGGGCTTTGGAACGGCCAAACGACATAAGGATATAGCGGTTTTTATAGTCAGGTATTAACGGAGGAATTTCTATAGTATGGGCTATATCCTCAATTAGCACAAGGTTATGTTTTTTGATAATGTCAATAATTTTTTTTCGATGCTTCGGTAAGATGCCAAAACTATGCTGTAATATAACAGCTCTGGTTTTACTACTAATCTTTTTTTGCAATTCTATAGGGTTAAGAGAAAAAGTCTCTTCTTCAATATCCGAAAAAACCGGTCTAAGGCCGTTTGCAAGTATTGGCAGGATTACGGCTTCACAGGTGAATGCTTGAACAATAACTTCATCTCCTTTTTCGAGGTTCAGAGACAGAAGAAGATGGTACAAGGCCGATCTGCCGGTAAGGAAAAATACCGAGTCCTTTAGCCGTTTTTCCAAAGTGGCCGTTTCTCTACCTTGTTGCCATCGCCATGGTTGGAACACCAGTAAAAAGGAAGTTAATGCGTCGGATAATGTTTCATTGGGAGCAAAGTCTGCCGAAATCATAGGAACTGCGGTTTTTGTAAAATCGGTAACGAATATTCTTTGTTATTTAATAATAATTTAAAATTATGGCCAAAAGAAACAACCAATCTGTCCGCAGGGATGTAGCCGAAACCTCCTTGGCGAGTACTAAGGCTATATTTTCTTTTCCACTCAATAGATCCGTCAAGCGGAAACCAGGTACCGTCGGGAAGCAATACTTCCAACCAGGCGTGCATAAGTAAATTATTAAAGTTAAGTTTTTTTAGACCAAATAGAGAGAGTGTTGATGTTAGAGATCGGTCAATGATAAAACCTGATACGATTCTTGATGGTATATTGTACGATGCCAGTAGGGATGCTATCAAAGTCGAGTAACCGCCACAGTCGGTTATCCTTTCTTCTAAAGCCTGCCTAAATGTGTGAAGGCCATCAATTGGATTGCCGTAAGATAGATAATCTAATGAAAAATTATAAGCGGAACAAACAATATTAAATAAACTATCTTTTGGATCCGCCAACTTTTTTTTAATAACTTTAAGCTGCCTGTCACTACCGTTTATAAAATCGTCTTTAGTGATTTGAGTATTTTTTTTATAATCTTTGACAAACCATTTTTGGTTAAATGTTTTTACTACTTCTTTTGTTTTTAATCTAAAACTGCAAAGTAAAATGTCTTCCGTCTCTTTGACGTCGTTTAATCTTAACGTAATAATTTTATTGGTTTTGACCTCTTTTATTTTTTTTATAAAAGCAGATTTTAACCCAATGATCTCTTGATATTCGTTTGTTGAAGGTAGTGGAAAAATTAACCACTTCTCTACTCCTTTTGGAGTTGTGAGTGCGGATGAATAGTTCATTATATCGTCGATCCTTTGAAAGATTTTAAATTTATAAAGACTTTAAAAGATCTTTAAAATCTTCAAAAGTATTGACGGTGACCCTTCTGCCATTTAGAAAAAATGTTGGTGTTGAGTTTAGACCGATTTTTTCCGCTTCGGATAAATCTTCTTGAACTCTCTCTTTTACTTTATTTGAGCCAATATCTTTTTTGAATTGAGGCAGGTTGAGGTTAAGAGATAGAGCGGCTTTTTCAAAGTATTCATTAGGATTAGAGAGATTACTCCACTCGCTTTGGTTTTTATAAAGGTAGTCGGTCATTTCCCAGAACCTATTTTGGACTGCAGCAGCTTCGGCGGCATAGGCGGCTGCAAAAGCATTTTTATGTATCTGATAAAGAGGATAGTGGCGAAAAACGAAGGCGGTTTTTTTAGTGATCGAGAAATCCGGACTACTTGATGCTTCAAAGGAAGCAATAACATCGTGAAAGCTTTTACAGGCAGGACATTGAATATCGCTGTATTCAACAAGGACGTTTTTTGCATCTTTTGCCCATTTTACATGGTCGGAATCTTTAATCCGATTCATCTCCGGAAGCTCGTTAATCTGGGGAGTGGCGACGATTTTATAGACCAGGAACAAAATGAGAAAGGTGGCGATAATTGCTCCAAACCCGATTAGAATGTTTTTCGAATTCATTGAATAATTATAACAATATTTTTCTAATATAAAAGAAATACTGATCATAAAACTTAAGCTTCTTTATTTTGTGGGATAGTTCGGGAGATTAATCTTTAATCAAACACCGTTTGAGAAAACCAAGAACTTTTTTATGATAGGATTTCTAAAATCTCCATAGACGATGTCACCTTCTTTAAAATCTTTTTTATCGACAGATATTTTTTTTCCGTTCATATATGTTTTGTCACCTTTTTTTGTGTAAAGAAGTCTTTTGAAGTAAGGATCGAAGATAACGGCAACGACCGGCTCTCCATTTTCACACAATGCGAGCGAAAACATTGATGTTGGCGTATGGTGAGAAAAAGGGATAGTGCTGTCGACCGGGTCACAGACCCAGACATATTTTTCTTTTGGTATTACTTTATTGATTTCTTCATCCAATACAACGTGATCAGGAAAATTCTTCTTAACTTCTTTATTAATTAGTTTACTGACTGCAATGTCAGTTTCGGTGATCGGAGAAAGATCGGATTTGATAGTAATTTTAGAACGAAGAAAATTTTTACGAATAATCTTTCCAGATTTTAAAGCAAGTTTCTTTGCAAACTCAAGTTCTTTTTTGTACTGTTTCATATGTTGATGTGCCGCAGAGAGGAGTTGAACCCCTACGCCCGTGAGGGCACAAGGTCCTAAACCTTGCGCGTCTGCCATTCCGCCACTGCGGCATTATTTAAGTTAATACTAACTGATAAAGTATAGCACATAATTGGCGGTTGGCTTGCCCTCCGATTCGGAGGGCGGATAGATAATTTAAAATTAAAAATTCAAAATTAAAAATTAAAAATTGAAAGTTAAGAGGGAAAAGTAAATACGATAAATCCTCTTTAGCGCTGTTAATCCTTAGACTGGATCCCGACTTTCGTCGGGATGACAGAAAAAAATGGGATGGCTGGAAAAGAGAGAGGCTGGATCCCGACTTTCGTCGGGATGACAAAGAAAGCCGAGGGATGACGAGAGAGGAAGCGGGATGACGAGGAAGGGAGAGGGATGACGGAAAAATGTTGCGGGTTAAGGGGTAAATGTGTTGGTCCAGTCGGATATTTTTTTATTATTTTCTTCCATATTAAAAAGGTAAGCATCCACCTCCAGAGCGGGCGCCTTAATTGAACCGCCGACTGATTTTATAAACTCTTCAATTATCGAGTTTGCCCCGCAAAAGTGAGCGTAAGAAGAGTCACCAAGCCCGAGAACAACCGACGGTTTCCCATCAAGCTTTTTATCTTTGTTATTTTCCATCCAGGTAATAAAATCTTGATGCGGTTGACCCTCTTTTCCTTCGAAGTCCCAAGTTGGCGAAGCAAAAATCCTTAGATCATAATCAAGAAGATCTTCGAATATGGTATCGGAAATCATTTTGATTGTTGTTTGGTGGCCGTTTGAAGTCAAAACTTGAGACAGATATTCGCAGGCGGCTTGAGTTCCTCCGGAATATGTTGCATAGGCGATTATGATTTTCATACTTTGGCTTTTTTATAAAAAATTATAATTATCATCCATATAAGAAATATTGGAGTGCTAAAGGCCTGTAACGGCAGATGAAAAAGTTTAATAAGTTCCTTATATAAAATCGGAACCGTAACCGCATGCATTCCTATTCTATAGATGTCGCCATATTGGTACTTTTTTTTGAAAATTAGATTAATAATCCAGACCAGGAACGAAAGAATAACTAACTCAATCATCTTAAATAAAGTGACAAAGAAGGAGGCAAAGACAAATAAAATAATTAAAGATGAATAAACAAGAATATCAATAGCAAATAGCAGCTTTTTAGTGAACGGATTGATTTCCTTGATAATATTATCGTAGTCCTGACGGTTAAACTTAAAGTCTTTTTTGAAATCTTTAAAATAAGAGATATTTGTTTGAGTGACGGTCGAATTGCTAAATCTTGACGGGTAGATATAGGCATCTTCCGTGACCAAAATGTAAGTGTCATAACTTGGATATTCGTTGGTGCTGGCTTTGGGATCAAGAACGAGAAGATTTCTTGGCTTTTTTTCTCCATTTTCGATTATAAACGGCTTATCGCGGTTAGTCGAAAGCCTGCCGTCTTTTATTGTGATTTCAAGATCCTTTGGGTAAACATTCTTAATGTTGTTTACAATTGTTGGAAGGTATTCTTTGAACCTATGTCTTAGAGAAGGATATTTAAAAGCGAAAGAAACAAGATGTGCTGTCGTAATAATAAAGACTAAAAAAAACAGATATTTTAATGAAAAATCGAATTTTGTTTTTATGATTTCCCTGTAATAACTCGGATCGCTGACCGATCTTTTGAGGGAGTAAAAAAATGTTTTTAACTTTTTCATAGTCTTTTTAGCTAATAAAAGAATAGCCTAAATATAGGATAATTGCAAATATTATTCCGATTTCTCATATTTCAATTGCTAAAATAGCTATCAATAATTATTTGTTATTCATTATTTATTACTGTAAATCCTCTTTAGTGCTTTTAGTCTTTAGACTGGATCCCGACTTTCGTCGGGATGACGGGAGAAAAAAGGGAGGGCGGATAGATAGCTCTAAATTAAAAATTCAAAATTAAAAATTCAAAATTGAAATAAAAATTAAAAATTGAAATTTAAAATTCAAAGTTGAAAGTAAAAAGTTAAAAGATGGCAAATGTTACATGTTTCGTGTTACATGCTACAAGTTACAAGTTATAAGTTATAAAGTTATAAAGTTATAAAGTTGCGGGTTAACGTGTTAACGGGTTGGCGGATGGTCGGTGAAGGGTGATATAATACTCCTTATCAGGAGAAGTCGCATAGTGGACTAGTGCGTACGCCTGGAAAGCGTATAATTCCGAAAGGAATTCGCGGGTTCGAATCCCGCCTTCTCCGCATTAAGAAGAAAAGTTCCACAAGACCTGTTTACCTTCTTAATTTGGCTTGTTGGGACTTGCTACAAAATCAGAAGAAAAGCCAGTATCTCCAAAATAGTCCTGGAGAGTGTAAAATCGCCTAAAAAGCCCTTAAGGTATTTGCCGTTGGTTCTAAGCTTTACTTCTAAGTCTTTTATAAATAACCATATAAGCTAATTTTTTATTTTAAAATCATTTCCAACAAAGTGCATATTATCTAGGGCGGTTCCTGTTTTGGGAAGGATTCCTGCAACTATAATATTGTTTCCAAAAAAACCATTTATTGTATCTCCGACTTTGGAGAACAATTTCTCCTTTTGCATCATTTCAGCCTCACTTGATCCAATATATATAGGAAAATACTGAGTTTTTCCGAGTGTTATTACTCCAAATGATCCCTGATTAAAATCTTTCCGGATTAATTCAGGAGTTTGATAGGTTACCACGTAGAATAACTTTTCAGTATTATCTTCGGTAACTTTAGTAATGACATTTCCTTCGATTGTAATCGCTCGAAATGTCTCGTTATTTACCAAATGATATTTATCAAGCGAAGTTCCTGTTGGTTCTAGAATACCCACAACTTTCATAGCGGGAACTCCAAAGAAATTTTTTAATATATCACCAGGTTTTTGAATAAGTTTTTCTTTCTTCATCATCATCGCTTCTTCATATCCAACAATCATTTCGTTTTTCCCAAGCGTTACTGTTCCTTCTTTTACTTTCAGCAATTTTGTATCAATTGGTGAAACTTCAAGAAACAGTTTTGGATTTCCTTCGGCAAAGTTGATCTTTGTCTTTCCGTTATTAAATAAAGATCCGATATATTTCTTTGACTCTCTTGTAATTTGCACTTTCATTATCTTGCCATCCGTAGACATACTCGAACTGAATTTGGCAAATTCAAAGAACATAAATGAGAACAATATAATCATGATAAACGGTGCAATGATCGAAAGATAATTTTTCTTGCCTGGTTTATAACCACGAAGCAGTAACGAATTAGTCACTACTGAAATGGATGATAAAGCCATGGCCAGTCCGGCCAGTTCCGGTTTAAGAATTATTCCGAGTCCCGCGAATACGCGAGCGGCAACTGGGATTCCCATGACGTTATAAAACAGGGCAAAAAACATGTTTTGCTTGATCTTGTTCATGGTGGTTTTGGAAAGATCTATAGCGTTTGCTACGTCTCTCAAGTCATTTTTAATAATCACAATTCCACCTGATTCCATAGCCACATCTGTCCCCGAACCCATCGCAATTCCCAGATCTGCCTGAGCAAGAGCCGGAGCATCATTGATACCGTCACCAACCATAGCTACTTTTTTACCTTCGTCCTGTAATCTTTTGACGTTTTTTGCCTTATCTTCTGGTAATACTTCGGCAAGAACATTTGTTATACCCACTTGTACGGCGATTGCTTTAGCTGTTCGTTCATTATCTCCAGTTATCATATATACTTCTATCCCCAGTTTTTTTAATTTTTCCACAGCTTCTTTTGAAGTTTCTTTGACGGTATCGGCAACACCGATGAGCCCCAGTATTTCTGTTTTGTTGGCAAGAATCATGACCGTTTTACCTTGTTCTTCAAGCCGGCTCATCTTACGATTAATCTTTTCAACCGGCAACCCAATAACGTCACTTACTAATTTACGATTTCCAAAATAGTATTCCACTGGACCAATATTTCCTTGAACTCCGTGTCCTGGAATAGCTTTGAATTCTTCAACTATTTCTAAATCAAGAGCTTCTTTTTCCGCTTCGTTATAAATTGCTTCAGCCAACGGATGTTCCGACTGTTTTTCGAGAGCAGCGGCAATTGATAAAATTTCATCTTCGTCTAAATCCCTAAGACTTTCAATATCAGTCACGACCGGTTTACCGTTTGTTAGCGTTCCGGTTTTATCAAAAACGATCGTATTTATTTTACAAGCGGCCTCAAGTGGCTCTCCACCTTTAATAAGTAGTCCATGCTCCGCACCTTTTCCAGTTCCGACCATAATTGCCGTTGGTGTAGCAAGTCCCAAAGCACACGGACAAGCAATGACAATCACGGCGGTAAATGCCATGAGAGCAAAACTCAACGTGGCACCAAGTAAAAAGTACCAAATACCAAATGTTAGAATGGCTATCATTATAACTATAGGAACAAAATAGGCTGAAATTTTGTCTGCGAAAGCTTGAATAGGTGCCTTTGAACCCTGAGCTTCCTCAACTAGGCGAATAATTTGAGACAACGTAGTTTCTGACCCGACTCGAGTAGCCTGGAATTCAAAACTTCCAGTTTTGTTCATCGTTCCGCCAACAACTGTATCTTTAACTTGTTTTTCAACCGGTAGACTTTCTCCAGTGATCATAGATTCATCAACCGCTGATGAACCTTTGACAATCACTCCGTCCACTGGCACTTTTTCGCCAGGGCGGACAAGAACAACGTCACCGTTAATCACTTTGTCTATTTCAATATCTAATGTTTGTCCGTTTCGAATGACCCGGGCTGTCTTTGCCTGAAGTCCCATCAGTTTTTTAATGGCGTCAGATGTTTGTCCTTTTGCCTGTGCTTCAAGCCATTTTCCGAGTATTACGAATGTGATTAGGAAGGCGGCGGTTTCAAAATACAGTTCCGGAATTTTCTCTCCACCAATTCCAATCAATGACTTTGTGTTGATATAGTAGAAAATATAATTTATCAAACTGTAAAAATAGGCTACCGATGTACCAATGGCAATCAGACTATCCATATTAAACGTCTTCATCCGAAGAGCCGACCACATACCTTTATAAAATCCTTTTCCAATAATAAATTGAACAGGTGTTGTGAGAATAAGAGAAATAATTCCAATATAAGGGAAGAAAAATACTTTTCCCGGAATCCATGAGAAGAAGTCAAAGAGCATAAAATAGAGCATTGGAATACTGAAGATCAGACTGATAATAAACTTATTAAATAAATTTTTAATTTCCAGTTTTCTTTTTTTTGTCTCAAATTGAGTATCCTTTTCATCAAGAACAGTGGCGGAATATCCGGTTTTTTTAACGGCTTCAAGTAGCGACTCCGTCTTAACTTGCGATTCATCGTAAGTTACTAAGGCTTTTTCCGCGGCAAAGTTGACATGAGCTTCTTTAACTCCGGCTACTTTGTTTAATGATTTTTCAATAATAAAAGCACATGAAGTGCAGTGCATTCCGGAAAGCGAGAGACTAACTCGTTTGGAAGTATTCGTTTCTTTAATTTCTGAATCATATTTTACGGGAGAGTTGATCGATTTTATATCGGTCGCAGGTTCATGATTATTATTAACTCCATCGAGTAGGTGAATAAAATTTTGTGAGTTTACAAATTTTTGAACATACTCTTCGGCTTCAATTTCTTTTCCTTTTGGAATGACGATCTCTACTGATTTTTTATTATCAACTTTCCCTTGAAAGACCAATTTTCCTTCTCCATTTTCAACGACTTCGCCATCGGCTTTAATATGTGATTGGAATACTAATCTCATCGGATCTTTTGACTTGGTTCCTTTTTTAATAAGTTCAACAGTATCTTTCTCATCGATCAATCCTGTGTATCCTGCCTTTTTGATCGCTCCAAGAATATCATTGTTGGTAACTTTTCCTTCATTAATTGTGACTAATCCTTTTCCGGTTTTATAACTAATAGTGACATCAGTTACGCCGTTGAGGGAAGTTAGTTCATCTTTAATTAATAATTCACACGAGGCACAGTGCATTCCGGTAACAGAAAAAGATATGTTTTTTTTCATAAATTTATAAATTATTAATAACTTTATAATGCGTCCCTTGTAAAACTTCTTCAACTTCTTGAATTTCAATATGACGCGGGGCAATAATCGAGGCAAAACCGTTAACTGATGAAACATGGACTTCTTCAACATCTTGAATTGTCTTTAATCTTTTTGAAATAACTTTTTCACACGCTCCGCACGTTAATCCTGACAATTGCAATCTGGTTGTTTGAACCATATTAATTAAGAAAAAAAATTTATAATAATTATTCAACAATAATTGTTCCCCTAGGAACTCCCATAGCACAGGTTATCGTGTAATTTCCTGGTTTAGTCGGCGTAAATTCAAAAACAGTCGATTTCCCTTGAGTAAAGACATCGATCGTTTGCGATAAACCTGGTAAAGCAATGCTTCCCATACAACCAGTGCCGTTTTCTTTTGCTTCAATTTCAAAACGGACCGGTGATCCGGATTTAACAGAAAATTTATTCGGTTGGATATCATCGGCTTGGGTGTAAGTCGCCTTAATTAATTGAACTGAGTTATTTTGTTCCGCTTTAACAGGCGGTGTCTTATCAGCGTCGAGGGCCGCCTGTCTTTGTGGCTTTGCTCCACAACCACATCCACCACCAGCTCCCCCACATGAAGCGGGAGCTGGTGCAGAATTATCAGCTTTGGCAGCAGGTGTATTTCCTGATCCGTCAACAACATTGAAGACACCGGTGTACATTCCCATACTACAACTGAATCGGATCGGGCCGACTTCCTTGGGAGTAAATTCAATTATATTTTCTCCTTGCTGTAATCCCTGGCGAACACCAAGTTTGGCCGAGACAATTGAAGCGGCGCAAGTGAATGAATCGGTAGAATTGATCACCCATTTGACAGGAATATCTTTTTTGATAGTAAAACTATTTGGAGAATAACCGGAAGCATTTTGAGTCATCTTCACTATCTGGACGCCATTTTCAATGGTTACGTTTGGATCGTTCGACTGGGCTACAACCCCTTTGTTGAAAGCGGACAGAACGTCTATATTAAGACCGGTTAAATTGTATCCGTTCAAAATATTAAAAAATGCCAAAGCTACAACAACCACACCGGCAAATTTAAAAAACATTTTCGCAAAAGCACCTTTAATAAAAGCAGTCATTCCACCGACGCTCAATAAACCTGGAGCTGTACCAAGAGCAAAGACACCCATGGTCAGAGCACCGGTCACCGGACTACCGCTTGAAATTGCATATAACTGCATTGCTTGAGTAAATCCACAAGGCAGGAAAAAAGTCATTGCCCCCATGATCATAGAATTTTTATGACTGTACTCTTTTTTTGCGTGTTCTTGAATTCCTAATAATCTGGAAATTCCTTTAGGTAAAGTTACATTCATCCCGTTTAGTCGAGGAAATAATTCGGTCAATTGTAAACCTAAGAGAAGCATAATGCCACCAACGGCAATTGTTAAAATTCCAAGAGTAGTTAGGGATAACTGAAAAAATGAACCGGCGTAACCAATAATTCCGCCTAATATAAAATATGATATGATTCTTCCTAAGTTAAAAAATAAATGGGGTTTGAATTTTTGAAAAGCAGTTGCGGTCGGATGTGCTTCAGCAAAACGAGAAGAAGCTCCCAGAACTAAACCTCCGACCAGTGCCATACAAGTTGAAAGACCGGCGGTTATTCCCACCAAAAAAACTATTGGCAGACTGGCAAAATTATTAGAAGTAGTCGCTACCAACTTAAATATCCCAAGGTCGTTGGCGATGAGATAAATGAGAACTAAAGCAATTCCATAAAAGAAAACTTCCACATAATCATTAATATTCTTGGAAAACCAATATTTTTTTTCGTCATACCCCAAAGTATATCCGGCGTTAAGTACAGCCTGCTCAATACGTGACTGGTCAATATTGCCATTACTACAAACAATCGCTTCACCCTTTTTTTGATTGACTTCGACCTGTTCAACACCTTGTATTTTTGATAATTCATCCTCAACCAATATTTCGCAAGACCGGCAGTGCATGCCTTTTATGGGAATTACTTTTCTGTTCATAAATATTCAGGAAATTAATAACAAGAAAT
>MWSR01000023.1 GCA_002050095.1 Microgenomates bacterium UTCPR1
TATCGCCATTGTTGTTGACCGATCTTCGACAATGACGGCCTACTACGAAGGTAGACAAAAAATTGTCTGGGCAAAAGATGCGGTAACCACATTTGTCAACAAACTTAAAGCAAATTCTCGATCTTCTTCGGTGAATGTCGCGGTGGCGTCCTTTGGTCGTCGAGGAAATGCCGACGATCCTGTTCTCGGCAATCTCTTATATCCAAGTCGAAATGCTAACGACTACAATTCAACCCTTCATACCGGATTAAGTAGTGATTTCGATGGTGTTATTCTACCGGCAGTCGATAGTATTAGAGTTACTCGACCGGGAACCTGTGTCCTCTGAGGTCTACATATCGCTAATAATCAACTGATGACTAATAGCCAAAATAAGAAGGTCGTCATCCTGCTTTCCGACGGCCTCGCAAACTCACTCTGGACAGGTGAATTCTTGACTGTTCCCGCTCAACAAGGGGCGATAAGCGAGGCAAACAACGGTCGATCAAATAATATTGAATATCGGGTCTTAGGCTATGGAAAAAGAGATCAAGCACAACCGGCAATCGATGAGACTGTTCTTAAAAAAATCGCTTGCGCCGATCCCAATGATTCGGTTTGCGTAAGCAATAATTATAGCTACACCCCCGATCCGACCGACTGGTCAAACGGGTTCCTCACGATACTTGACGGCCTGTGTCGCTAATTACCAAAAAAAACGCGCCGGGTCTTCAGAAATTTTCTTCCGACTCGGCGGCGTACAGTTTTTGTGGCCTTCTTTGAAAACTTCAACTCTGTTTTCAAATCTTTGTAACTAGTCACTAATCACTATCCACTATTCACTATTCTTATCCGCTCCACAACCCCTTGAAATAATCTTCTTCTGTGAAGTGGTTTCGTCCCAGAATTTTCATATTTCTTTGAGATCTATGATTAAAAGCTGATCTACCTTTAATCAAAACTTATAATTAAAATTAATCCTATAATTTAACAATAAAGGATGTTTATTTATTTGTCAAGAGCATTTTACCCTATAGCCTAAATATGGTTAAATCGAGGCTAAATATGAAGATAATAGTAGTCAATTTTACTATTTTCTGCTGCTTTTTTATCATTTTCACTATCGCCTATCATTAAATATTCTTCTAACTTATTATTCTTATAATATATCTTATTAAACCCTTCAATGTCTGGTTTAAATAAAGAAACATCAGTTGCAGTTATAATCTTTTTAAATAGATCGAGATAGTTATTTTCTTTCAGTATAGTCTCAACAGTTAATCTTTGATTGTTCGACCAGATATAAAAGCTATAGTTATTTTGATTGTTTTTAATGAATTCAAAGGCTTGGTTGTTTATTAATACTTCTCTACTCTTATCATTTTCAACCTCAAGATAAAAATCATCTATTGTCTTTTTTACATCTTCTCCATATTTTTTAATCATTTCATTGAATCCGGAATAACCAATATTCTCACATTCTTTTGCAAGTATTGGATCGACCGATCTCAAATAATTACTAGTTCGATTAATAACAATATTCCATGGAATACGAAGTTCAACTAAAGTTAAATCAAAATCAAAAATAAGATGCTTTTTGTTTTTAGGAATATCAATCATTTTTCTTTATAAAGTTGAAGCCACCCAATAACTGACAATAGCCGCAGAAACAATAACATTTAAAGATTTATTTATCCCCCACATTGGTATTTCAACAATTTTGTCAACTAATTTTAGAGTTTCTCTACTCACTCCGGATGTCTCATTGCCAAAGACAAGCGCTAAGGGAAAAGAGTAAGAAGCCATTGTGTACGGAACCGACCTTTTATCCTGCTCTACCGCCAGGACCAAAGGAGACGAACCGCCGTTGCCTATCTTACTTTCTCTAAATTTCGCGATCGCCCCGGTAGCCGTCTCGCAGTACTCCCAAGGGACAACCTTATACGTCCCAATGGATGCCTTTTTTATCTTATGATTGGGCGGTATCTCACTGTCACCGCAGATGTAAAGCTTCGTAATCGCCAAGGCATCAGCCAACCGGAACAGTCCCCCGATGTTATATGTATCATATATATTATCCAGAATAAAATACAAAGGACGACGTTTAATAGCGTTTATTCCACTTTTTAGATCTTCCTCCCCTATCTCACGTAGCTGTCTGGCACTGAGTTTCATAACTATATTATATTCTAATTTTTGAGTTTTATATTTTGGACTTTAGATTAATTAGAATAATTAGGTCAATTAGGTTAATTAGTAATTCGTTTATTCGATTAGCCTTAGTTATTTAATAATTGATAATTGTTCGGATTATTTGAGTGATTGGTCCATTGGTTATTGACTAGGGTAAAAAGCACTGGTTAAATGGTTGCGTGTCCTATAGTTGACATCCAATAAATCTTATAGTATAAGACCGACTATGAAAAAATATTTTCTTGCGATTCTTTTGGTTCTGGGTTCCATGTTCTTCGTCCCGCAGGTATCTGCCGACTGTGTCGGACAGTATGGACAGTACGGATCGCCATGCCAGTCTTATTCAATCGTCGTCGATAAGATGGTTGGAAAACCGGGAACATCCAACGATTATAATTCTTATGAATATGTTGACAACCTTTCGGTGTCGGACCCAAGATTCAAGCCCGATCAGGTCGTCTTCTTCAAAGTAAAAATCAAGAACACTTCAACTACAAAGCTCTCCGGTATGGAAGTCAGGGACACAGTCCCCGCCTACCTTGAGCCTCTTGAGGGACCGGGCGATTATAACTCAGCCACCCGTGAGGTCGTCTGGAATGCCGGTGACTTTGATGTAGATCAGGAAAAATCATTTTATCTGAAAATGAAAGTATCGCCTCAAGCAAGTCTGCCTTCTGACAAAGGTCTCTTTTGTATTACCAACTTTGTTAAAGCTAGCTCAGCAAATGCCTATGATGATGATAGGAGCCAACTATGTATCGAAAAGCAGGTTGTTAGTGCTAAAAAAGTTCCGTCAGCCGGACCTGAGATGGGTCTATTTCTATTTACTGGAGAATTATTCGCGCTCGGAACAGGATTGTTCATAAATTATAAATTAAATAAAAATAAATAATATGCAAAGGTCTAGATTAGAATTAGCAAGTGCTTTTTTAGTTGGTGCCGGTATTACAGGTTTGGCTTGGTTTGCATATCAGTCACTGTTGCAACAAAACCAATCTCCACAACAACCTGATTATACCCCGATTCCAGCATTAACTTCCACTCCAACCTTTATTAGCCCTACAAATACCTTGGAACCAGTTGTGACGACAGCTACTCCTCTACCGAGTGCAACCCCGACCAGTAGACCCACAGTCGAAGCACCCAAAAGTGATGGCGGACTAGTAGAGCTGTCTGAGGTAGCCTGGCCTACTACTGCAGAAGATTTTATAAAAGCTATTCAAGTGCCTGAGGATAAAATTCCAGACAAAATGAAAAATGATCCTTATTACCGACCTTTAAATGTAAAAATGGTTACACGAGAACTTGATGAAGATGGTAACTGGACCGGCGGTTGGCAGATCTTTTTTGAGAGAAACGCCGGAGACAATGACAAATTCCCGTTCACAGTTATTAGAAATTCAGGGACGACAATGCAGTACGGGTATTTGCACGATCCCAAGCTGCGCACTCAAGTTGGTTTTACTGCCCAAGAGGTTGATATTCTTGGGATCGGAGAAAACCACATTGGTGCCGGCATCCCGGTAACTGGTGACCAACCTATCGCTATTGAAGGATTAACATTCTATCCACCAGTCAACACCATTGACGGAAGTAACAATAAGCACTCTCTACTACAATTGGGAACTGATATGCAAACATTGATTGAACGTTTAAATAGATTTAACGGAAATAGTTCCGGTAGCATACCACAGTACGACAACCCCGTAGTTTTTTATCCATCCTACCCTACCGGCACAGTATTATTTACCTATGATCCACAGGATGAGAAAGTTATAAATGGTAATAGTGCCGTTCATCTTGGAGGAGGAGGCCCAGCGAGAATAACCAAACCAACTGATTTACCCAGAGTGGCTCAAAAGTACCAACGCAACCCGTTTAAGGGAGTAAGGAGGGCATAAAATGAAATCTCTTTCCATTGTTGTGCCAATTTACAATGAAGAGAGCAGGATAGACAGGCTCCTCAAGGAGCTTAAAAAGGGCTTCCAATGCAAAAGAGTGGCACTAAAAAAAATAATATTTGTTGATGACGGATCCACCGATGCGATCAGTCAGAAGTTAAAAGAGGCCAAGTTTAAAAGAAACCTCAATATCTCCTACCAGCTTATCCGATACAAGAAGAACCAGGGACGAGGCCACGCGGTTAAAGTTGGAACCCAATTTACAAAAACAGATTACGTACTATACGTGGATGCCGATTTTTCTATCCCCTTAACAAACCTAAAAAGGTTTGTCCCTTATATGGAAGATAATTTTGACGTTATCTTGGGGAGCAAAAAAATGCCTGGGTCTACTGCAATAATCCCTCGAAGTTTAATAAGGAATATCGTTGGTTATGGCCACTCCCTGATCGCCTCACTGGTTCTTGGAACCTATTATTGGGACTTCCAAGGAGGATTTAAAATTTTTTCTAAAAGGTATATTAGAGAAGTCTTCCCAATGCTAAAAATTGATCGTTGGGGATTTGATATGGAGGTATTATTTTTAGCTGGAAAGATGAATTTTAAAGTAAAAGAACTCCCTGTTGTTTGGTCGCACGTTGACAAAGACAGCAAGGTAGAATTAATACGCGACATTACAAGATCCATCAAAGATATGTTGAAAATTCAGTACAATTGGCTATTGACTGATAAATACCACCTCCACCGCTATAAATCTGCGAATATCAAACTTGTTTTCCGCTATTTATAAAACTAGAATAAATGTATGGATAAAGACTTAATCTCAGTCATAATGCCCGTATATAACGCAGAGAGATATCTTCCTATGTCGGTGCCAAGCATATTATCACAAAGCTACAAATATTTTGAGCTTATAATTGTGGACGATCGCTCTACGGATAGCTCTTATAATAGAGTCATAAATTACAAAAATAGTGATACTCGTGTCAAATTATTTAGAAATAGATTTCATCGGGGTGTAGGATACAGTTTTAACTACGGGATCAAAAAAGCAAAAGGACAGTACATTGCCCGAATGGATGCCGATGATGTCATGCGGCGTGATAGGCTAAAAAAACAAGTTGATTTTATGAAAAGAAATCAAGATTTAGTTTGTCTGGGCTCCTGGATGATAGAGATCAATGAAAAAAATAAGACTATCGGTAAAAGAAGGACTCCCATAAACCATAAAAAAATATACGAAAAGATGTTTTATGAAATGGCTATACAGAATCCTACTCTAATGATCAATCGGAGAGTTATTCCAAAACATTTTTCTTGGTGTAAAACCGATGGGATCTTAGACGACCTCGACTTATTGTTTAAGCTAATGCAATTCGGTAATTTTGGAAACATTGGTGACTACCTAATGTTATATAGAATTCACAAAGATAATTTATCGCTAAAGAATATCAAAGAGACTTTTAAGGAGGCTTTAAAAATAAGAAAAATGGCGATATCTAAATACGGTTATATCCCAACAGTCAGAGGAAGAATAATTTCTCTCATTCAGCAATTATTTGCTAATTTTATTCCTAATAAGTATCTATACAATTTTTATAAAATTTCAAAGAAGTTTAATTTTTAATGAAGAAAAATTTCTTAATTGATCTGTTAATATTCTCCACTCTTTTTCTAATTCTAGGTTTTTTCACCACGAAATTAAAGCTATATTTAGACGATTATACCTTTCTATTCCCTGCAATCTATAAAAACTTCGGAGTGCACTTTAAGAATTACCTAACGGATTTCGGACTATCCCGTCCAATCTCACTAATTTATTATTACTTGATATTCTCAATATATATTCACTCTTCGTCATTAGCCCATTTAATACCTTTGGTTGTTACATTGTTTTCGGCTTACCTACTGATAAAAGTCATTAAAAATCAGGGATTGTCAACGAATCGAGCATTTTTTTCAGGTATATTACTTGTTTGCATCCCGTTTATCACTGAAAGCTATAGTTGGCTGTCGGCAAATAGTAGCGTCTTTGTAGTATTAATATTCTTTATTCAGATCTATATTATTGAAAAAAATATCTTTAAGAAAAATGTACTTGAGATTGTTTCACTTCTGCAAATTGTTTCAGTTTTTCTCTATGAAACTGCAATTCTTATGCCCTTTTCACTCGCATATCTGATTTATGCGAAAGGTCGCGAAAAGAATAAATTTAAACTAATACTCTATTCATCTTCATCGCTCTTTATATACATGTTGAGCAAATTTATTTTTAGACCTCAATTTGAGGTTAGGTCTAGATTAATAAGCCTACCAGAGGCTGTTAATAATTGGAGGTCTTCCCTATCTGGCCTGCAGAACCTATTTTCTTCTTTATATATTGAGAACTTTTGGGTAAAAGAAATCCTTAATGGTCTTCAGGTCATACAAAATTATCCATTAATAACTTTTTTAGTGTTATTTTTATTTATTCTTATTCTAGTTAAAGTATTTCTTAAATACGAGGATATCCTAATCACCAAACCCACAACACCAATAACTATTTTTTGGTTTTTATGTGTTATTTTTAGTCTCATCCCGTTAACATGGCAAAAAAATTACCTCCCTTTTAGAACATTAGTTCTTCCATCAATAACAATTTCCGTATTTCTTAACATTTATTTTAATCGTCAAACTTTTTTATTAAAAAATAGGCTTATGAACAACATTAACATATGCCTTAAAATATTATTTACTCTTTTTATTGTGACTTTGCTAACAATTCAGATATCTATGTTAACACGATATAAAAATCAAAATGCGATAGATCAAAAAATCACAACGGAAATTAATGATAAGTTAGAAAAACTGGGATTTGAACACCCATATCGCAGTAATCTATACCTAAAGAATATGCAGAAGAATAATATTAGTCAACTAGTATATGGCGATTACTTATTTACAAACTATGATTATTACTGGGTGGCTGAGGCACTATTAGATTTAAATTCTGGAAGCTTCTCTAAAGTAGCAATAGAATTTCCTAACAACGGTGATTATACCTCAAGTGTTAACAGACAAGATTTCCTAAAGATGAGACCGCTCACTATTATGAAATTTACCGATAACCAAAGCTGCCTCAAAGAAAAATGTCTAAAAATTGAGTCGGTGTATAAAGAACCATATTAATGTTTAAAGAAATAATCCCAAAATATAAATATCAATTGGTATTATTTGCCATAACGGCCGTTCTTTTTTTTATTAACTATTCCCCAGGAACGTATCTATCCGGTTGGGATAACCTACAAACCGAACTTAATCCTGGTTTAGGGGTAAAAAGGGCGTTTTTTAGCGTCTGGGAAGAGTACCAAAGCTTCGGGTTAACAGCGGGAATGGCTCATGCTACCGATCTAGTGAGGGCCGTATTTATATGGTTTGTGTCCTTTGTGATACCTCAAAATGTTGTTCGGTATTTTTACCATTTCTTAATGCTTTTTCTGGGTGGATTAGGGGCGTTGAAATTGTTTAGTAGAGATCCTGATTTTCATCGGGATGGCAATCAAGAAAAATGGCCTGCTTTCTTGGGTGCGCTTTTCTATATGCTCAACCTTGGAACAGTCCAGATCTTTTACCTTCCATTTGAATCGTTCTCTTCTTTCTTTGCTTTCCTACCTTGGGGAGTGTGGAGCTTCAAAAAAATTCTTAGACACAACTCCAAACTATCAAAAAAAAACCTTCTACTTCTCACTCTATTAAACCTTCTTGGAACTCCAGCCTTTTATACTCAACAACTATTTTTTGTATATATATTAGTCTTGGGATGTTTCTCTCTCCCCTACTTGATTAAAAACCAAAATTCTATTGCAAAAAGCTTAAAAAAATTAATTTCTATTTTCTTACTTATATTCGTAATTAATTCTTTCTGGATCCTACCACAGATCTATTTTTTAAAAACTAATGGCGACTGGATAACTCAAGCAAAGGCTAATCAGCTTGCAACAGAGGACACTCTTTACCAAAACTTAAGCAAAGGAACGATTGATAATTTTATAAAACTCGAAGGCTTCTACTTTGATCTAAAAGGTATAAGCAATACTTACCTGTTTGCTCCCTGGAAAGATCACTTCAACGGAATAGCAGGAGTGCTCTCCTACTTCTTCACTGGACTGGGATTACTGGGAATACTCTCTGTCATCATAAACAAAGTAAAGGATCTCTCGGAGGCGAGAAACAACCCAAACGAACAACAAAATTCACAAAATCAATCTTTGATTCCTCTTGGAATGATATTGGTATTACTACTTTGTGCTCTAGCACTCTTGTCAGTAACACCTCCTTTCTCTTGGTTAAACCAGTTAATAAGACAAAGTACTCTTATTAATCAAATATTCAGATCACCTTTTACTAAATTCATAGTTCCTTTTTCCTTTGTCTTCAGCTATTTTGTAGCTAAAGGTATAGAGTTGATAAGTAAGAAATATTCTTATCGTTATTTAATATTTGGGGCTCTAATAGTTGCTTACTCTCTCCCCGCCTTTAAAGGCTACTTTATCTCTCCCGAAATGAAGGTTAAGATCCCAAGCGACTACTATCAAGTGATGGATTACTTCAAGAAAGTAGATAAAAACAAACGGATTACCCTTTTACCAGATTACACATTCTGGGGGTGGTTTTTTACGAAATGGGGGTATAACGGTTCAGGGTTCTTATGGTATGGGATTGAACAGCCGATTGTAAGCCGAACTTTTGATGTTTGGAGCCCGAAAAGCGAAGGTTATTACTGGGAACAAAAAAGGGCACTTGAATCAAGAAATACCACGGGTTATAGTCAGGTCTTGGAAAAATACGGCATTGATTATCTGATTTTAGACTACTCTTTGATTCCAGCTGCGTCGGGATACAAATCATTTGATACTGACACGATTGAGCAGATACTAAACCAGAGCAATAATATTAGCCTTGTCCTAAAGAATAATAATTTATCCGTATATAAGGTTAATCACAAAAAAATTATCAAAAATTTCATCTCCGTTGCCGATAACGTAAACAGTGTCGGTCCGGAAGTAAAATTGACGCCTGAGGATAGATCCTACCAAGAAAATGGAGATTACTTTTCAGCAGAGCCTTACGATATTTACTATCCTTTTGAAGACCTAACCAGCCAAACAAGAATCAATGATAAAAAATGGGCAATTGAAGAAAATATAGATACTTTTTCAACCAAAGTCGAACTTAATATCAATGCAAACGAATTCCGACATTATATTCCAAATTCATCTGAAGCAAGTCTTATCAGTGACGGACGGTTGAGAGATATAGAGTTGAACTTGAATCCCAAATTAGAAGGAAATAAACTGAGCGTTGACTTTAATAAAGCTCTTTTAGACTCTTTTGACCTGTCAGGATATGATAAACATACCAAAGAATTTTTCATAAACGCCGATAAATTACCACAAAGATATGGTTACCTAATTAAAATAAAAAGCAAGAATCTGAAAGGGTCTCCCCTATTTTTTTACGTCGTTGATAACACTAAGAAACAATCTGTAATAGAAGAAAGTCTCAGAAGACCGACTGAATATTTTATCCTACCTAATAATTATGATTATGGCCTCGGGTACACTTTTGGTTTTCAGAATAAATCTTACGATAATTACCCGTCGGAAAACGTTTTGAGCGAAGTTTCAATCTACCTGTTCCCATATAGGGAACTAAAAGACATAAAATTTATCAAAGACGCATACGATCCTTCTCCTGCCAGTTATGTAAATGACTTCACCGCTGCGAAGCTTAACTACTATACTTACAAAGTCAAGATCAACAGCGGTCAAACGGCAATATTAAATCAAGCCTACAGTCCCGGATGGATTGCATTTTCCAATGGTAAAATTCTTCCTCACGTTCTCGTCAATAACTGGGCGAATGGATGGATCATCGACTCTCAAGCAGACACTAATCACCAACAACTAGTCACTATTATCTTCTGGCCACAGTATTTGGAGTTTTTAGGTTTCGCCCTGCTGATTATTGTTTTTCTATTTATCCTTAAGAAAGAATAAAAGGAGACTTTTTGTCTTTAATAAGAGTTTTTATCTTTTCAGAAACATTCAATTCTCTTGGTAATAAGCCAATTATTTCAATACTAATAGGCCTTCCTTGTTTATCTTTAACAATCACATCATTACGATCAGAAGCATCAACCTCTTCACTTGAAAATGCATTTTTGGGATCTCCCCACCATATATTCATCGTATTTCCAATTGGATCAAAATAAATCTTTACTTTGGCCATATTTTTTCTCCTTTCCTTTTTAGTTTTGACGTTTTATAAATCGTAACTACGAATCCATGATTATTAAGATATTTTACCACAACTACCAGATATTTTTTATCAAGATTTTTATAAAAAAGATAAATGAATGGATCTTGAACGCTTTTTCTCACTTCATCAGGATTTTGTAAAAGCTTAATTACTTCACTTTGAGAAACTTTTAGTTCTTTATGCTTGATCAAAAAAATCTTGTTCCAATAATCTTTAGTTGTTCTAATATTTTTTCCGAAAATATCTTTTGCTTCAAAAAGAATATTTGTCAATTCTATATCGTTCATAAACCAATTTTAGCAAATTCCATAAATTATTCTGATCTGCTTGTTAATAGCTAATGGATGGACATTAAATAGTGATCAGTGGCTAGTGGCTAGTGATCAGAATAATACGGACTATAACCAACTAACCACTAATCACCAACCACTAGTCACCATCATCTTCTGGCCACAGTATTTAGAATTCCTTGGATTTGCCTTACTTGGAATCACCTTTATATACATAATCAGAGTTAAAAATAGTTAAAACTTGTCAGAGCTGGTTAAAACTGGTTCAATTAAACATGTCTGTTGAGGATCTTAAAGTCTATAAAAAATCTTTAGAGCTAGTAAAAGAAATTTATTTGCTAATTAAAAATAACAAAAATTTATCAAAAGATTATGCTTTATCCGATCAGATAAGGAGATCTTCTGTATCTGTTGCTACCAATATTTCCGAAGGATACTGCCGAACTAAAAACTATTTCAAAAATTATTTAAAAATATCTTCAGGATCAGCAAATGAAACTGTCACATTGCTACAGATAATAAAATTAGTCTATAATGATATAGATACAGAATAGTTACAGCAAGAATATAATTTACTGGCTAAACAAATTAGTGCTTTAACCGAAAGTTTTCACTAGTTTTAACCAGTTTCAACTAATTTTAACTAGTTATAATCTATATATGATTGATCTATCTCATCTTCAAATCCGCAATCCTAAGGATGATGAGATGCTAAATTACTCTATTAAGTAGACTGTTCTAGAGCATCTTTGATTTTTGTGATAACTATTTTAGCTTTTGGTAATTCTTTAACAATCGTATTCCAAACACGCTCCTCAACCACTTCAGAATAATCATGAATAACAACGTCACGAAGACCCGCCATCTTTTTCCAAGGCAAATCAGGATATTGACTTCGAATTGCTTCGGGAATATTTTTTGTTGCTTCACCGATTATCTCTAATCTTCGTATACCGAATCCTGTAGTTGATAAT
>MWSR01000057.1 GCA_002050095.1 Microgenomates bacterium UTCPR1
TTTTCTGATTGTCGTTCTCGGTTGCTACTATACAATCCCGCACTTCGACACTTTTCGAACCGGCCATACGTTATCGCGGGCGGCTTTTTTCTCGCCCTCATAATTGCTATTTTCTTTTCATTATAAAAGAATATAATAAACTTCCTTAACCTCTTAAATTCATATAATCGGATCAATATCGTTCCCAGTGTTCGACCTCAAGCTCTCGAAAGCCTTCCTTCTTAAATAATCGATAACCATTTCTATTTAAGGTTTCCCGATAATTTACGCCATGTATATCGGCGGAGTAGGGTATAACCACTAATCTATTTTTATGAAGATCCGGCTGCAAATTGGCAAGGTCGTTAACCACCAAGTCTGTTCTATAATACAAGAGAGGATCGCTTGAAGTTTTGATCATATAGACCTGTCCGTCTTTTAAAGAAGAAGCCAGACTCTTCCAGTCTTCCCGATGAAAATTCGGAATTAACAAATATACAAATGAAAAAATAATAAACCCGCTTAGTATAAGGTAGTTTTTTCTTTTAATATTTCGGATACTTAATAGGGTTGATAAGAACGGGATTAAATAAATAAATCTAAAATACTGAAGGACAGGGGTTACAAATGAAACAACCAGACCCAGAACCAACGGTATCAAAAAGAAAAAACTTATCTGTCGGTTTTTCATCATCCCACGAAACGCTGTCCAAAAAACAAAAACCGTCCAGCTCCCGACAACGGCATAATAAACCCATTTTGGCTGGAATGAAATTCTTCCGCCGCTAAATTTTAGCGGTATAAGAAGTAGATTTTTTAAGTTTGCCTTCCCCAAGACCAACGACCAGTTTGCAACCTGATTCAACGACTGTCCGGCGTTAGCCAATTGAGTTAAGAGTAGAGGAGAGATAATTAAAAAAAATCCCGACAAAACTAAAGAAAATACAAAAACACGGCGAAAGTTCTTTTTATAAAGTTCATATATAAAATAAGCGGCAATCGGAAATATCGAGCCGTAAAAAGTGAAAAGTGATAGCAAAACGAACAGATAAAAAAATATTTCGTCTCCGATATTGGTTTTTTTTCTCAACTTTTCGGCCGACGATATTTTTTTGAAAAAGTAGTAAGCTCCCGTTAAAAAAAAGGTAGCCATCATATACATCCTTGCCTCTTGAGAATAGTAAACAATCAAAGGATTAAAAATAAAAAAAGCCGCTGCCCAAATACCGCCAAGCAAATAAATAAAAAAGCCCGACAATATGGAAAAAATTATGGAAGGCATCCGTAGCGCAACTTCGCTGTAACCAAATACTGCCGTCCAGATCTTCATCAGCAGATAGTACAGCGGTGGGTGAAAGTCATTTGGTGAAAAATCCTTAATAATCTGTGCAAGGCCAAAGTGTTGAACAGTCCTTGCCGTCACCCCTTCATCAAGCCAAAGCGACTGATTCAAAGCAATTAAGCGAATTAAAAATCCGAAAATCAAAATAATTATTAATATTACTGTCTTTTTATTTTTTTTCATTTTTGAAATAGATAATAAATATTGTCCGCAATTTCGGTTTTATCAATTAATTTTCTATCGCCAAATTCTCTCAACTCCCAACTATTCTTTGCTGTGGGAATGGCCCTTTTTCCTTCACTGATCACAAGGAGATATTTTGATTTTCCGTATTCGTGTTCGTCATCAACCCGATAGCCGTTTTTCTCAAGAATATAGCGGTATTCATATCCGGGAGCCGAAAGGTAAGTATTATTGATCAAAAAAACATTTATGCCGCTTTTGGGTACTGACATCCTGTCGATTGCTTGCCCGAAAGAACTCTCCGTCACCGACGGATTTCTTGACGGTCTAAATAGGCGGATAGGGAAGCTAACAATGTTGATCAGTAATAAAATGGCAATTAATAGATTGGCAAACTTATATTTTTTAATTAAAAAAATAGTCGTCAACTGCAAAAAAAGAATTGTCGGAAAAAAATAGTGAACGGCTCCACGGCCGGAAACCAGATACAAGATCGTTAAAATTATCGAAATATAGAATTTATTTTTATCTTTTGCCTTACCGTTTTGCAGAAAAAGAAAAAAAACAAGAGTAAAAAGACCTATCGTCGTTATAGGAATCAATGAATAAGTAATCTTGTTTAACATCGGTAACTTCCGAAAACCGTCTATAAGATTAATCCCTGAATTTCCAAAAAATTCCGCCTGCCGACTACCAAAAAATGTTTTTATCAATACGAAGTTGTGCCGCAGTTCAAAAATGATAACGGGTAGGAACGTGGCAAAGAAAGCGGCAAAAAATGATCCCATATGAGCGACTTTTTCCTTAAACGACAACTTCTTCTTTGACAAAGCTATAAAAATAAAAGAAAAAATTGTCGGTATTAGTGCGATTGGATGGTAGTTGACAATGACCCCCGCGACAATACCAAGAATAGCCGAAATAAGGAAACTGAAGTTTTCGGCATAAAAAATATAGAGCAAATAGATTAAAAAAAACGGCAGATAGCTGAAAGCATTACCGGGGGATCGGGCTGCCAAAATGAAGTACGACGTTGTTCCCAGCCAGACAACCGATGTCAACGCCAAGAGATTGGAAAATCTTTTTCTAAGTATCAGGAAGGCGGCAACCAAAGAAATCACAAACAATCCGGCATTGGCAAAAACCACGGCCTGATAGGAATTAAATACCGCCAGCACAGGAGCAAAGAAATAGAAGTGGTAGGGAGCTAACCGAAGACCGGCATAGCTAAACTGCGGACCAACCAAAGTTGGCTTGCCGTGAACAATCTTTTCCATCTCCCAAAGATCTCGTCCGAAATCGGAGTCGTAGTTATAATCGGGAGGCATGCGGTACGAAGTCGTCACCTTCCAAAAATAGATGAAACCAAAGAGTATAACCAACAAAACAATCTGCTTCTTCATTTAGAGTATATTTTAATTCAAAAATCCCAAAAAATGATATAATTATCCAATAAGCGGGATTAGTTCATCGGTAGAACATCTGATTTCCAATCAGATAGGACGGGTTCGATTCCCGTATCCCGCTCAAATTTTCTGTGAAAATTTGAGCGAGGCTCGCCTGAAAGGGTTTTCCTCACTCCTCCCACCCGTTGGGATTATTTTTATACCAGACAAGAAGCGTCTTGACGGAGTCTGCAACTGTCCTTTTCGGTTGCCATCCCAAAACAGTCTTTGCTTTATCGATAAGTGCGACAAGCTTTGCCGACTCTCCCTCGCGGCTTTTGTCTGCCTGTTTCACATCAAACTCTTTTCCCGTCAACTCCTTTACCTTCCCGACTATTTCCAGAACGCTACTGCCATCCCCGGTTCCAAGATTTATAATTTCGCTCTTTCCACCGCCAATAAGGTACTCGGCTGCTTTTATATGGGCCTCGTTAAGATCCAGGACATTGACATAGTCTCTTATCGGTGAGCCGTCTGCGGTATCGACCTTTTGATATGTCAGAAAAAAAGGAGCAATTCCAAGAGCCGATCGGACGGCATTTTCCGTAAGATGAGTCGAAGGATTTTTTGAATATCCAAAAACCCCGTCTTCACTCGCACCCGAAACATTAAAGTAACGAAATATAATATAGTTTAACCCCTTTAATCGGCCATACCAACGGACGATATTTTCCCCCATTAACTTTGACTCGCCATAGACGTTATTTGGATTGGTTGGATGGGACTCATCAATAGGTACATACTTTGCTTCCCCGTATACCGCGCAGGTCGAAGAGACGACAATTTTTTTTATTCCATACTTTGTCATTGTTTCAACCAAGTTTAGTTCGGAGTCGGGGTTATTCTGGAAATACTTATGTGGATTGGTCATCGACTCGTCAACAACACAAGATGCGGCATAGTGGACAACAACATCGATTACCGACTCCTTTTCGAAGATAGGGGAGAGGTCCTCTTTCAAATCGGCATTGTAAAAGGTAAATTTATCTCCATACTTTTTTTTCAAAACTTCAATCGGTTTTTTGTAGCCTGTTAAAAAATTATCAACTCCAACAACCTGATGCCCTTTGCTTAAAAAAAGATCGGCAGCGATCGAGCCAATATATCCCGCACAGCCGGTGATTAAAATATTCATTGTCTAATGATATCAAATATTCGTTAGAACTTACAACCATCCCGTTAACACGCAACTTTTAACTTTTAACTTTTAACTTGTAACTTGTAACTTGTAACTTGTAACATGTAACACGAAACATGTAACATTTGCCATCTTTTAACTTTTTACTTTCAATTTTTAATTTTGAATTTCAATTTTTAATTTTTAATTTTAAATTTCAATTTTGAATTTTTAATTTTGAATTTTTAATTTAGAATTATCTATCCGCCATCCTTTCTTCTCCCGTCATCCCGACGAAAGTCGGGATCCAGTCATAGGACTTAAAGCGCTACCAAGTATATCCGGTAATAAATAATCGAAATCGTGTTAAAAACCCTCTATACTTAAACTTATATGGTCAAAGGAAGACTGTTAGACGATACATTTGAACAACTTGTTGAGCTCGGGCAATCGACGGCAAAAAAAACCGTTAAGTCGGTTGCCCAAACTTTCAATCCTCTTTCCGTCCTTGATACTCCCGACGCAAACGAAACCGGACCAAACAAAAGTCGGTCCGATAACCCCGAAAAAATGAAAAAGAATAATAGTACTCCTCTTGACTTTGAGAAGTTAAAAAATAAATTTCAAGATAATGATAAAGCTCAAACCGAAGCATTAAGAAATCGACTCTTCCAAATGGTCAAACAAGGAGACGAAAAGGTTCTTGCCGAAAAAAAACAGGAAGAACTTCAAAAAAAGAGGCAGGAAGAATACGAAAAAGAGGAAAAGAAGAGACGAGAAGAACAGCAACAACAGGAGATATCGGCCCCGTTACCGATGGGAAAGATTAGAAAAAGCATCTTCAATCCGAAAAAATCAGCCGAGCGCCAACATGCCGAAACCAAACCGGCAACGGGAAAACAATAAAGCCCGGGCATCGACTCCTCCAAGATTACGCCACTATAGTCTTTAACTTCGGGTCCCTGTGTTGAGAAGTCCAAACGGAATAACATTCCTATCACTAAGATGATAAAATATATATATTCGGAGTGTAGTTCAGATGGCTAGAACACACGGTTCGGGACCGTGAGGTCGGCAGTTCAAGTCTGCCCACTCCGACCAAAAAACTATGAATAAAAATTGTCTACATTGTCAAATAACATCATCTGCTCTAGAACACATTCTTGATCAAAATAAAAACTTTTATATCGTCTGTGATGCCCACCCGATTATTCGAGGTCATATTTTGCTGATTCCAAAAAAACATATTTCCTGTGTTGGCGAGTATTCCCATGATCTACTTTCGGAGTTTGAATTACTTTATAAAAAAGTTTCGACATTTATCAAAACAACCTACGGAAGCGTTGCCACCTTTGAGCATGGAGTCATTGGTCAAACCGTTTTTCACTCACACACTCATTTCTTTCCATTCACAGGAACAGTCAACGACATCATTCACGAAGGTACAAAACATCTAAAACCCATAACCGATTTTATTGAACTTAAAAAAGCTTACGAAAAAGATAAAAAGTATCTTTTCTTTTCTATAGAAGAACGTAAGTTTTTGGTCGATGCCGCACTTGGAAAACCACGTTTTTTCCGTGATCGTTTTGCAAATGCATTGGGAAATAAAGATAGGGGAGACTGGAAAAGTATGAATAAAAACACCAAGCTTATGTCAAAAGCTTCCCAAGAAATCGCTCTCCTCGAATCGGATTGGAAAAGGTATATGAATAATTATCATTAGGTGTTAATCTAATTACTAACTACCAGTCACCAACCACTATCCACTAACCTCCCTCCTTTGCTAAAGCTTCGGCGGGCAGCCTTTCTTCTTTACAAACTTTATAACTTTATAACATTAAAACTTTTTTATATACTTAGGCAATGAAACTCTACAACACTCTCTCAAGAAAGCTCGAAGAATTAAAACCGATAAAAGACAATCAAATTCTTTTCTATCACTGCGGTCCAACCGTCTATTGGGCACAACACATTGGCAACTTACGAGCCATGGTTTGGGCTGACTTAATCAGAAGATCCCTAATATTTCTTGGTTATAACGTTAGCTTCGTTCGCAACTACACCGACGTTGGTCATCTGACTAGCGACGAAGATAGGGGAGAGGATAAGATGGAGAAAGGCGCCAAACGTGAAGGACTCACTCCTCAAGAAATCGCCGACAAGTATATAAAAATATTTGAAGACGACTGCCAAAGTCTAAACATCCTTCCGCCCGATAAAAATCCGCGAGCAAGTCAATATATAAAAAAAATGCAGGAGATGATCAAAACCCTTCTTGAAAAAGGTTATGCCTATATTACTGACTTGGCTGTTGTCTACGACGTATCTAAATTTCCGGACTACAACAAGCTTAACCATCAAAAACTCGATCTTAATATAAAAGGCGCCGGTAAGGGAGTGGTTGAGGATCCACAAAAACGCCATTTTGCCGATTTCAACCTTTGGGTCTTCAAAAAAGGTGCCCACAAAAATGCCCTGCAGACCTGGCCTTCTCCATGGGGGGAGGGATTCCCCGGTTGGCATATCGAGTGTAGTGTTATGGCCAAGTCGCTTCTTGGCGACACCATCGATATTCATATGGGCGGAGTTGAGCATATTTCGATCCACCATACCAACGAAATCGCCCAATCCGAAGCTGCAAACGAAAAACCCTTTGTCCACTACTGGCTTCACAACGAGCACTTGAATATTAATAATGCCAAGATGGCAAAATCGCAAGGAACCGGATTAACTCTAAAAGAAATCACCAATCAACACTTTGACCCAATCGATCTAAGATATTTTTACTTGACCTCCCACTACCGATCAAAACAAAATTTTACCTTCGAAGCTCTCAAGTCCGCAGGTGAATCTCTCGCAAAGATTAAAGCTTTTATTAGATCATATGGTGGTTCTGTTCGCATCGATGACGATAAAGTCAAACAAAGTGAGTTCTACCGACAGTTCGTTTCCGCTTTGGAAAACGACTTTCAGATACCTCAAGCTTTGGCCGTCCTTTGGACAATGTTAAAATCCTCTATTTCCGACGAAGAAAAAATTTCTTTACTTAACAAATTCGACAAAGTCATCGGATTAAAACTTTTTGAAAACTTGGAAATCAATATTCCGAGGGAAATTATCGCTCTTGCCGAAGAGCGAAAAAAAGCCCGCACAAGCAAGGACTTTAAAAAATCCGACCAAATTAGAGATGAAATAAATCGTCGGAGATTTTCTATTAAAGATCTTGATGGCAACAACTATCAAATTACTCCAATCAAATAAGGTCACTCATCGGATAAGTTGGAAATCAATATATCACCTCATCGATTATAATTAACCTATGATAATCGGAATTGACGCCACGATGCTCGTCTACGCCGGCTCCGGTGTTGCCAACTATACTTTTAACCTGATAAAAAACCTTCTATTAATTGATAAAAAAAATGAATATCGGCTTTTTTACTCCTCTTTGCGAAGACCTAAAAATTTTTACTATCTCGACAGCCTTCGTAAACTTGGCGCTAAAGTATATGCCCACCGTCTCCCGCCGACTCTGTTAAGACTGATCTGGGGAAGATACAATTTTTTTCCAATTGAGTTTTTTATCGGAAAAGTCGATCTTTTTTTTTCGTCTGATTTTTTAAGGCCACCGACTCTATCCTCGACAAAAGGTCTAACTACAATCCACGATCTAACCTGGAAGATTTTTCCCGAATATCATACTCAAGATGTCATCTCTGCTCATCGGAAAAAGTTAATTAAAACTATTAGATACGGCGACGAAATTATCGTCGATTCACGGTCAACGAGAAACGATCTTCAACGTCTATATCCACAGATAGCAACTTCAAAAATCCACGTTATCTATCCGGGAATCTCTGAAAGTATGAAGCCAATTAATGATAAGAAAAAAATTAACTCGGTGGTCTCGACATACCTAACCAACACCCATCCGAATCGGAAGGCAGACCAACCACCCTCCGAATCGGAGGGCAAGCTCCCCACTAATCACCAGTCACTAATCACTAATCACTATCTTTTATACGTCGGCGCTATCGAACCAAGGAAAAATCTGGATCTTTGTATTAGGTTATTTAATGATTTGATTAAAGATAAACAATTTGCCGACTTTAAATTTTTCATCGTCGGTCGAGCCGGCTGGAGAAAGGAGAAGATTTTTCAACTGGTCAAGGATCTCCAACTCGATGACAAGGTTATCTTTGTCGGTTATGTAAAAGATGAAGATCTTCCTTACTTTTACTCCGGTGCCGAAATGACTTTCTACCTTTCATCATACGAGGGTTTCGGTCTTCCCCCTTTGGAATCGCTTGCCTGCGGCACGCCAACGGTCGCCGGGAATAACTCCAGTATGAGAGAAACTCTTCCTAAAGAATTTTTGGTCAATATCGAGGATAGGGGAGAGGTACTGAAAAAAATTAAGAAGTTTATTAAATCTCCTCCAAGAATAGATTCAAAAAAGATTATTAATGATTTCTCCTGGTTAAAAAAGGCGACCGAATTTCTTCATCTATTTGAAAGTATTAAATAAAAAGCGCTAAAGAGGATTTATCGTACTTACTTTTCCCTTTTAACTTTCAATTTTGAATTTTTAATTTAGAATTATCTATCCGCCCTCCCGCTTCCTCTCTCGTCATCCCGACGAAAGTCGGGATCCAGTCCAAGAACTACCGGCGACAAAAAGGACTTCCATTAATAAATAATGAATAACAAATA
>MWSR01000076.1 GCA_002050095.1 Microgenomates bacterium UTCPR1
CCAACGAATAGACTTTCTGCCTTTCATAGCCCAGCTCACTGGCCAAATTCTCATACTGCTTTTGATGACGTATTGTTCCGCCGATCGGGATTAAATACTTTGGATTAGTAAAACGGATCAAAAACTTCAAATCCTCCTGATTACCGTGCCCCGACGAATGCAGCTGGTCGGCAATATCCGAATAGACGACGTCAGCCCCCTGCGAAACCAGATCTTCGATGACGGCATAGACTTCGTTTTCGTTTCCCGGTATCGGATCGGAAGAAAAGATTATCTTATCGCCAGGTCTGATTTTCACAAACGGATTTTGTTTATCGGCCAATTTTGACAGTGCCGATCCGTACTGACCTTGGCTTCCGGCAGCAATCAGACAGACCTTATTTGGCGGCAGCTTCAACAGGTCTTCTTCCTTACCAAGCAACGAATCGGGGATAGGTAAGTAGCCGATCTCGGCCGCCAATTTGCTATTTTGTTTCATCGACCGACCGAGGAAAAATATCTTTCGGTTAAATTTTATCGCCGCTTCGACACACTGTCTTATCCTTGATATATTCGAAGAAAATGTCGTCATGATCACCTTGCCTTTCGTCTTCCTCATTTCATCCTCAAATGTCTGACCGACAACCGATTCGGAAAGAGTCAGTCCCGGCCTTTCACTGCCAAGGCAGTCGGAAAATAAGCACATCACCCCTTCGTGGCCCGCCTTGACAATCTTATAAAAATCGGGGAGAGCGCCGTAGGGAGGAGTCAGATCGAGTTTGAAATCCGGTCCATGATAAAAATTCCCAACCGGTGACTTAATCAAAATATGGGTTGTATCGGGGATCGAATGAGTCATCTTAATAAACTCGGCTTTAAACCCCCCAAAGACGTACTCTTTGTCGAAGTCAACTTTGCTGATGTTTATCCTTTTTCCGTGTTCCTTGAATTTGTTTTCAACAAAAACCAGCGTCAGCTTGCTGGCATAAACGGGAGGTGTCCCCAGGCTTTCATAGAGATAGGGGAGAGCACCAATGTGATCTTCGTGACCATGAGTCAGAAGAATCGCACGGATAAGATGAGTCTTATCCATCAGGTAGCCGATGTCGGGAATAACAAAATCGACTCCTAACTCTCTTTCCTGCGGAAAACCGATACCGACATCAACGACCAAAATATCTTTAATCTTATCGCCTTCGTAAAGCTCATAAAGATACATATTTTTTGTCACTCCGACGATTCCGCCTAAAGCAACAAAACGAACTTTGTAATTATTCATAAATTTTTTGGGTGATTCTTTTTCACCCGAATTCAGAAACTTCAAGGGTTATAATCCCTCGAAAATCTTTTATTTAATTATTAATAGACCATATAATTCCATACAACGAAATCCTTCCGAAGCGGAAAAATACCGCAAAGGAGGAACAACTTCATTATAGCAATTGCTATACTTTTAGTTGATGAAAAAACTGACGAAAGAAAAAATTGTCGAAAAACTTAAAGAAGTTCTTGACCCTGAACTAAACATTTCTATCGTAGATCTTGGATTAGTATACAATGTCACGATCGAAAAAGCAACCGCCGATAAGAAAAACAAGGTAATAATTCTTATGACTTTGACGACCATCGGCTGTCCACTAATATCGATGATTGAGGAAGGAATCTACGGCAAACTTAACGAACTCGGTCTAAAAAAAGAAGATGTCGTTATCGAACTGACCTTTGATCCGCCTTGGAGCACGGATAAAATGTCGGAAAAGGCAAAAGTAACCATCGGAATTCTCGACTAACAATACGGGAAAGAAAACATCTTCCATCCAATTCCAACTAATTTCAACCAACTAACCCATAACCAACCTCCCTTTCCTGTCATCCCAGCCTTTTCCCGTCATCCCTTTTTTCTCTCGTCATCCCGACGAAAGTCGGGATCCAGTCCCAAGGACTTACGGCGACAAAAAGGATTTACAGTAATCAATAATAGATAATGAATAATAATAAATAATGAATAATTACGTCTTCCGCCCTTCCGCCAATTTGTTCTTGCATCTTCAACAATTAAAAAGATATAATGAATCACATCAAAATAGTTTTCCAAAAAAATGTTCTATCTAAAATACCGACCGAGAACAATTTCCGAACTTGATAATTCGCGGGTCGCCGACCAAATAAAAAAAATTCTTTCCTCAAAAGATCTTCCTCATGCCTATCTTTTCGTCGGACAAAAAGGGACGGGAAAAACATCGGTCGCCAGAATTTTTGCCAAATCTGTAAATTGTTTGAATAAAAAGTCATACGAACCTTGTAATGAGTGTGAAAACTGCTTATCAATTGACGCTTCGACTTTCACCGACGTCGTCGAGATGGATGCGGCTTCAAATCGAGGTATTGATGAAATCAAAAGCCTTATCAAAGAGACCTCTTATCTGCCAATGTCGGGAAAATATCGGGTCTTTATCATCGATGAAGCCCATATGATCACCGGCGACGGATTCAACGCCCTTCTAAAGACTCTCGAAGAACCGCCCAAGTCGGCGATATTTATCCTGGCGACAACTAACCCGGAGAAATTGCCAAAAACAATTCAGTCGCGTTGTCTAAAAGTCAACTTCGGAAAAGGAACCAAGGCCGATCTCGTTTCAATGTTGAAAAGAATTGGCAGCCAAGAAAAATTCAATTATGATGATCGTTTCTATTCTTTAATTGCCCACCATAGCGAAAATTCTTTTCGGGATGCGGCAAAGATTCTCGAAGAAGTTTCTATGCAAAAAATTAAGACTATTGAAGAGTTGGAAAATTTTTTGGGTATCCGCGGAAAGAATGATCTTCTGGAATTGATTGAAAAAAAAGATATCGCCAAGTCGTTTGTATGGATTGAAGAATTTACCCAAAATAACGGTAATTTTAAAAACCTTATTGAAGATCTTTTGGAAAAACTTCGCCTTTACCTCCTCTCAAAAAAAGGCATTGAAACCGACGGTCTCGAAAAAACAAATCTTTCCGCCGCCGAGATCGGTCGCCTAATCAGACTTCTTATGGAAGCTTACCAACTCCTAAAGCAAAGCCCGATAGAATCGCTGCCTTTGGAAATGGCACTAACCGATTTTTATAACGGCACCTCTTAAGAATCGGTTGATCAAAATTTGAGAAACGCTTGAGACCGTGACAACGATCATAAAATGGAGTGGCCAATTTAGTAATCGATTGAGCCCTGACCATTGGATTATCAGCAGAAAAATTATGTGAATAAAATATAGCGAGTATGAGTTTATACTGAAGAATTTAAGCCACCCCTCAATCTTTAATTTTCTAAAAAAACCCTTATCCGATAGTCTGAAAAAAAATATTGTTGATGCAATTCCGTAGCTTAGATGAAGTATGGTCGGCGGATATTTGTTTGCATACTGACCGTTATTTATCCCGAAGCTCTTCATCAAAAAGTAATTGCCTAAAAAGATGGAGAACGAAAATATCCCCATCAAGTTTAGATTTTTGCTACTATCTTCGTTTTTAACGACGAAATAAGTAAAAAATAAAATCAGTGACCACGGCAGCCACATTACCGGCCGATAGGGAAGGGCATGATTAAAGATCAAAAAAATTGATGAAATTAGCGATAACAAAAAAAATCCGCTAAATAGTATTCTGTGTTTTAATATTTTTTTGAAAAATATTGTGATAAAAGTAAAGTATAAAAACAATAGTACAAGCCAGTTGTTATCAATCCCTTTATAAAGAAACAGGTTGGCTAAAAAATTAGGAAAATTGAAACTTCCTTTTTCAAAGAAATACAGTAGGATAAAATAAAAAAATAAAAAAATCCAATACGGGATAAATAATCGTTTAAGCCTCTTTACAATATCCGTCTGTCGCGTATCTTTAAGAGCCAAGTAGAAAGAGCAAAATAAAAATATCGGCACCGCCCACTGCAGATAGTCCCAAATTAAAAAGGTCACTCTATCTTTTAAAAAATATGAGCAGGAATGGATCATCATCATCGCCACCATAGCGATACCGCGAAGGTTGTCAATTGTCTTATTACGCTTAATCCCTGTCTTTGGCATATTCCGTAATCAGTTTTTTTAATTTGTCTTTTACGGCACGAGATATATCAACGCGGGCTGCATTTGCCAGCATGACGGTTGCCAAAATAATATCGCCAAACTCTTCATAGAGGTTTTTTTTATCAAATTTATTAAGTTTGCTTTTCCTCTGTAACGACAGGATCGAGAGAATATCGTTTGCCAGTTCACCGACTTCTTCGGTCAGCTTAACCGTTTTAGCCAAAATGTCCTTTTCTTTTTTCGTTAAAGTCTTGAAAGGGATCCGTAGCTCGCTTTCTTTTGACTTTAACTCTTTTTGCAGGTTTTTTAAAGTTAAAGATCGGTTGTCCATAATTAAGTAGTCTTCTTTTTATTCCGTTCAAGGTCGGCCTCCACCATCGTCTTTATCAGCTTATCGAAAGTCATCTTCGGCTTCCATTTTAGAAGTTTGAAGGCTTTATCCGGTTTTGCTCTTAGATTCGGTACTTCGGCCGGTCTCTTATACTGTGGATCAATAACAACATATTTTTTCCAGTCATCAATTCCTACCGACTTAAAAGCCAGTTCAACCAGCTCGCGAACGGTATGACTCTCTCCGGTTCCAACGACAAAATCGTTTGATTCCTTTTGTTGAAGCATTAAGTACATCGCCTCGACATAATCTCCGGCGAAACCCCAATCTCGTCTTGCATCAAGGTTTCCCAGTCTTATTTCTTTTGCCAATCCTAATTTGATTTTGGCGACGCCGTCAGTCACTTTTCTTGTTACAAACTGTTTTCCTCGGATAGGGGATTCGTGATTAAACAAAATTCCGTTTGCCGTAAACAGTCCATAAGACTCTCGGTAATTGACGGTAATCCAGTAAGCATAGACCTTCGAGACTCCGTAAGGAGATCGGGGATGGAAAGGGGTCTTTTCATCCTGATAACCGTTTGTGTGTTGAAGACCAAACATCTCGCTTGTCGACGCTTGATAGTACCTTGTTGTCGGGGAAAAATATTTAATCGCATTAAGAAGATAAAGAGGTCCCAAGGAATTAACCTCGGTTGTCAGTTTGGCCTGATCAAAAGACGACTTCACAAAAGATTGAGCGGCCAGGTTATAGACTTCCGTCGGCCTGATTGTCCTGATAAGATTTAGAAGCGAAGCTTCGTCGTTCATATCACCTTCCACGTAGTCGACTTCGTCGGTCACTCCGACAAAGTCAAGGTTGGAAAAATTAGGATTGGAATAACGTCGGATAAGACCATAGACTCTGTACCCCTTGCTTAAAAGCAACTTTGCCAGATAAGGTCCGTCCTGTCCTAAAATTCCTGTAACTAAAGCTGTTTTTGTCATATAAGCTAAAATTATATATTAGTTTCGTAACGATTACAAATGATTGTTACCTCTCGTCATCCCGATTCCTCTCCCGTCAACCCGTTAACACGTCAACCCGTTAACACGTTAACCCGTTAACCCGTTAACCCGTTAACAAATGTAACATGTAACATATGTCATGTAACATTTGCCATCTTTTAACTTTTTACTTTTACTTTTCCCTTTGACTTTCAACTTTGAATTTTAAATTTCAATTTTTAATTTTTAATTTTGAATTTTTAATTTAGGATTATCTATCCGCCCTCCCTCTCCCTTTCTCGTCATCCCTCTTTTCTTTGTCAT
>MWSR01000034.1 GCA_002050095.1 Microgenomates bacterium UTCPR1
GGTTTGTCGAGAGACGATAGTATGAAAGTCCTTAAAACGGCAGCTTCAAAGCTGTCCGTTAAGACAAAAGTTGTATCAAAGGCTACTATGAAAAAGATTATTAAAGAGATTAGATCAAAATCAATCGCCGAACTCGAAAAGCAGAGAGTGTCTTTGGCTGAGGAGATTGCAAAGTTGAAGTTATCAAAAAAAGCAATTCCTCAAAAAGATAGCAATCTGTTAAAGAAAAAAAGAAAGCAGATGGCCATATTATTAACAATTATGACCGAAAAGAAAGAATTGGAAGATATTAAGAAATAATTATGAAAAAAACTTTGATTGGAAAAGTCGTGTCGACTAAGATGAATAAGACCGTTGTTATCGTCGTTGAAAGGAAATTGATCCATCCACGATATCGGAAGGTAATTACCGTTCATAAAAAATATAAAGCCCATAACGAAAGACAGGAGCTGAATACCGGAGACAGAGTAAAGATTGAAGAAACCCGACCGATATCAAAAGACAAAAGATTTATTGTTGTTGAGAAATTAAAAGCAAATTAACAAATTAAATTGTATATAGATGTTACAGCTAAGAACGATACTAAATGTGGCCGACAACACCGGAGCAAAAAAAGTTTCGATGATCGGGATGACAAAAAAAGGTAATCGGAAGTATGCTTATCTGGGAGAGGTGATAAACGTCGTTGTGAAAGAAGCGATTCCTTATGCCTCGGTTAAAAACGGAGAGGTACATCAAGCGGTTATCGTCAGAACCAGAAAAGAAAAGAGAAGAGCCGACGGAAGCTATATAAGATTTGATGATAATGCCTGTGTAATTTTGGCCGACAAGGATGTTAAAGACCCGAAAGGGACAAGAATTTTCGGCCCGATAGCAAAAGAAATAAAGGATAACGGCTTTAATAAAATTGCCAGTTTGGCGGAAGAGATTTACTAAATATGAAAATCAAAAAAGGAGATAAGATCAAAGTAATTTCAGGTAAAGACAAAGGGCGAGACGGAGTTGTTGAAAGAGTCTATAAGAAGTCGGAAAAAATACTGGTTCAAGGAATAAATATTTTCAAAAAACATTTGAAAAAGAGCGAACAATCGCCCCAAGGTGGGATTGCCGATGTTCCGAGACCAATTTTGGCTTCTAAGGTTGCCCTGATCTGTTCAAAATGCGGAAAGCCGACAAGAGTTGGATTCAGAGTCGAAAAAGATAAAAAATTTAGAATTTGCAAGAAATGCAAAAGTAAGATCTAAAATAATATGAATATATATCAAGAAGTTCAAAAGAAATTAATGGACGACCTAAAGATTAAGAATGTTATGGCGACTCCAAAGGTTATGAAGATTGTTGTCAATGTCGGCGCCGGAGAAGCGTCTGAAAATAAAGGCGTTCTTGAGAAGATTAAAGAGCAGTTATCTTTGATTACAGGTCAGACTCCGGTAATTACAAAAGCAAGGGTGTCCATCTCCGCTTTCAAGTTAAGAAAAGGAGTTCCGATTGGTGTCAAGGTAACAATGAGAGGTAAAAAAATGAATATGTTTTTAGAAAAATTGGTTAAAATTATTATCCCGAGATTAAGAGATTTTCGCGGTATTATGGAAAGCAGTGTTGACCATCATGGCAATCTTAATTTGGGTTTAACGGAGCAAACTATTTTTCCCGAGATAGAATTTGATAAAATTGATAAAATAAGAGGCTTACAGGTTACGGTGGTTACTAACGCGAAAGATCACGAAAAGGGAAAGAAGTTATTTGAGCTGATGGGTATTCCGTTTAAAAAATAAAATTATAAATAATAAATAAAAATGGCAAAAACGTCTGATGAAGTGAAGTTTAGAAAAAAGCAAAAGTATAAAGTAAGATATCGAAGTCGCTGCCCCATATGTGGTCGGGCCAGGGGCTATATGAGGAGATTTGGAATGTGTCGGATATGTTTTAGAGAAAAAGCGTTAAACGGGGAAATTCCCGGAGTTAAAAAAGTTTCTTGGTAACTATAAAACTATGAGTCGATCTTTAAAAAAGGGGCCGTATATAGACGAAAAGCTTCTGAAAAAGATTTTGAAACAAAAGGAAGCAAAAACAAATGATGTAATCAAAACTTGGGCAAGAGATTCTCAAGTCTCTCCCGATTTTGTCGGACACAAATTAGCTATCCATAACGGTAGAAAATTTATTGAAATATTAATCTCCGAGGCTATGGTCGGACATCATTTGGGAGAATTTGCGCCAACAAGGACATTTAGGTCCCATGGTAAAGTTACCAAGAAGATAGTTGAAGCAACATAATAATATGGAAAACTCAATAAACGATTTAATAATCAGGATTAAAAACGGGTATATGGCAAGGAGAGAAAATGTGTTATCGCCACATAGCAAATTTAAAGAGGATGTCTTGAAGAAGCTTAGAGAGTTGAAATTTATCAAGGAGTATCACAAAGATAAAAATAACCATAACGAACTGACAATAGAGCTCTTATACGACGGGAATCAACCTGCGATGACCGACGTTAAAATATTTTCAAAACCCGGAAGCAGGTACTATGTTTCCTATCGTGATTTAAAGCCGGTAATGAGTGGTTTTGGATTCTTAATTATTTCTTCACCTAAAGGAATAATATCAAATAAAGAAGCAAAAGAGAAAAAGATGGGCGGGGAATTACTATTTAGTATTTGGTAAAAATGTCAAAAATAGGTCAAAAACAAATTAATGTTCCGGAAGGCGTAGCCGTTGTTATTGATAAACTTAAAGTTTCGGTTAAAGGCAAGCTAGGAGAGTTGACGGTTAATCTTCCGGAGTCTCTCGAAATATCAAGAGCGGAAAACAACCTGGTTATTAAACGATTAGATGAAGGGAAAAAAACAAAATCTCTTCATGGGTTATATAGGCAGTTGCTCTTTAATGCCGTAACCGGTGTTGAAAAGTACTGGGAAAAGAAACTGAAGATTACAGGAACGGGTTATAACGTGAAATTGGAAGGTGGAAATCTGGTCTTTAGAATAGGTTATTCTCATCCTATTAAGTTTGCAAAAGTAGAAGGAATTAGTTTTCAGGTAATTGGTAATAACGGAATAGTGGTTCAAGGATGTGATAAGCAACTTGTCGGCGAGAAGGCCAACCAGATAAAAATGTTGAGAAAGCCGGACGTCTATAAAGGAAAAGGAATCCATTATGAAGGCGAGAAGTTAAGAATTAAGCCGGGTAAGAAGGCAAAGACGGCGGGAGCTCCGGCGTAAAAAATATGCATAAAGTAAATATTGATAAAAAAATCAGGAAAAAAAGAAGAGTAAGCTCTAATTTTCATGGGACAGAATTTAGGCCGAGAGTTGTGGTATTTAGATCGAACAGATTCATCTATGCCCAGGCGATTGACGATGATAAAAGAGTAACCTTGGCGTCGGCATCCAGCATGAAGATGAAAAAATCTAAAAAAGTTGAACAGGCTAAAGAAGTAGGCTTGAATCTGGCGGAGATATTGAAAAAAAATAAGATTAGCGAGGCGGTCTTTGACAGAAGTGTTTATATATATAAAGGCAGAATTAAGTCATTAGCCGAGGGTTTAAGAGCGGGTGGAATAAAAGTTTAATCGTTAAAAAATTGGAAAACCTATGAGACCAAATAATAATATTGAAAAAAAAGAATTTGAAGAAAAAGTGCTGATCATTAAAAGAGTGTCTAAAAAAACTTCAGGAGGAAATTATGTCACTTTTTCGGCATTGGTAGCCATTGGCGATAAAAAGGGCAGAGTTGGGATCGGTCTTGGAAGAGCGCTTGAGGTACCTCCGGCAATTCAAAAGGCAATTAGCTATGCAAAGAAGCATTTGGTGACCGTTCCGATTAGAAATAAGACAATACCGCATGAAGTGAGGTTGAAGTATAAGGCTTCGAGGATTTTGTTAAAACCGGCCCCGGAAGGGACAGGTCTTAAGGTTGGAAGCGTAACACGAGTTCTTCTGGATTTGGCCGGGATTGAAAATGCTTCAGGTAAGATTATTAGATCAAGAAATCAGGTTGTTAATACTTACGCGGTTATGAAAGCATTAAAAATGTTTAAAAAATATGACTAATTTTCTGTCTTCTTTACCAAAAATTGTTGACGGACGAAAAAAAAGGTTAGGACGAGGGCTTGGGAGTGGAAAGGGAGCAAAGTCCGGTCGAGGTACGACTAGACACCAAAAAGCAAGAGAGGGAATTCCTCTTCATTTTGAAGGAGGTCAAGGAAGGATGGTAAAGCGTTTTCCTCTTCTTCGTGGGAAAGGAAAAAATAAATCGATTGTCAGTTCTAAGTTAAGAAGGAAAAAGTTTTATGAAAAAAATTTGGGAAAAAATTAAGTCGATTTTTAAAGATCCGGAAATAAAAAGGAAGATCTATTTTACCCTTTTTATTTTTTTGGCTTTTAGGATCTTTGCTTTTTTGCCGGTACCGGCAATCGACCTTTCTCGATTAAGATCTTTGTTTTCTTCTAATCAGTTTTTATCGTTATTGGATATTTTTTCAGGTGGAACATTGATTAATTTTTCGGTGATGGCTCTCGGGCTAAATCCTTACATTAATGCCTCTATCGTTCTTCAGCTCCTAACGGTGATGATACCATCGCTTGAACAGCTTTCGAAAGAAGGCGAATATGGTCGTCACAAGATAAATCAATACACAAGATTTTTAACCGCTCCTCTGACCATCATTCAATCGGTCGGTATATTTATCCTGTTAAAAAATCAGAATATCATTGGCGCTCTTTCTCCGTTGGAATTTTTTTCTTTTATCTTTACTATGGTTGCCGGCACATTTATACTTGTTTGGTTTGGGGAATTGATCTCCGAATACGGAATGGGTAACGGAATATCGCTTCTAATATTGGCAGGTATCGTCGGTCGTCTACCGGTCACTTTGTCAAAAACGGCTTCGATTTTCAACCGGGAAATGATCTTTAATGCGCTTATTTTCGTAGCTCTGGCAATTATAGTCATCGCGTCAATTGTTTTTATAAATGAAGCAATAAGAAAGATTCCTGTGTACTATGCAAAAAGAATAAAAGGAAATCGACTTTATCAAGGAGCGGCCAACTTCCTTCCTCTTAAATTGAATCAAGCCGGCGTTATCCCTATAATTTTCGCCGTTTCCTTCGTCCTATTTCCTCAACTTATAGGAAATTTTTTGGTTAGCTTAAAGAATGCCAATATGGCTTCAATCGGCAGATTTTTGGTAAATTTTTTTTCACCTTCGGGTTTTTTCTATAACTTCTTTTATTTCGTTTTGGTTATCGGCTTTACTTATTTCTATACGATCGTCGTCTTCAACCCGCAAAAGATTAGCGAAGAGATTCAAAAACACGGCGGGTTTATTCCCGGTATCAGACCGGGTCCGGCGACGAAGCGCTACCTTGAAAACATCCTTTACAAGATTACCAGCGTTGGAGCAGTGTTTCTGGGTGTTATCGCTATCTTACCCGTTCTCATGTCTAAAATTACTGGAGTGACCAGTTTGGTTATCGGTGGAACGGGTATTCTAATCGTTGTTTCAGTGATATTGGAGACTTTTAAGACAGTAGAAGCGCAGTTGGTGATGAGAAATTATGATAAATTTATTAAATAAACTATGGCAAAAAAAGGATCTCGAGTAATGCTGGGATTGATGTGTGAAGTTTGCAAGTCGTTAAATTATGTAGTGACAAAAAATAAGGTAAACACTACGACGGCTTTGAAGCTTAAAAAGTATTGCAGAAAATGCAAGAAACATCAATTTCATAAAGAAACAAAAAAATTAGATTAAATATGAAATTAGTATTAGTTGGAATTCAAGGATCGGGAAAATCTACTCAAGGTAATCTTTTATCAAAACAACTTGGAATTCCGTATCTCTCCACAGGGCATATATTCAGACAATTGGCTAAAGAGAAGACAAAATTAGGCCACTATATAAAAGTCGTTATGAACAGTGGTCTTTTGATACCTGATGAAAAGACAATCGAGATAGTGAACTCATATCTATCGAGACCGGAATATAAAAAAGGTTATATTCTCGACGGCTTTCCAAGGACGATAAATCAAGCAAAAAAATTCATTAATAATGTCGATAAGGTGATATATCTCGAAATTCCCGATAAAGAAGCTATTTACCGACTGGTTTATCGCAATAACGAAGGGAGAGAAGATGAAACTATTCCGGCGATTAAAAAAAGAATTGAGTTGTTTAAAAAATTTACCGTGCCGGTTCTTAACTTCTATAAGGAAAAAAGAAAATTGGTCGAGATAGACGGAATGCAGACAATTGAGGCAGTCAATCAAGAGATATTGAAGAACTTAGGTAAGCAGTTAATCAAAAATCGAGTCAAAAACTGGAAAATCAAAACGAAAAAAATAATTGTGCTGGTTGGGCTCCCGGGGGTCGGAAAGACCGATGCCACCAACTTCTTTAAAGAGAGAGGGCTGCCGGCAGTATCCTTCGGTGATATTATAAACGAGTATATTCAAAAACAAAAATTACCACATCTTGAAAAAATTCATAAGAAGATTAGGTTGGAATTCAGAGAAAAGTACGGGATGGCCGCTCTTGCGATTCTAAATGAAAAGAAGATAAAGACACTCTTGAAAAAGAATATGATTGTCATAATCGACGGGATGAGAAGCTGGCAGGAATATCTCTATCTGAAAAAAACTTTGCCCAAAGTTAAGATTATACTTCTTGCTATCTATGCCGATAAACATCTTAGATGGTCCAGATTATTGAAAAGAGTACATCGGAATAAACTCTATGGTGAGGAAAGAGATCTCGATGAGCTTATCGGTATTAATATGGCGCCAACGATTGCTTATGCCGACTTTCTTGTCAAAAATAATTTTTCCGTCGAGGACTACCATGATAAATTGGAAGAAGTATACCAAACAATTGTTTATACAGAATGATGGACATAAAGACACCGGAGGAAATAGAGGTAATGAAGAAAGGTGGACAGCGGTTAAGAACGGTTGTTAAAGCACTTTTAAATAAAATTGAAGCAGGGATGACGACAAAGGAAGTTGACCTTCTGGCCGAAAAGTTAATCAAAGAACAAGGTGGAGAGCCGTCTTTTAAAAAAGTCGATAATTACTTTTGGTCGACATGTCTTCCTATTAACGAACAAGTGGTTCACACGCCGCCGATGGAAAGAGAATTGAAGGTGAGTGACGTCTTAACTTTGGATATCGGAATGTATTTTGAGGGATATCACACCGACTTCGCGACCTCGTTTGTTATCGGCAATAAAGCCAATATTGAGACGGTAAAGTTTCTTGAAGTTGGTAAAAAAACACTGCAAAAGGCGATTAATCAAGCAAGAGTAGGAAAGCGGCTGGGTCATATTTCCGAGGCAATACTGACCGGAATAGAAGGGGCAGGATACCACGTTATGAGAGAGCTTACCGGTCATGGTATCGGAAAAGAGCTTCATGAAGACCCTTATGTTTTCGGTTATTTAGACAGGCCTATTGATAAAACATCGTTAATTAAACCGGGTTTAACCATTGCCGTTGAAGTAATTTATGCGAAGGGGACGGAAGATATTAAGTATGAAAAAGGAAACGATTGGTCGATCGTCAGCGCTGACAGGAGTTTGACAGCATGTTTTGAGCATACGATCGCCATAACCGAAAAAGGAACTCTTATTCTAACATGATTATAAAAACGGCTGATACCGAGGATAAATTTTCGGTGTACTTTAATGGCGAATATATGATACAATATATGGTTTATGAAAGATGACGTGATTATGGTTGAGGGAGAGGTGATTGAAAATCTTCCCAATACATTGTTCAAAGTTAAGCTTTTGAATTCCGATAAAGTAATTTTATGTTATTTGTCCGGAAAGATGAGGAAAAATTACATAAAAATACTTCCCGGTGACAAGATCAGGGCGGAGATTACGCCTTATGACTTGAATCGGGGGAGAATTGTTTATCGAGTATGAAGATATCATCATCAATAAAAAAAATGTGTGCCAAGTGCAAGATGGTAAAAAGAAAGGGCAGACTTTATGTTGTCTGCAGCAATGTTAAACATAAACAAAAACAAGCTTAACTATGGCCAGAATATTAGGAGTTACACTACCGGACGAAAAGAGAATAGACTATTCGTTAACGTTGCTTTATGGAATTGGGTGGAATAATGTCTATTCACTTTTGACTCAAACAAAGATAGATCCAAAAAGAAAGGTTAAGGATATTACGGAGGAAGAATTCAGAAAGATTACCGAGGTAATTGAAAAAAGTTTCAAAGTCGAAGGAGATTTGAGAGAAGTAATTAATGACAGTATAAAAAGACTAAGAGAGATCGGCAGCTATAGAGGCATAAGGCATATTAGAGGTTTACCGGTTCGTGGGCAAAGAACTAAATCAAACGCCCGGACAAAAAGAGGTAAAAGAAAGACAGTTGGAGCTTTACGAAAAGAAGCTTGGGCTAAGTTGGAGTCTGGTAAAACCGGTGCCGATACGCCCGCGACCGACTCTAAAACGGTAAAGAAATAATTAATTAATTCAAATTATGGCAAAAAAACAAACAAAAAAGATTATTGAAAAAGGTCGAATCTATATAACGGCCACTTTTAACAATACAATGGTCACCGTAACCGATGAGAAAGGGAATCCT
>MWSR01000060.1 GCA_002050095.1 Microgenomates bacterium UTCPR1
CGGAAAAGAAACCCGCCTGATAGCGCCCGAATTTCGGGGATTACCCTTTTTTTAAATTGCGTAGAGAAAAAGAAACTGTTTCCTCGTCTGGAGGATCTGTTAACAAGTATAGTCTGTCAAAATGCTTTTGTCAAGGACTTTTATTCCGATTGCCTATTTTTTTTAATAAAGAAGATTAACGCTACAACTAAAACGACTAAAAGAAATAATATTAATAAAATCAAAAATAGCCTATTGGATCCTATTGATGAGTCTGTGTTGGTCTCCATTGGTTTTTGAGCGATACCTTGACTATCTCTTCCATTATAATCTTTTGTTATATCGACAATCGGTCGGCTATTTTTTGTTCCCAAAACAAGATCCAATGCTTCATTTTTAATATACTGCCGATTATCGGCCAAAAATTCCGACGTTGTTTTTTCAACTGCATCACCTTTTACATTGACATATTCGAGATGGTAGTTGATAAAAGGCAGATCGCTTTTATATATTATGAACTTTCCTTCCGTATCGGTTGCAGTTGTCGAGAATGTTTTACCGCTTCCGCCCAGCTTAACATTCACCGTTGTGTTGGTCAGTTTATTTCCTTTTTCATCATAAGCATAACCTTCGATATAGGAAAGGAACGGTTCGTATCCGACATCTCTTAATCTACTTTCCCGACTATTAACTTTGGTGACGTCATTAAGATCAACTTTATAGATACCTACCTCAAGGAATTCAAAAGGAATTTCTTTTTTATCGACATTTATCGAATAGTTGCCAAATTTATCGGCATTAACACATTTACCTACCGTCTTACCCGAAACCGCTCCGACAAGACACACCTTGGCAAAAGGGAAAGTCGTCTTTCCCGAATAGTTTACGAACGAACTAAATCCCTTTACTTGAAGGCTTCCCTCGATAAGCTCGGCTACCGCACTGTAGTAAGGCTCACCAACCGGCTGAAGAGGAATGTCGTGATGGGTCGGGACACCTTGTTTTTCTTGAAACACTTTCCCTTTTGTGTAGATGTCCGAATAAATATTGATATATTTTGGATTAATATTAGGTGTTTCGGAGAATAAATGGGTTAAAGGAGCAACTACATCCAATCCGTACTGTCCTTCATTTTCAACTTGAATATTGAATACCCCTCGCGGATCGGTAAAATCATTGTTGGAATTAAACTTCATCACCGAGGGAGTTTTGGTTTTTCCGTCAATTAAAGTGACTTTGACATCCGACATCGGCTCAAGCGACACGGCATCAAAGACCCGCCCGTACGGGTCCCAGCTAATTATCTCACAATCGGTTATCGATCCCTCATCGGTTGCTTCGTTGAAATTAAAAGTAACTGTTCCAAGTTGTTGAGTTTGTTCCTGTCCGGGTGTTATCGCTTCTCCCGATCCGAGATCTACCAGAGTCGTTTCGCCGGGTTGAGACAGGTAATACTGATAATCAACATGGACAACATAGGAATCATCTATCTCAACATTTACCGGCCCCAAGGGCAAAGACCCATCGGCAGCGCTAACTTCTTTTATAACTTTATTATCATTCGATCGGCTAAGAATAGTGTAATTTTTTATCTCTTGACAACCCGGCTCAACTTCAACGTTTTTTTTAATATCTTCATCAATTTTTTTTTGTTTGTCTTCGTTTTTACATCCCACCCAGTCTTCAGGATGAGTTTTACAAATATCTTTTAAATGTTCATTAACTTGAAGGTCGGTATTGGACCCGTTACACCTCAAAATTTTGCACCCTGTCGGTGAATTGCAGGTCTTCCCCGAAACCACTATCTTCCCTTTTGCCGGTTTTGACCAATCCTTAGGAACAGAAATCTCTTTTGTTTTGGCATTTAAACACGCAATATGATTTCCCTGCTCCATCAACTGTTTGACCGTACCTTCCAGACCGCTATTGGGGATAAATAAAGCATCCGTAGAACCAAGAAAGACGAAAAATAACAGTAGAGATAGTAGAAATATAGGAGTCAATACAAAAATTAGAAACTTCTTCATATAATAAATGTATTGTTTTGGATTAAAAAATGCAAGCCAAGTTTTCGTCTATCTTCTACGACCTCTCTCTAACCAGGTAGCCCATAACCAAGCTACTTTTCTTCAGAATTAAGTCTGGATCCCGATTTTCATCGGGATGACGTATAATTTATCTTTCGCTATCCGCCCTGCTTTTTTTTATGTGTACGACGATCCCAATACTGACAACAACTAAGACTATTAAAATAAATATGACCAAAAGTATTTTAAAATTGAAGGAATTTTTTAACGTTGATTTTCCTCCAGTGACTGATTCTTTTGAAAGATTAAGATCGGGATTATCTTCCCCGGAATTCTTAACCCGTTTATCGATTGCCTGTCCGTCTTTTGTTATCGCCTGAAGATTAACCTTGTTTGAGTTAAGATATGATTTGTTGAGTCTTGCAAACTCGGTCGTTGAATAACGAACTGCCGTAGCCGATCCTAAAGGAATAACTCGGATCTCATACTCCATAATTGGCAAATTTTCGCTTTTAATAATGAAAAAGCCTTTGTCATCGGCTACTGTTGAATATGCAATCTTATTATTCGACCTTAGTACGATGTTAATTGTTGCTTGAGGGGAGATATTTCCTTTTCCGTCATATGCAAAACCTTCAAGATGGCTAAACACCGGATCATAACCGAGAATTTCGTTTTGATTCTCTTTTCCGCCGTCCGATAAGGAATCAATATTTAAAGTCTGTTGAGTTTTTTTGTCCGAAAAAAGTTGATCTATATTAACTTTTGTTGCCACCGGAATCAATCTTTCTTCTATCGGAACCTTATTGCTTTTTACATATATCTGAAAGATTCCAAATCTGTCGGCATTGGCAACACAACCGTACTCCTTTCCACTTTCTTCGCCTTTAAGGCAGACTTTGGCAAAAGGATGGGAAACCCTACCCTTATACAAAGTTGAAAGCCCCATATTAATTGACGGCTCAAGCTTCATAATCTCGACTTTGGGGGCATAATATGGAGTGCCGATTGGCTGAAGAGGTATATCGTGATGAGTCGGGACACCTTTTTTTTCTTCGAAAACATCATCCGGATAGTAGAGATCATAGTATATCCTTGAATAGTTCGGATTTAAAGTCGGGTTATCGGAAAATCTATGAGAAGATAGGCCGTTTAAGGAAAGTTGATATATCCCTTCATTCTCAACAAGAATATTAAAAAGTCCATCGGCCAAGGTGGTATCATTATTTGCCTGAAATCGCTGAACGGCAGGCTCTCCTGTCTTACTGTCTATCAGGGCAACATTTATATTAGGTATCGGCTCAAGCGACACGGCATCAAAGACTCGCCCATACGGATCCCAGGCAATAAATTCACAGGTTTGCTCTGTCCCTTCGGGCGGCTCTCCACTTGCGGAAAAGTTAAAAGTAATGATGCCAAGGTTTTGTGATTTGGCTTCCGCCGTCCCAACCCCTTGACCTGTTTCTTCCGACGGTGGAGGAGTATTAAAAGTACCTCGTCCGTAGTAGAAATATAATACATGTCCAAGTAGTCCTTTATCTTCGATAATTTCATCGATATGATCGCTTTTTGGAAGAGTTATCTTAAGATCAACAAAATCGTTTTCATCAGGTTTAATTGCTCCTTTATTTTTTACATAGTCCACCCCTGTTCCGCCATAGACGCGAAATAAAGCGCAACCGCTGTCAAACGGACATTTTCCTCTTAATCTAACCCTCTCAACCGCGTCGGGAGTCTGGTTTTGAAACTGTCCACCTTCTCCTTCGTTAAGATCAAGTCTTTTTGCATTAAAACAAACCGTCCCCGCTCCCGGGTTCATCAACACTTCCCCACCCTTAAGATCATCCAGCAACTTCTTTGTGTCCAAAAAAAACTGTTTATCGGTTTCTTCTTGAGCAGACGTAAAATTAACAACCGTAAAAAAAACAACTGCCGTTATCAATATTAGAAAAGATAATCTAATGAATATTTTATTTTTCATAGAAAAAATTAGTCGTTATCATTTAGTATAATACTAATTATATGAAGAAAGCACAGATTATTTTTCTTCTCACTCTATTATCTATACTTATCTTTATCGTCGGTTTCAGATCTGGCCAGAAAGTTGAAAAAACAAACAAAATAATTGATTTTATTACTTCAATTACACCATACCCAACCTACACCCCTTACCCCTCGCCAACCAAGGAGGCCTCAATGTCGCCGACAATAAAACAGGAGAAGATTATTCCTACCAAGATTACGGATAACGAAAAATGAAGAAACTTACTATCGCATATCTGGGCTCCCCTTATTTTTCCGCCAATTTTCTGGAAAAAATTCTAACCGATAAAACTCTGACGGATCTATTAGATATTAGTTTCGTGATTACCCAACCCGACAAATTATCCGGAAGAGAAAGAGTCCTGACCCCGACTCCTGTCAAAGAAATTGCCGAAAAATATAATATAAAAGTGGAGACAACGCTTCCACAAACAAAAGATCGCTATCATATTGATGTCGCTCTTGTCTATGCCTATGCGGGAATAATACCCGACCATCTGCTTGATCTTCCTAAACTTGGTTTCTGGTGTATCCACCCGTCACTTCTACCAAAGTATCGGGGAAGCTCTCCGATCGCCACCGCTTTGATAAATGGAGACGAAACAACCGGTGTGACGATAATCAAAATGGATGAAAAGATCGACCATGGACCAATAATTGCTCAACAAAGTTTAACAATAAAAAAATACTGGTTAAGACCTGATCTTGAGAAAGAATTAACCGATCTGTCTTTTGAAATGTTTTTAGATTTGATAAAAAACAGAGATGTAAAAAAGATCTTCCCATTAAAAGAGCAGGATCACAAGCAGGCAACTTATACAAAAAAACTTAATAAACAAGATGGATTTATCAATCTCGAAAAACTAAAGATTCCAAACTCTGTCTACAATCTCTACCGTGGCCTCTACTCTTGGCCCGGTATCTGGACGGCTCTTCCGGACGGTAAGAGATTAAAAATAACCGAGATGAAACTGGTCGATGATACCAAGCTTGCAATAACTAAAGTCCAGCTTGAAGGAAAAAAAGAGGTTGATTTCGATACTTTTAATAGAGCTTATAGAATCTTTTAAAAGCTAAAGCTTAAGAAAAGATCAGATCAAATTGTTTCCAATCATCTCTCTTATTTTTTCAAAAAGCCTCTCCATCGTCCAAAGATTGTGGATTGTTGCCAGAGTATAACCCAGAATCTCCCTCTGTTTAAAAAGATGGTGAAGATAGGATTTGGCAAAATTTGAACAGGTATAACAATCACAGTTTACATCAACCGGCTCTAAATTGTTTTTATAAATCGACTGGGTAATATCGATCTCATAAGGAGGTGAAGAAAATAAATTTTTTTCACTTTCGGGGTAGGGTTTATCCTGAGCATGTCGAAAGGGCCCCCGCTGTGATAAAAAATTTTGTTTTCGAACCTCATACAAGACTCCCATCCTCGCCAACCTTGTCGGCTCAACACAATCAAAAGTATCTATCCCATACTTTACTAAATCAACAATGTCATCAATCTGCCCAACTCCAAGAAGATGAACCGGTCTATCCTTCGGCAAATAATCAGCAACCCACCTTACCTGGTCTCTCATCTCCTTTTTTGTTTCTCCAACCGAAACTCCCCCAATCGCCACTCCCGGTGTATTTTGTGAAACCACAAACTCGGCCGATTTCTTGCGAAGATCCTCAAATATCGCTCCCTGAATAACGCCATATAAATAACGGTTAGCGGATAGTGATTGATGATTAGTGAAAGGGAGCGAGGACAACTGTTTTTGAGTCAATGACTTGGGGGACCCCCCTTTAGGGGGTGAAGTCGATGAAAAAACACGTTGTTGAGCTCCAAATTGGATACAACGTTTTAACCACTGATGAGTTCTTTTCATAGCTTTTTCTGCGTATTCATGAGTTGCAGGATAGTAAGTACACTCATCAAAAGCCATATTGATATCAGCGCCAATCTTAAGCTGATACTCCATCGACTTCTCGGGGGTAAACTCAACCAACTGCCCATCGTATATTGATCTAAACTTCACTCCATCCTCTGTTATCTTGACCAGTAAAGGCTCCTCTTCTCCGCGGACATCGGCCTTTCTTTGGGACTGTTTTACTCCTGGTTGAATAAATGAAGTGTGAGAAAAATTATGTTGCCGAGCTCTACTACTTTGAGCTAACGAGAAGACTTGAAATCCCCCCGAATCACTCATTAAAGGCATATTCAGCTTTGAATAGTTATGAATCCCACCGACCTTTTCTATAATATCGGCTCCGGGATGAGTGACAAGGTGGTAAGTATTAACAAAAGCAACCTGCGTCTTTATTTCCCGCACAAGCTCAGGGGTCAGCGTCTTAATCGTCCCTTTCGTCCCGACCGCAACAAAGGACGGTGTCTTAATCACGCCATGATCCGTCCTTATCTCCCCTAATCTTGCTTTTGATCTTGAAGATCGGTGTGATACTTCGAAAAAACTACTCATTTTTAACTATAAAAATAAATATCACCTATATAAAAAACCTTAACTCCTACTCTTTAACCATCTTTCAAGTACTCCTATACTAGTTTCAGTCACGACTGTAATATCAGCACCATGGTCAGATTGCCCTTTATCAAATCTTAACAATGCTCCTTTTTCTTTTAAAAAAATTCCAACATGAGGAATTAGACTATCAAATGAGTAATTAACTGGAACAGCATTAACCCCTAGTTCTTTAAAGATTTGAGAGAAAACTGTCGATACTTGTACGCAGTTAGGAGTTTTGACCCCATATCTTTCTGGATCGCAAACATCTCTTACAGGATCCTTTACTAAGGTAACAATATCAGCTGGAGTAATAAATTCGTCGAATGTTGATAGAATCTTCGATTTCAATTCATTATCCTGATTTGATACATGATTTGTTCGTTTATGTCGAATATCATCTAAATATCTCTGTAATATTTCTTTTGGGCTACTATTCAGTTCATCCATCTGCAACCTAGCAAATAGGTACATCCTTTCATAAAAGTCACTGGTAATATCACATACTTCTGACCAATAGATATCTGCATCTTTTGATGATCTCAAAGCTGCTTTTTTAGCTTCTTGACCAAGCTCTTCCTTGCGACGATTAGTTATCTTATGGGTATTCTCAACCTCACTTGATAAACGACCAATAAGACTTTCAATAATTACTTCCCTTTGACTATGAGGGGCGTATTTCTCAAAAATACTAATGTCAGTATTTTCCTGCATAATTAATTTTATTAAATACCTATGAATAAACGAAACTTATAATAACAACTATATATTATATAACTCAAAAATCTATTTAATATAAAAAACCAAACAACGTATTAACTACAATCATCATAAGATGAGCATATCATATATAAATTCTTTGCATCTTTTTCCTGATACTTTCATACTATCACCATCGCGTCACCAAACGAGTAGAAACGAAAATTATTTTTAATAGCCTCCTTATACAGTTCAACAAGCTTTCTCTTTGCTCCTTTATACTGCAAAAACGCTTCAACGAGCATCATTAAAGATGACTTTGGCAGGTGAAAGTTGGTGAGCATTATGTCAACTAATTTAAAATCATAGGGAGGAAGGATAAATAAATCGGTTTTACTGATAAGAGGAGGCGGACAAAAATTTTTCACTTTCGAGAGGGACCCGGCCTCTTTGAGGTCAGGGAGAGACTTTCGTGTGATAAAATTTTTGAACGCCGACTCTAAGGTACGCACTACTGTAGTTCCAACTGCAACCAGTTTTTTTTCTGCACTTTTTTGCCTTTGAATGGCTAAAATAGTCTCACCGTTCACCTCATAATACTCCTCATGAAGCCTCTTTGTTCTCATATTCTCATCGGTTAGAGGAGCAAAAGTGCCAAGACCAACATGAAGAGTGACAAAGTACCTATCGATACCCTTCTTATCTAATTTATCAAAGACCCTTTTAGTAAAATGAAGAGATGCCGTTGGTGCAGCCGATGAGCCGTCTTCTTTTGCAAAAATAGTTTGATACTTCTCCATCAACTCGTCTTTTTTTAGCGGTGATTTCTTCAAGTACGGAGGGATAGGCATTGCTCCGTATTTTTGAAGAAGCGAAAATAAACTATCTTTTCCAAAACCATACTTCAAGACAAACAAATTTTCGTCTTGACTGATAACTTCCAAACTTTCTCCGCTTTCAAAAAAAACTTTATTTCCAACCTCAAGCCGCCTATCCGCCATCACCTTTACCTCGTCAATTCGCTCTATTTCGTTAACTAAAAATAATAAAACTATTTTTCCTCCTGACTCTTTTTTAAGTGTCGCTCTTGCCGGCAGAACTTTCGTATTGTTTAGAACCAAAAAACTATTGGTCGGCAGATACTTATCAAGATTATAAAACCTATCAAAGCTAATGCTGTCCTCGGCAGTATTATAGATAAATAGTTTTGACAAATCACGAGGTGTAGCGGGAGAAAGGGCGAGATTGCTTTCCGGCAGGTAATAATCGTAAGCATTAAGATCCATCTGTCAATGATAACATAAGAAATTCTTAAATAAAAAATAGAGAGCGGCAAAGCCGCTCCCTACAACTATGAATAGTTAAATTTAAATTACTTGTAATAACTCTTTACCTGGAACAGTAGATACCATGAAATCAAAGTTCCGACTACCAATCCAAAAAGATTAAAACCCGCAACATTTTGTACAACCGTAACCAAAGATGCGTAGAACATCATCTTCCAGGCAAAAGCCGATCTTTTGAAGAGTCCCGGAATCGCCACTGCTTGCATCACCAAAACAACCAAAGAAATAATCATCCCAAGCCCGAAACTTACTCCGGCCTGGACTCCTCCCAAAAAGGCAAAAGGAGCCAGTACCGCTCCCATTCCGAGACCGACTAAAATTAACGGTAATCCGAAGATCAACCCGATAAGCGAAAGCCACGGAGCAATCTTAACCAATAACTCCTTTATATTCTCCGGAATCTGGAAAGGAGCTTTGTCCACCATATACTCTTCTATGGTGTCTTCCAACTTTTTAACCGTTTCCTTAAAATCAACATCACTCTTTGTTGATGTTTTTTTAACCATATTATTTTATTGATTAATTTATAATATTATTCCCAAAAGTATTATACCTACAGGAGCCAGATACATCAAGACGGATTTTATTGAGATGAATCCCGATACGGGCGCCGAAGGGGTTGAAGTTGGACCCGACTTCGCCAAAACAACTTCCGTAGGTGTTGAGGTTGATACTCCCGGCGCAGTACAACAAGAGTTGTAGGACGGGTTTGATTTACAGGCTTCGGCAAAATCGGGTGAAGAACAGTAGTTTGATCCGTCATGAGCCTGGACGCAGATATAACCCGAACGACACGGATTGGTCGCATTATCACAATCTTTGGTTCCGCACAAGACGGGAATAAGAGTTGCGGAAGGTCCCGGAGTAGCGGTGGCGGTTGGGG
>MWSR01000075.1 GCA_002050095.1 Microgenomates bacterium UTCPR1
CGACGAAAGTCGGGATCCAGTCCTCTGCCTTTCTTTGTCATTCCATTTTTTTCCATATTACCAAGTAACTAAGTAACCAAGCTACCAATTAACCAGTCATCTCTTCTTAAACACCTCAATCACTTCCTCAACTCTTTTATCAATATCTTTTTTGGCAATTATTGAATCCCGAACACAGGTTTTTAAATGATTTTCCAAAATCAAATTATCTATTTTCGAAAGAGCCGACTGGACCGCCTGCGACTGCTGAATAATATCCAGGCAGTAATCCCCTTTCTCAACCATCTGAATAACCTTTTCCAAATGTCCCTTAGCTATCTTCATTCTATGAAGTAAATTTTGTTTTTTTGGATTATTCATAATTTTTAAATTTTCATTTTTAACTTTTAATTTCATTCCCATCCTCCCCCCCAGGATACAAGAACATTTTATAGTTGTCAAGAATCAGTTGCTAAAATTCAAACCGAAGTATTAGCGTATAAATTTTGGTATGGCGTTTCTTATCATGTCCAGTAATGAAGCGGGGTTTAATATAGCAGGGTTATTATACACGGTATAACCGCCATAAAGCAGGGCTACAATTGTAGCTAAAATACCAGCCTCTCGGATTGCTATGTCAAAATTACTGTCGGCTTGTAACAACACAAGCCCATCCATATCAACAGTTAAATATTTGTCTTCTTTATTTCCAATAATTCCGTATAACTTCTCGCTGTTGTTAGCATATGCTTGAATACTAGTAATCTTCACAGGCACAGGCTTATCTACCTGAATCTTTATTTGACTTTTTGTTTGACTATCATAATAAAATATGTTCGTACCTTTGGGTAATAGCACATACGAACCTTTCTCATTATCATTCCAGAACTTAATAGAATTAACTAATTCCGTCGGCAGATTATTTTCGTAAAGTTTATCTAATAGTAACTGTTTAGTTTGTATTGAATTTGCATAACTTGCTAACAAAGACATCAGAGTCGCCGGATCATAGAAGTGAGGATATATCGTGTCATAACCGGCTGCGGAATATTGTAAAATAGCATCCGTAACATCTTCATACTGAATAGGATTATTTCCAATTAAAGGCCAACGTCTGTTTCCAATCATACTAACCGGCCTCTGGTCATTATTCCAAAAAGTGCCTTTGACAAGTTCATAAAATATATAGTCCCCTCTTTTATCTCCTTCAAATATAAGTCCTCTTTTAATGCTCTTTGAGTCATGTGCCGACGGATCCCTAACTATCTTTAGAGCTTCAGGATCTACAGAAAAAACGCCACCAACTTCGTATCCATCACGACGCATTAGCCTTCGTAAAGGTTTATTCTTTTCTCTATCAATTTTTGCAATTTGTTCGGCAGGAAAATCAACTATTTGCCGATTGGCTATTGATAGAAAGTAAGGTACCCATTTTTCACCTATCTCTCCATAACTAAATATGTCCTTTCTTGGTATTATTTTGCCATCTTCAAGATGTAAGGATTGACCTTCCTGATCAAGATCGGTTGCCACTTCTTCACCAAGTAAAAACCATTTAATTTTTTCATCCTTTACCAATTTTAGTACATATAACTTTTGTGTCCCAAATGGCAACTGAACTTCATGATCATTTAACGTCTTTATAAAATTAAAAAAATCATTATTATGATCCTTTATTGTCTTTTTGATTTGTTGCAAAGATTCCTCAAGATTAAAGTCATTATCTAACATAGTATTAAAAATAGCATTAAAAATAGTTGATTCTTGTGGATTTAAAGGTGCTGATACTTTAAAACTTCTTGCAATTTCTTTTAATGAATAAAAATCGCTATCCGACAAACCCATATCTTTAAGAGCATTAATAACATTTTCTCGTGGATTATCAAAACAAAAAAATTCTCTTAAAAATATTTCTTTAAATGTTTTATCAAATTCTGGATCTCCAGTAGTTACCACTAATCTATTGATTATCGATTGTAAATCTCTTATTTTAGATTGAAATTCACTAGAGCCTGGATCGAACATGGAGAATGGTGAAAACTCAGTGTCTTCATTTATCCTCAATTTTGAAATTTTAAATGTGGGAAGTTTTTGTTCATCATTTATAAAACTCGTAAATTTGTCCATTAAGCCTAACTCCTTTGTCACTATATGAAATACCTCTCCTGTCAAATAATTAACTACAACTCTACTCTTTTCTCCGTCTGGTGTTGTGACTTCGGTTTTTTTAAAAAAAATTGGAGGCATATATTCCTCTCCCACAATCATCAAACTATTTTCAGTAATTTCATTCGCTGTCTTTAGACTATTATTTGGGTAGGTATGGCCGATTAATACTTTAGTAACTAGAGATCCATCATTTAATCTGAAGACATGATATGAAACTCTACTTTCGTCAAAGCGATAGCCATCTGATTGATTATTAGGAATGTTAGGAAAAATTAAATCATGACCTTTCTTCTCAAACGCATTTTTGACTTCAAGTTCAGCCCTCTCTAATGCTCTTTTTGCGTCCGATGGCAACTCTCCCCTTAAGTAAGTACGTCCATTAAAAAGTACGTGGCGACCATCACCATAGCTTATTTCTCCTCTATCTTTGTATTCAGGAATTTTAGGACCACAAGCTTCAAGTACACCTCCTAATGCTCCTAATGCTCCTAATCTTCCTAATGCTCCTAATGCTCCTAATCTTCCTAATGCTCCTAATGCTCCTAATCCTCCAAGCTTCAAAAAGTCTCTTCTGGAAAGTTGATCCGACATAGGATGTCATTTTATCAAACTACGTCACTATAATCAACTATAAGTCTTTTTTTGTCAATTATTTTCTCCTACTCCACCACTGCTCCGGGGAGTTGGTTTGGCCCAAGGATGCTGTTTTTCCCTGATTCCACTTCGATGATATTCGTCAAGTTGGTTTTATTCTGGTCATATAAAAACTCAATTTTCGTCGGCTCCGACTTTTTTACCTGAAAACTAATTCGCCCAAAAAGTCCGATATTCCTATAGGGTGAAGCAAATCTTCTTTTTTCCTCATCGTAGTTAACCGCCGACAAAAAGGCCAATCCCTTCTCGTTATCGATCACTCTCCCCGACTCGGGAAAGGTCGGAAAAGAGCCCAAAGGCACAACATCAAGCGCCTCAAGAACATCTTTATCAAACTTAACCACCGTATCAACGGCAACGGTATCATTAAACTGCGAATTAAGAAGAATATAGACAAAAAATCTGTCCCCGACCGCTCTTAACGGAATCTTTTCGGGAAGCAGCATCAGCTTGGTACTCGACTCAATCGCTCTATTGACTTTGTTTAAATATAACAGATAACCAAAGACAAAAACCATAAATACCGAAACCCAAACAACGGTTCTTAATAAAAATTTATTCATTTTTTATAAAGCTGAAAATAATCAAAACCATTGACTATCCCGTCTTTATTAAGGTCAAAAGCGGCATTATTACTTAGATAATTTTCGATTAATCCTTCCATTGTCAACGGAATTGTTGTTGGCGTCGGAGTAAAAGTTGGAGTCGCCGTCGGTTGCTTGATCGATGTCGGCGAAAGCCCCTTGGTGATTGAAGGTTTGACCGTCACTTTCGGTTTATCTGTCACCGCTGAAGTTACGGTAGGAGTGACCTTCCCTTTCTTACCGGTCTTTCCTTGAGCATAAGGGGATAAAAACTTAGCCAGCCTTTGATGGATGTCAAAGTTCTCCTTGCTTATAATCTCATGGCCTTCACCCTTGTAGGTGACAAGAACCGCCTTGACACCGACTTTTTTCAGTTTATCGACCGTCCCCTTTGCCATTTCGTAAGGGATGATGCCATCGGTGGTCCCGCTAAATAAAATGCTTGGCGGATCACCTTTATCAATCAGGTCAAAATCGCTGTCAATGACCGTTCCGGCAATCGAATAAACGGCCTTAATCTTTTTTGCATCGACTTCTTCACTGTATGCGGTATAGAGAGCAGTTATGGCTCCCGCGGAAGAGCCGCCGACGAAGACTATTTTGTCATTTATCCTATATTCGGGCTTGGAAAGAAGAAATCTCAAAGCCATCAGAGTATCGGCTCTTGAGGAGCTTATTGGTTTATCAAGATCGGGTGATTTGGCATTGTAAGGAGTATTGTGGGTGGTGTCGAGTCGGTAGTTGATCGACGCGACGACATAACCTTTCTTTGCTAAATCAACGGCGTTATCGGTATAGACGGACTTATCACCGGCAACGAAGGAGCCACCATGAATAAAGATTATAAGCGGTCTTTTTTCGCTTCCGCCGTCTTCCGGTTGATATAGATCGAGCAGTAAAGTCTCTTGTTTTCCGTTGTATCCCAACGCCTGACCGTAGACGACATTCTGCGTCGTTTTAACCTGATAGATTGAATCAATATAGTTATCGACGGACCTGACAATCGAGGGAAACGCTACGATGATAAAAGAAAAAAATAAGACAAATAATAGCTTTTTCATATGTAGCTTAATTATATTATTTCACTTTTCAACTCCGTAAA
>MWSR01000080.1 GCA_002050095.1 Microgenomates bacterium UTCPR1
ACTACTATCTTAAAATAGGCAATACTCAAGGGGATATCATTCGGGAGGCTCGACCTTTTAAAATTAGAGAGATGGATCCGGGGGTTGCTTACATTATATCGGACATTTTATCAGACAATTTCGCCAGAACATGGGCGTTTGGTTCGGGGACATCTTTGGAAGTTCCCGGTTATAAGGTGGCCGTAAAAACTGGTACAACCGACAGTAAAAAAGATAACTGGACAATCGGATATACTCCAGATTTTCTGGTTGTAGTCTGGGTAGGGAATAACGACAACACTCCTATGAACCCATATCTTTCTTCCGGAATAACCGGTGCGGCACCGATTTGGAACAGAGTTATGAGTTATCTTCTAAAAAATTACACATCAGGAAGTCGTTGGTACGAAAAACCCGAAAATATTGTTGAAAAAAACTGTTTCTTTGGAAGAAAAGAGTATTTTATCAAAGGAACCGAAAATAAGATAAATTGTGGAACGAGTATGTTGGCTTCTCCAACTCCAACGCCATGACAGGCGCAAGATAGAGGTTGACCTGTCTGATTTAGTAGGGTTTGGCTATGTCTGAACTTTTACTTCTAATTTCGGAGAAACCGGTAAGAGAACGAAGAACTTCGGGAACCGATATAGAGCCGTCTTTTTGTTGATAATTTTCAAGGATAGCAATAAGGATTCTTGGCGAGGGCACGGCGGTATCGTTTAAACTATAACAGTAGTCCGTTGTCCCGTCTTTTTTTCTATATTTTATCTTTAATCTTCGAGTCTGAAAATCGCCCATAATTGAGTTTGAAGCAATTTCACCGTAATCGTTCCTATACGGCATCCAGATTTCGGTATCATATTTCTTTATTTGAGGTTCACCCATATCGCCTGTACACATCAACATCTTCCGATAAGGTATCTTCAGATCTTCTAAAACCTCTTCGGTATTTTTTTGCAGCTCTTCATGGAGTTTTTTTGCTTCTTCAATATCATTTTTGGCGATAATTACCTGTTCAACCTTCCAAAACTCGTGAAGTCGATATAATCCTTTCGTATCCTTACCATAGCTCCCGGCTTCTCTTCGAAAACACGGAGAGAAGGCGACAAATTTTTTCGGTAGATCTTTTTCGTTAAGAATTTCGTTTGAGTAGTATGATGTGATAGGAATTTCCGCTGTTCCGGACAGATAAGCATCTTCGTCATTTAGCTTGTATACTTCTTGTTCCCCCCATGGGAACTGTCCCGATCCAAATAGAGTGAAGCCTTTAATAATTGAAGGGGCGATAAAGGGAGTATAACCTTTTTTTGACAGTTTCTGAAAGACAAAGAAAAGGATGGCCATATGCAAAATTGCCGCCTGATTTTTTAAAAAATACCCTCTGAAGCCAGAAACTTTCGTTCCTCTTTCTAAGTCAAAAAGGTCAAGACTTAAACCAAGTTCCATATGTGACTTTGGTGAAAAATCAAATTTGGGCATCTTTCCCCATCTTTTAACTTCAACATTTTCTGTTGAATCTTTACCGACAGGGACTTCGTCTAAAGGGACATTCGGAACCTGTAAAAGCAGGATATCTAAATCCAATTCATTTTTTTTAAGTTGTTCTTCAAGTTCTTTCAGCTGTTCCTTAAGTTCTTTCCCTCTTTTAACAAGTTCGGGGGTCGGTTTTGACTTACCGGATCTATTTCTTTCTTCACGAAGTATTTGTATTTGTTTTATAAAATCCCGTCTTTTATCATCAAGAGACAGTATTTTATCAAGTTCAACTTTTCGGTTTTTATTTTTTGCAGCCTTTAAGACCTTTTCTTTATTTTTCCTGATGTACTCTATTGATAGCATAATGGTGTTATTTAAGTAATAAACGATTACTACAAGTAAATATTAATGTTTTTGACTATTTTTTTCAATGCTAATAGTCGATGATTGACCGTTTTGTGCTCGTTTTCCGTTAGATCGTCGTAGTATCTATTGTAATTATCGATAATGAGAAGTGCTCGATAGGGGAATCCTTTTATGACAACGTGGTTAGGTCGGTTGGCGATATGACCGTTTATTTTTGTGTTGGCGAATATTTGTTTGTTTTTATCGGGATCATAGAAACAAAGGAAGAGCTCAAGATAGGCCTTTCTTTGTTTATTTTTTGCATTTTTAAGTCTGATTAGTGTATTGGCGATGAGCTCTTGATCGGTTGCTTCCCGACCTAACCATCTGGCCGATTTTACACCTGGTTCTCCTTTTAGATAGGGAATTACCAGTCCTCCGTCATCGGCAAGGGCAGGAAGGCCAGTCTTTTGAGAGTAGAATTTTGCCTTAATTAAAGCGTTTTCTTTAAACGTTTTACCGGTTTCTTCGGGTTTATCCTCTACTCCAACGTCTTTTAATGTAACTATTTTTATTCCTCGATCGCTTAATTTCTTTAGTCCCCGTTTAAATTCCGCTATCTTTCCCGGATTGTGAGTGGCGATCAGAATTTTTTTTAATCTGTTCATAAATTAAATATTGATTGTTAGTAAAATACAACATTTACGGTAATTCAAAACATAAGTACTTATTCTATGACATATTTTAGCAAATACGATGTCTCTTGAAAGAAAAACGGACCATAGATTTGCAATATAAATTTGCGGTAAGAAAACTTAAATCAGATATTATATGTCAATTAATTTAATCACCTTATCAACTCCCAATTCGGTGATTAATTCGCCGGCTTTTTTGCCATAAGGCTTGCCGTTTAACACATTATAAAAAGCGCTAAAAGCATCTTTGGGTTTGATACCAACTTTTTTGATCGTATCAAAAGTGGTTTTATGGTAGATATCAACTTGTATGGAAGGTTCTACTTTAAGACCGCTTAGGTTTTTTTTAAGTGTCGTCAAGAATTTTTTTTGGTTATCGTTGGGAGTAAAAGTTGTTACCTTATCTTCCTTTTTTGTAGCATACTTATCCAAATATATTTTTGCATATCTTATTCTTTCTTGAAGAAGACTCAATTCTTCATTGGTTAGTTTGCGGCCGGCTTGTTTTTCAAAAGCTACTTCAATGTTTCGTGTTTTTGAAAGTAGTAATCCTGCTATAGTTCTGAATCTTGGAATAAAAATTCTATTTTTTGGTAACGGTTTTACTTCTGAAAGTTCAATTATCCTGGAAAAATCGGCTAAAACTTCTCCGTTTTTTCCCGGAGGAAGATTTTTTTCCAGTTTTAAAAAATAGGCATCGAGACAGCGATCGTAATCGTCAAATAGGCGAGGAATGGTATCACCAAAAGGATTAAAATCAAGATGAGTTTTTATTGGTGTTCGTACCTGTAGAAACCGAAATAGATCGGGAGGGAGGATTTCTGCTACTTCTTTAGCCGAAGAACCAATGCCTTTTGATGAGGACATTTTTTTCCCTCCAACCGTAAACCATTCATATCCTCCAAGGGCATCGGGAGCTTTAATTCCAAGTATCTGGGAGCAGATCTGGACCGCCATGTCATAAGAACCGCCGGATGACATATGGTCCTTACCCGAAGATTCAACGGTTATTCCTATTGCTTTCCAGTGGGCCGGCCAGTCTAGTTTCCATGGAAGTTTTCCGTTATTTTTTATTGGTTCAACTTTGCCTTCGTAACCGCAACCTGTTGCCCACTCGACCATATGGTATTCACAGCGATAATAAACATGTTTACCATCCCATTTGTGAACATTGGTAGTGCCGATCTTTCCACATTTTTCACAGACTGGATTGTAGGGAAACCAGTTGGACGGCTTATCCGCCTTAGCAACTTGCTTATAGATTTCTCTCACCTTGTCTGCGTTGTCGAGAATTAATTTGATTATCGGATCCATTTTTCCGGATTGATAGAGTTTGGATGACCAGATTATTTGAGGGTTACAGTTTAGCGAGTTAAAAACGGAAATGAATTCTTGGGCAAAATAGTCGGCAAATGATTTTGCATTTTTTTCCGGTGAAGGTATTTTATAAAGAGGAAATCCCATATACTTCTCCCACACATCTTTATCAAGATAGGTTGGCAGACCGTCCATCGGATCCATATCGTTAAAAACGTAAGAGAATTTTGCCTTGACTCCGATCCCTATAAGGGCTTTGTATATTAAATCATGGACGATGACGCCACGAAGCGAACCAACATGGATTCTCCCCGAAGGAGTTTTCATATCATCCGCCCATTCAAGAGCCAATCCTCTTTCTTTTAGTCTATTTGCCTCTCTATCAACCCAAATCATGTCAGTTTATAAAGTTATAAAGTTTGTAAAGTTTATAAAGTTGGTACAGAGAAGTATATCAGGAAATCTTACTTTATTTCAATTATTTTATATGCGACTTTTCCGGCAGGGATCTCAACTTCAATTAGATCATTAACTTTTTTGTTTAGTAGTGCTTTTCCAATTGGCGCAGTAAAGGATAGCTTTTTATTCATAGGATCGGCCTCAAATTCGCCAACAATTTGAAATTCGTCTTTTCTCCCGTTGACTTCGACGATGACAGTCGAGCCGATCTCAACAGATTCATTATTATTGCTGTTTTCAACAATTTCCACAGATCTTAATATCTCTTCAATTTCTTTAATTCGTCCTTCTACAAAGGCGAGTTCTTCCTTGGCAGCGGAGTATTCGCTGTTTTCCGAAAGATCACCCATAGATCTGGCCTTATGAAGCCTATCGATAGCATATGGTCTTTTGTTTTTTACCAAATCGTCAAGCTCTTTCTCTATTTTTTGGAATCCGTTTTTTGTTAAAACCGTTGGTTTCATTTTTTAAAAAAAAATCCCCTCTTTAACTTTATTTATGGGGGACGAGATGTTAAAATGATACAGTAGTTGAAAAGAAAAGTCAACTCTCAAGGTCCCATCGTCTAGAGGCCCAGGACGGCAGGTTCTCATCCTGTAAACACCGGTTCGAATCCGGTTGGGATCACAAAAAGCCAACAAAAAACCCCGCCGGTTTAGGCGGGGTTTTAATTTTGATTAACTTATTTAAGCGCCTCATCAACAACCGACTTCATATCTTTGAAGCTGTATGCTCCAGGGAACGGCGTTGTGTTGACAATAAAGTACGGCGTACCTTGGTAGCCCAAGCTTTGGGCGAGCTGATAGTCTCTCTTTAACTTATCGGCATATTTTTTGCTCGAAATACATTCTTCCAGGTATTTAGGATCGATGACGTCAGCCAAAAACTCGGTCAACTTCGGCAGACTTTCGACATCGTTTTTTACTACGTTATTGATAAGCTCATAACCGGCATTTGACATTAATTTATCGTCGACTTCCCAAAACTTATTTCTATCATAGGCACAGTAAAGAGCTTGAGTTGCCAATTCTCCGTTCCCATGACCGGGAGCGTAGAGCATTACATAAGAAGCTTTTCCTTCGTCAACGAGCTTCTTCATTTCGGGAACAGGTGGTACGTACTCACCGCCTTCACTGACATAAAGAAATCTGGGGTCATCTTTTCCAATCTCGGGATTACGACCGCCGGCAATATGGCAGTAAGGACAACTTGGATCACTTGCTTCAACAAAAAGCACTTTTCTCTTATCGTCGCCAAAGCGCAGGAATCCCGATTTGAATAATGGCTTGATCATATCCTTAGTAAGTTTAACCGGTTCGGGAGGTTGATTACCGGCAACAGCTGTTGTTAATTGCTTTTCAAGAGACATCATCTTATAAAACATAAACCCAACAAGAAGAATTAGCGCTCCCATAAAAACGTACAGGGGAACGTTATTCTGTTTTGTAACCACTACCGGCTGCGTTTCGTAGTGAACCTCATCGGCCTTATTTTTAGCCGTTTTTTTGATTTTAGGCATAGGACGTATTGTAAATTAAGTTAATAATTTATAAATTTTTAATAAATTTATTACCTTATAACTGTACCGTTTTTTAAATTTTTGTCAAGAGGGATTAGAAAGAATCTCTCCGGATCGTCGGCAACCAAAATCATTCCATTCGAGTCTTTACCCATAATTTTCTTTGGTTCTAGGTTAGCAATAAAAGGATATTTATTGCCGATTAGATCTTCCGGTTTATAATATCCGGCTATTCCAGAAAGAATATTTACTCTTCCATAGTTTTCTCCAAGATCCACAATCATCGAGATGATGTTTCGTGAACCTTCGACATTTGTCGCTTCGACAACTTCTCCAACCCGGATGTCGATTTTGTCGAAGTCGGAAAAAGAAACGAATGTTTTTTTCATTTTTTTAATGTATTAATAATACCATAAACCGTAGGATACTACCGTGAGGAAGGAGCGGTTCAATTTTGTCTTCTAACTTTTGACTTTTGAATTTATTTCGCATAAATTCTATAGAGATTACTGCCTATCTTCTCAAATTTGTATATATCAATGTGGCCTATTTCCTTTGTATTTCTTACATGTGGACCACCACAAAACTCCTTTGAATAGTCACCAACAAAATAGACTTTTACCATATCCGGATATTTTTCACGGAAAAACGATTTTGCACCCAACTTCAATGCCTCCCCTTTAGGAATTATTTTATAAGAAACAGGTATTTCGTTTTTAATCTTTTTATTAATTATTTGTTCAACTTTTTCAATCATCTTTTCCGTAGGCTTGGTCGGAGATGTAAAGTCGAAACGGAGTCTTTCTGCAGTTATATGCGATCCTTCCTGTCTGACCGAGTTACCGATAATGTCGAACAAAGCCTGATGAAGAAGATGAGTGGCGGTATGATACTTAATTGTTTGTTCCGAATGGTCGGCCAAACCGCCTTTGAACATCCCTGCCGATGAAGTTCTTGATAGATTGCGATGTTTTTCAAACTCCAGATCAAATTGTTTTCTGTCGAAATCAAAACCTTTTTCTCTCAATAGTTCTTCGGTTAACTCTTTTGGAAAACCGTAACTTTGATACAGATCAAAAACCTGTTTCCCGGTTGGTTTATCCATTTTTTCGAGAATCTTTAAACCTCTTTCTAACGTTTTATTAAAACGACCGATCTCCTCGTTGATTATTGTGATTATTTCGTTTTTATCTTCATCTTCAAAAGTAGATGCCTTTGTACATTTCAACAATAGAATCGACTACCATATCAAGATCTTCAACCTTAATCAATGAACCTTTTAATTTAAGAAGTTTAATCGTAATTCTTCTTAATAGACGGCGTAAAAAATATCCTCGTTCTTTATTCGAAGGGAAAACGCCGGTCTTGATAAGCAATGTTGCCGCCTTTAAGTGATCGGCAATCACTCTCATCATTTTTTTAACGGAATTTTCCCTGTAGGGTTTATTGGATATTTTTTCCAAAGCTTCAACTATCGGAAGATATAGGTCGGACCTAAAGATGTCGGGATCGTTACTTTTTGCGGCAATAATCCTTTCTAATCCACCACCAAAATCAACGTTTTTTTTAGGCAGTTCTTCAAAACCTTTATCTGTTTTTTTATACTGCATAAAAACACTATTGCCTATCTCCATAAATCGACCACAGTCGCAATTTGGATGACAGTGATCTCCAAATTTTTTGTCATGGGCGATTTGTGTGAATTCAAAAAATACTTCCGAATCCGGGCCACCAGGTTCACCTGGAGGCATGTTATCGGGTACACCGGCCCTTGACCACCAATTTTTTTCCGGTCCGTATTCGTATATATGATTTTTTGCTACTCCGAGATCTTTCCATATCTTTCTTGATTCCAAATCGGCAGGAAGGCTATTTTTTTTGTCTCCGGCAAAGACGGTAACATATAAAAGATTTTCGTTAAACTTAAGTTCTTTGGTTAAAAATTGCCAAAACCAAGTCAGTTGTTCTTTTTTGAAATAATCTCCGAAAGACCAATTGCCCATCATTTCAAAAAAAGTGGTATGACGATTATCTCCGACTTCATCGATATCCTGTGATCGAAAACAAGGTTGGATGTTAAAAACCCGTGTTCCAAGGGGGTGAGGGGCGCCAAGAAGGTTGGGTACAAGTTGTTGCATACCGCTTCCGGTAAATAAAGTTGTTGGATCGTTTTGAGGAACGAGAGGAATAGGCGGTACTTCTTTATGATCTCGAGCCTTCCAGAATTGGAAGAATTTTTTCCTTAACTCCTTGTGGCTTAGTTTCATAATGTAAAATTATATCATTATTGTTGTAAGATTAGAATAAAAACTAATCGGTAATATACAATAAACATATTATTATGCATATAAAAGTATCAAAGAAGAGCAGTGTCAGGATTGTTTTTAGCAAGATCAAGCTCCCCAAAGAAAGATCATACAAAGGTCAAAACGGGAAGATTCTGATTATCGGCGGCTCATCATTATTTCACGCCGCTTCCATCTGGGCAGCCGAAGTTGCTTCGCATTTTGTCGATATGGTTCACTATTCGTCGACAATTGAAAATGAAAGATTATTTTATAGTTTAAAAAAAATTTTTAGAAATGGGATTGTTGTTCCTCAAAAAGAGTTGGAAAACTATATTAAAGAAGATGATGTAACTCTTCTGGGGCCCGGGATGGTAAGACAAAGAGGTAAACATAAGATAATACGGGGAGAAGTTAATCTTAAGATGTTGGTTAAAATTAAAAACGAGGCCGAATACACGAGAAACTTGACTCATTATCTTATCAATAATTTTTCAAATAAAAAATTTGTTTTTGATGCCGGAGCCTTACAGATGATGGATGTCGATTGGTTATCAAAATTAAAAACGATTCCCATAATTACTCCACATCTTAAAGAATTTGAAACGCTCTTTGATCAATCAATCGATGATTTTTCTACCGAGAAGAAAGTTGATATCGTCAAAAATACGGCGGCAAAATTTAAAGTGGTAATATTGTTAAAGGCAGTTGATGACATTATATCCGATGGAAAACATACGGTTATTGTTGAAGGAGGAAACGCCGGCCTTACAAAGGGAGGAACCGGTGATGTCCTGTCAGGTCTTGTTGCGTCTTTTTTTGTCCATAATAATCCGTTAGATTCGGCTATTGCCGCCTCCGCGCTGCTAAAACTTACCGGAGAGAAACTGTTTAAGTCTTTCGGATATTGGTATAATATTAATGATATAATAAAAAATCTGCCTCAAGTTATGGCAGAATATCATCCTGGAATTAGTAGTGGTGGTTGAACAACATTATGAAAAAAGAAGCGGTTATAGCAATAATTTTTGGAGTATCTCTTGGTGCGATATTTGGTTTTTTTCTTATTTCGAAAAACAAAGAAATACAGATTAATAAAAATAAAGTGATTGCACCAACCAATTCGGCAGTAAAGAACCAAAAACAGAATGAAGTAAACTTTCAAGCTTTGGAAGTAGAGGAGCCTAACGATGCTTTTATAACGGGCAAGGATACTATTCAGATTAAAGGCAAAGTAACTAAAGGTTCGTTAGTTGTCATTCAATCTCCGATAAAAGAGGTTGTTTTCAGAAATGAACAGGAAAGCTTTAAGTCGGATTTCCCTTTAGCTTTGGGTGAAAATAGTATTAAAATCGTTGCTTATCCAAATGATAAATTAATGAACATCCAGGAGAAAGAACTAAAAATTTATTATTTGCAGGAAGATCTATGAAATCAAAACTTATATATAGTTTGGTATTAGCGATTGTGCTTGGAATTGCCGGATTTATCGGTCAGGCGGTATTGGCTCAAACGGCAAGCCCAAGCGCAGAGGTCTCCGTTTCGTCAGCATCGGCAGATAAAAAAGCAGTTGAAGACTTAAAAGAAAAAGTAGCCAATAAAGTTGCCGAAATTAGGAAAAAGGATATTCGAGCCGTTGCCGGTAAAGCTATAAGCATTTCTTCAAATAGTATTAAGATTAAAAAGGATAATGAGAGTGAGTATGAGATCAAGATTGATGAAGCTTTGACAAAATACTTCAAAATTAGCGGAGATACTCAAAAGGAAATAAAAAAAGACGATATTGAAAAAAACGACTATATAATTGTCTCGGGAGTTATTACCGACAAGACGGTAACCGCCAACTCGATCTTCGTTGACCAGCCATATATTGTTGAGAACGGGAAGATTACCGAAGTTGACAAAGAAAACTACAATATCACGGTTTTGACAGCCGATAAATCAAATTACAAGTTAAGCATAGAAGATACGACAAAACAACAAATTGTTGATATAAAAACGTTAAACGTAAATAAGTCTGGATTCTCAAAGATTATTGTTGGTGATAGTGTACATTTTGTAACAAAATCGTCACCAAGTGAAGATGGCTTTTACAAAGCAGATAAAATATTAATCGTACCACAAGAGTACTTTATGAAATAAGACCCGATATTGAAGAATTGCTTTGTGTTTTTCACCCAATATATATGTTGAATTTTTTTTCAAAATTTTTTGATTATAATCAACGAGAGATTAACCGTTTGCAGAAAGTTGTTGATAGGATAAATAAGTTGGAAGATAAAGCGCGCGTTTTAAAAGACGGAGAGTTTATTAAAGAGACTAAAAAATTTAAAGAATTATTTAAAAATGATGAGTCGAAAGTAGATGAAAATCTCCCTTGGGCTTTTGCACTGGCGAGAGAGGCGGCCAGAAGAACTCTTGGACAGCGACACTTTGATGTTCAGCTTATAGCTGCTGTTGCTCTTCATGAAGGTAAAATCGCCGAACAAAAAACAGGAGAAGGGAAGACGTTGTCGGCTGTTCCGGCACTATACTTGAATGCTTTATCGGGTCGAGGAACTCATCTTGTCACCGTCAACGACTATCTCGCCAGAAGAGATGCCGGGTGGATGGGAGAAGTATTTTATTTTTTGGGTTTAAGCACGGCTTCTATTATCTCCGATAAATCTTTTATCTATGATCCAGAATATATGGATAAAAACAGTGTTGACAGACGACTTACCAACCTAAGGCCAATTTCCAGAAAAGAAGCTTACGATGCCGATATTACCTACGGTATAAATAGTGAATTTGGCTTTGACTATCTAAGAGATAATATGGCTCAAAATAAGGATGAACTTGTGCAGAGAGGTTTTTTTTATGCCATTATTGACGAGGCAGATTCGGTTTTGATTGACGAAGCGCGAACACCCCATATCATTTCTGCCCCATATGAAGAAGACACTACGAAGTACTATCGCTATGCAGGAATAGTCAGTCAGCTTGATGAAAAAACAGATTATATAGTCGACGAAAAATTAAAAACCGCCAATCTGACCGAGGACGGTATCCAAAAAATTGAAAAAAATTTAGGGGTTAATAATATCTACGA
>MWSR01000027.1 GCA_002050095.1 Microgenomates bacterium UTCPR1
CTTTCTCCATTTTCTAAGGAGAGTTGAATACATGCTGGTCTTCTTTATTTCTTTTTCGATGGTTAAAGATAGAAAAGATTTCTTTCGATTATTGAACTACTTCTTTATTGCTCTGTGCCTATCTGCCCTTTATGGAATTGGACAAAAATTCTTTAATCTGCCGGCCGTCCAAACGATGAATCCTGAGTACGCAAAAGGCTATCTGCTATATCTTACCCCTGAAGCCCGTATTTCTTCCACTTTTGCCGGACACTATGATCTGGCTTCTTACCTGGTTTTCGGCATACCGCTTGCATTGGCAATGTATTTTCATACAAATAAAAAGAACTATCTATTCCTATTTGTTTTGTCACTGATCGTGTTAATATATACATCTTCAAGGATCTCTTTTGGTGCATATGTTGTAGCAACCTTAGGATTTCTACTGTATATAAGGAAATACTGGTTTATTTTATTTGTTGCCGTCCTTACGGCAGCGCTGATGTTCAGTAGCGGTGAATTGACAAAAAGATTCCTAAAGACATTTCAAGTAAGAAGAATTTTAATCGATGAAAGAACCGGTGCTGTTTATATCGGTCAAAAAATAACCTCCAAGGAACTTCCGGCCGGTAGCTTCTACGTTAAATTAAAAGATCAAACAAGTAAAGAAAACCTCGACTCTCTCAAACAAAAAATCGTAAAGGAAAAGTTAAGCGAAGCAACGCGATCCGGAGAAGTCAGTGATAAGGAAGAGGAAGACAGTTATGTAGCAACCCTCTCTGCTAATCTTAAACCCGTAAATACCGTTGTTTCCGATATTTCCTTTGCTACTCGACTCCAAGTGGAATGGCCTCGCGCCATTGACGCTTTCAAAAAAAATATTCTTCTCGGTACTGGACCATCTTCAATTACCGAGGCAACCGATAATGACTATCTGCGTTGGTTGGGAGAGTTTGGTCTCTTGGGAACATCTTTATTTTTCGGCATCATCTATCTGATAGTCAAGAGCATCTGGTCAAAAGACGTAATTAATTTAGGATATATTTTCGGGCTGGGGGCACTTCTAATCAACGCAACTTACATTGATGTCTTCGAGGCTTCAAAAGTTGCTTATACTTTCTGGCTTGTTTCCGGTATTTTTATCGGATATTGTTTCATAAATACGAAGGTAAAAAAAATTGGAAGAAAATTTAAGAAAAAGCAGATATGAAAAAACGCGACTATTTAATATTGTTTATTGTGCTTCTTGTTGCACTGGTCTTCCGACTCTACAAATTTAACACTCCTCTCGCCGACCTGCACTCGTGGAGACAGGCGGATACTGCTGCGGTATCTAAAAATTTTGTCCGATTCGGTTTTGATCTTCTTCATCCACGCTATGACGATCTTTCAAATGTCCAATCGGGACTTGACAATCCGCAAGGTTATCGAATGGTTGAGTTTCCGATCTATAACGGTCTTTTTTCTTTCTTCTATCAACTATTTCCATACATTACTATCGATCAGTGGGGTCGTTTGATCTCGATATTTTTTTCGCTTATAACCATTGCCGTCATTTACTACCTTTTATTAAAGGAGAAGAATCGCTTATCGGCAACCGTATCCGCATTGATTTATGCTATTTTTCCTTTTTTTGTTTTCTTTTCCAGGGTCGTTCTACCCGAATCAACAGCTCTTGGATTCGCTATGCTCTCAGTATTTTTTCTCTATCAACCAATAAATTCAAAAGTTGGCAAGGGAGCTTCTTTTATATTCTATTTCCTTTCTTGCCTGTCTTTCATGATTGCCCTTCTAATAAAACCGACAACAATCTTTTTTGCTGCTTTACATATCGGTCTTTTTTTTAAAGCAAACGGTTTGAAGCTCGTCAAAAAACCTCTTATCTACGGATTCTTTATCCTATCTTTTCTACCTCTTTTTCTGTGGAGGAGCTACATAAAAACTTATCCTGAAGGCATACCCGACAGCGAATGGCTCTTGACGATGGTTAATTCTGGTGGCGGCCTGCAGAGGATTTTTTTTAAACCCGCTTTTTTCAGGTGGATCTTTTTTGAACGGATAAATAACCTAATTTTAGGCGGATTTTTAACATCAGTTTTTCTTATCGGAACCATTTCGAAGCAAAAAAAAAGCTTCTTATATTTTTTCTTAATTGCTTCGCTGTCTTACTTATTTGTTTTCCAAGGAGGTAATGTTCAACATGAATACTACCAGACTTTGATTTTGCCGACTCTGGCTATTTTTTCCGGCCTTGGCACTAATCTTATCATTGAAAACAAAAACCTATTTCCACGACTTTTATCTATTTCACTAATATTTATGGTTTTCGCGTTCTCCTGGTTTTTTTCTTTCTATCAAGTTAAGAATTACTACAACTATTCAACCGACCTGGTAAGAGAGGCTAAGATCATAAATAGTTTAACAAAACCCGAAGATAAAATAGTGACCGATAGAATGGGTGACACTACTCTTCTCTATTTATCTGATCGTCGCGGAGCCCCTTCAATCTTTAAATCACCGGAAGAATTAAAAAAACTTGGCTACTCGTATCTTATTACTTCAAGCGAAGATCAAATAAAATCAATGAAAGATGAATATAAAGTCATATTTGAAAACGATAAATTCACTATCTTTGGTTTATGAAAATCTTGATGTTAACTCCTTATGTTCCTTATCCTCCTTCATCCGGAGGCCAGGTAAGAACATATAATCTTCTAAAACATCTATCAAAAAATAATAAAATCACCCTGGTCTGTTTATATAAAGATCAACAGGAAAAAAAATATTTTTCAAAGCTGATACCATACTGTCAAACAATATACTTCTGTCAACGGTCACCTCACCCATGGACATTGAGGAATATCTTTAAGTCTATTTTTAGTCTAAAACCTTTTCTTATTGTTAGAAATTATTCGAATGAGGCGGAACGCATTCTAAAAAAAATATTGGAGGAAGAAATCTTCGATATTATTCATGCCGAGACATTTTATATTATGCCTCATCTGCCAAAGACCGATATCCCAATCTTTCTTCTTGAACAAACAATCGAGTATCAGGTTTATCAACATTTTGTTAACTCTCTTAACCCGATAATCAGACCTTTCTTTTTATTGGATATTCTCAAACTAAAAATATGGGAAAAAAATTATTGGAAAAAGGCGCTCATGGTGGGAGCCGTCTCCGAAAATGACCGGGGGATCATCAATCATATTTCTCCAAGGATTAATCCGGTCATCATCCCAAACGGTGCTGGAGAAGATATGATTGTTAAAGAATTAAACAAAAAAAACCTTAATAAGCCGATCATTCTTTTTTTAGGAAATTTTTCATGGTTGCAAAACACCGAAGCCGCTAACTACCTGATACAGAAGATTATTCCCCTTGCTAAAAAAGAACTGACCTCGGCAAAATTTATTATTGCCGGTCAGAACGCGGAAAGTAAAATCGGCTTACCTAAGGAGGATAACCTGGAGGTTATCGATATTAAACAGGACGAGAACGAAAAGGTAAAAAAAATTTACAGAGGCTCGTCTATATTTATCGCACCGATCTTCGGGCCGGGAGGGACAAGACTAAAGATTCTCGCCGCTATGGCGTCCGGAATTCCCGTCATTTCTACAAAAATCGGGATCGCAGGCCTCTCCCTAAAAAACAAAAAAGATGTTCTTATTGCAAATTCCCCTGATGAATTTATTAAATCGATCAAAGAGATAATTAATAATAAAAAGTCGTATCAAAGTATCAGGGAAAATGCTTACAAATTGATTAAAGAAAAATATAGCTGGCAGTCCATAGCCCAAAAACTCGAATCTATCTATTATAATATAAGAATATGATAGTCGGAGTCGACGGCAATGAAGCCAACGTACCAAAAAAAGTCGGTGTATCGGTATATACACTAAACCTGCTAAAATACTTCAAAAAAAAATCGAATAAAAGTTTGAGGTTTAAGATATTTCTTAAAGATAGTCCTAAAAATTTACCCGAAGAGGGGCCATATTTTCGATACGAAGTTGTACATGGAAGATTCTTATGGTCACAAATATTCTTACCTTTAAGACTTTATTTTAAAAAAGATATTGACATCTTTTTTTCACCCGCACATTATCTTCCGCGTTTTTGCCCAGTCCCGTCCGTCGTAACTATCCACGATCTTTCCTATATTAACTACCCCAAAGATTTTTTAAAAAAAGATCTATTTCAATTAAAAAACTGGACAAAGTATTCGGTAAAACAGGCAAGAAAGATTATTGCCGTCTCAAAAACGACAAAAAAAGATGTAATGAAAAATTACCAAGTACCCGATGATAAAGTGGTTGTTGTTTATAACGGAGGTGTGTCCACGTCTTACACTCTTACCCCTTCATTAAAAGACAATAATGTCAATAATCCATACCTGCTCTATGTTGGCACATTACAGCCAAGAAAAAACATAACAACTTTAATCTTGGCCTTCAATGAAATAAAAAAAATTTTCCCGGAATTCAAATTAACAATCGCCGGTAAGAAGGGTTGGTTATTTAATGAAATCTTCAAATTGATTGACGAGTTGGGATTGGAAACTGATGTCTACTTTACCGACTACGTCACCGACAACCAACTTAGTTATCTTTACAAAAATGCATTTTGTTTTGTTCTTCCTTCTTTTTATGAAGGTTTCGGAATCCCTGTTCTTGAAGCAATGAGCTTTGACTGCCCTGTGATTGCATCTTTTTCTTCGTCACTCCCTGAAATTGGTGGCGACGCCTGCCTCTATTTTGATCCTAAAAACCCTCTTAATCTTGTTGAGAAAATAAAAACTTTAATAGAGAATAATAAATTGAGATCTGATCTAATCAAAAAAGGAAGAGCGAGAGTGAGACAATTTTCTTGGGACAAATGCGGAGAAGAAACGCTTAAAATTATTTTAACCAACAATGCATCCTCTACAGTCTCCTGAATGGGAAAAAGCTCGCAACGAGATGGGAGTGGAAACGATTAAAATAAACGGCTTCTTATTGAGCCTTCATAAAATTCCATATACCAAATTCAAAATAGGCTATTTACCAAGATCGGCTAAACCTGATGGGCAAACGATTAAAAAAATCCTTAATTATGGAAAAACCAATAATTTAATATTTGTAAAGATTGAGCCTTATGCGGTTTCCTCGACACAAAAATTAGAACAAGATAAACCTACTATTGTCAAATCAAAACACCCGTTATTCCCTCAATGGACACAAATTCTCGAATTGGATCCCAACGAAGATAATCTTTTGAGATCGTTTCATCCGAAAACACGTTACAATATTCGTCTTGCCGAAAAGAAAGGAGTTATTGTTCAAGAAGAATCAAATACCGATGGCTTCAAAAAGTTTATCAAATTATATTTCGAGACGACAAGACGACAAAAGTACCTCGGACATAACATGGAATACCATCAAACCGTTTGGAAAAATTTGAAAGGAAAAATCGCTCATATTTTAATTGCATACTACCAAGGCGAGCCCCTCGCCGCATACCAATTGTGGTTTAAGGATAATGTTCTCTACTACGTATATGGCGGAACTTCTGATAAGAATAGAAACTTAATGGCATCTAATCTATTAATGTGGGAAGCAATTAAGCTTGGGAAAAAACTCGGAGCAAAGAAGTTTGACATGTGGGGCTCTCTCCCTCCAGGCTACAAAAATAACCATCCTTGGGCAGGTTTCACCAGATTTAAACAAGGCTACGGAACTAAGTTTATTAAATTTATCGATAGCTATGATCTGGTAATAAATCCTTTTTGGTATGGTATTTACGGTACAATCTATAAAGCGCGTGAATTACTTTTAAAAGTAATTTCCTTATTGAAGCAAACTCCGAAATATTAAATTTATACTTTCTTCTTCAAAGCAACAGAGAGTACCTGGTCCATATGTTCGACATACTTAAAATCCAAGCCTTTAAGTACATACTCCGGAATATCCTCAAGATCTTTCTTATTGTCTTTCGGAAGAATTACCGTCTTTATTCCGGCCCTGTGGGCGGCAATAACTTTTTCTTTTACTCCACCAATCTCAAGAGCTCTACCTCTTAAGGTAATCTCACCCGTCATTGCTACCGATCTTAAGGTTGGAGTTTTTGTCAAGGCCGAAATCATTGCCGTTGCGATCGCCAGGCCGGCTGACGGCCCGTCCTTTGGCACCGCCCCTTCAGGGACATGAACATGGATATCAATCTTGTTGAAGAAGTCTTCTTTAAGACCAATTTTTTTGTATCTGGCTCGAATATAGGAAAGAGCCGCCTGACACGACTCCTTCATAACTTCTCCTAAATGACCTGTCAAAGTCAACCCACCTTTTCCAGGCATTACCGCAACTTCAATAAATAGTATGTCTCCGCCTGCTTGAGTCCATGCCAGACCGGTTGAGATTCCAATCGTATCTTTCTCTTCAATCATCTGCGACGAATATTTGAAGGGACCTAGATATTTGGTTAAATCATTTATTCCGAGTGTCTTAGACTTAAACTTTTTTTCGACAATGTTTCGTGCAATCTTCCTCATGAGAGTTCCTATCTGTCTTTCCAACTCCCTTACTCCGGCTTCCCTCGTATAACGTCTTATTACCGTCTTTAAAGTCTGATCTGTAATACTTAATTCACTTGATGACAGACTATTAACCTCCAATTGTTTCTTTATCAGATGACTTTTTGCAATATTAAACTTTTCATCCTCTGTATAACCGGGAAAGTTAATTACCTCCAACCTATCCAAAAGAGCATATGGTATCGTGTCCAGAATATTGGCCGTTGTTATAAAAAAGACATCACTCAAATTAAAATCAACTTCGAGATAATGATCCGAAAAAGCATGGTTCTGCTCGGGATCCAAAGCTTCAAGCAATGCTGCAGACGGATCTCCCCGATAATCACGACCAACTTTGTCAATTTCATCCAGCATAAAGACAGGGTTCTTTGTTCCGGACTGCTTTATGCCTTGAATAATTCTTCCCGGCATCGCTCCTACATAGGTTCTGCGATGACCTCTAATCTCGGCCTCGTCTCTTATTCCACCTAAAGACATCTTGACAAACTTTCTGCCAAGGGCGTGAGCAATCGAGCGACCAAGCGATGTCTTCCCGACACCGGGAGGTCCGGCGAAACAAAGAATGGTTGGTTGCTTGCTCTTTTCATTCTTTTTTATTTTTCTTAACTCCAAGACGGCCAAGTATTCAAGAATCCGTTCTTTAATCTTCTTTAATCCATAGTGTTCTTCGTTTAAAATCTTTTCTGCTTGCTTAATATCGATATTATTTGGAGAACTGTTGGACCAGGGCAGCTCGACCAACCAATCAAGGTATGTTCTAACATAAGATGTTTCAGGATTAAATTGAGACATCTGTTTTAGCCTCTTCAGCTCCTTCCTTGCTTTCGATTCAACTGCCTCCGGCATCTTTGCTTTCTTGATTTTTTCATCGTACTCATTAATGTCTTTATCTCCATCCTTTTCTCCAAGCTCCTCTTCAATCGTCTTCATTTTCTCACGAAGAATGTTTTCTCTCATTCCTTGCTCAAATTTCTTTTGAGTCTTGGATGATAGTTTATGTTCTATTTCCAAAATCTTAATTTCTCGGTTAACATACTCTACCTCCTTCTTTAATCTATCTTTCAGATTTTCCTCCTCCAGTAAAGACTGCCTTTCTTCAGGCTTTATATCCAGAATAACCGCTATCTGATTTGAGAAATTAATCGGATTAGTGGTATTCAATATATTCATTAAAAAGACGAAATCAACAGTTTTCCCCAGGTTAATTGCCTTCTTAATCTGTGAAGATATATGCTTCGACATTGCTTCTATCTCTGCGTCCGTTTCTAACTTTTCTTTGATAATTTCCACCTTTGCCTCAAGAAGATTTTCTCCGTCAATAAAAGAGACTACCTTAACCTTCTCAATTCCTTTAACCAATGCGTTGATCTCTCCGCGTTCACCAATAGCGGATTTCTCAATCGTAGCCAAAACACCAATCCGATAAAGTTCGTTAACTTTAGGATTATCTATGCTTGGATTTTTTTGCATTAGCAAGACAACTTTTTTATCTTTTTTTAATGAACTGTTTATCGCGCTAACACTTTTTGGCCTTCCAAAAATCAAAACGTTCTCGGTCCCCGGAAAAACAATCCCATCTCGCACGGCTGAAACTGGATAAGTAGCTTGTTCTGACGCTCCGATTAAAAATACCATATTATTTAGCAGTCTATCATATTAATTGCTAACTGTCAAGAGCCATTTTTTTACGCCTATCCTATAGTAGTTATAGGCTTTCACTATGCTCTAAACTCAAATATTCGTCTAATAAAATTAGACAGATTTACTCAAAAATTTTAATGATACCTTGGAAATCCATAAATCTATTTTTTTCTACCAGTGTTTCTTTGTCTAGTTGCCTGATTTGATCAGTATATGTCGGTCTTTCGGTCCTGTAAACAACTCCCAGCGGAAATCTTTCATCATTTATTTCCATACTCTTTTCCATTGCTTTTTTAAAATTATTATTTTCATACTCGGGAGGAAGTTTATAAGTTTTCTTCATAAAATATTGGTAAGTATTTACTTTATTAAAAGTTACACAAGGTTGAAGAATATTTACCAATGAAAAACCTCGATGATTTATTGCGTCTTTTATCAACGTTGTTGTCAGATTAATATCTCCGGAAAAGGACTGGGCAACAAAAGTTGCCCCGCCGGAAATGGCTAAGGATAGTGGATTTATTGGAACTTCGATGATACCGGTAGGCGTAGATTTTGATCGATAACCCTTCAGCGCCGTTGGAGCTACTTGGCCCGTCGTCAAGCCATAAACTCCATTATCATGAACAATAACCGTGATATCGTGGTTCCCTCTTGCAGCATGAATTAGATGATTTCCGCCTTCTCCGTAGCAATCGCCATCACCAGCAATAGTTAGAACGGGAAGGTGATGATTTGCCAATTTAATTCCAATCGCGTTTGGAATGGCGCGTCCGTGAAGTGAGTGAATTGCATAAGCATTGAGAAAGTCGTTCATATTTCCCGAACAGCC
>MWSR01000062.1 GCA_002050095.1 Microgenomates bacterium UTCPR1
AAAAACACTAAAGAAGTCTAAAACTATAATTTAATTATTATCATTTACTATTTAATCTTCCTTTAATCTTTACGATTTAATATTTGATATTTTTCTTTAGGTCACTTTGAGTTTTAGCTAAGGAATTCCTTTACGTTGTTTTCGTTTATGTTAAAGCTTGTTCCCTGGCCGGAGACTATCCTCAAAGCAACTTTTCTGACAATTCCTTCAATTGTCCTTTCCAGGCTTCTAATTCCGGCGTCAAAACCCAACGGTCTGGTGATCTTAAGCCAAAGCCCATCGTCAATCTTAATGTTTTCCGGGGTTAGTCCGGTATCTTTCAAGTATCTTGGTAGTACGTAGTTTCTGGCGATGGCAATTTTTTCATCATCGGTATAGGAAGGCATCGATATCACTTCAAGTCTATCCATTACCGCCGTTGAAATATTGTTTGTATTATTGGCGGTTGCGATAAAAAGCACCTGCGATAGATCGAAAGGATAGTCGATAAAATAGTCGGTAAAATTTTTATTTTGTCCGGGATCAAGAAGTTCAATCAGAACACCCATAATCGCCGCCCGTGATTCCGGTGTAATTCTATCAAGCTCATCAAGCAGGATGATCGGATTTTTTACTCCTGCTCGTCTGATCGATCTGATTATCATCCCGGGTTCGGCCTCGCCCGACGTTTTTGATTGACCACGAAGATCAAGAGCCGATGAAAGACCACCAAAAGGAATTCTGACAAATCGGCGATTTAGTGCTTCGGCGATTGACTTTGCCAAGGTCGTCTTTCCGGTACCGGCCAGTCCGACAAAAAATAGTATCGGCGCGCGGTAAGTATCGGCTGATAATTTTTGTTTTTGAAGGATAAGTATTGAAAGATACTCAAGGAGTCGGGTCTTAATTTTTTCAAGTCCATAATGATTGGCATCAAGAGTTTTCTTTGCCGTAACAATATCCAAAACATCTTCCGTTTTTTTGTTCCAAGGGAGATTTGTGATCCAGTCGATATACTTCGTTGTGATATCCAGTTGAGAGAGATTTCCACCATATTTCATCGCTAAACTAATCCTTTCTATCTGCTCGGATGCCTTTTCAAGTAGATTAGCAGGCAGATCGGCCGATTGCAAAGCGGTTCTTAATTTTTCTATTTCGGACAAGCTTTTTTGATCATCCATAGGTTTAGCAGACTAACTGTTCATTTGATAAAATGCCCTTGACAAACGAAAAAATTTTGATTATTATTTTTGCGTTGAATTTTTAGTTATAAATTAATTTTACTTAAACCAATATGGCAAAGGCAACAGGTAATATAAAACCTCTTTTCGATTATGTATTAGTTAGACCGGTTGACGGTGAAACAAAGACTCCTTCAGGCATCGTCCTTCCCGATACGGCAAAAGAAAAGCCGCAAGTTGGTGAGATTATGGCGGTCGGACCCGGAAAAAATAGCTGTGGAGAAGAGGGAGGTTGTGAAAGTTGTCAGAGTGAAAAGATGGTAGTTCAGGTCGGTCAGAAAGTTCTTTACAAAAAATGGGGAGGTAACGAGGTTAAAGTCGGAAACGAAGAATGGTTGCTCATCGAGCAGAAAGATATTATGGCGATTGTTCAGTAAAAAATATCGGTAGTACCAGCAAAAATATTATAAATTTCAAATTTAAATATGCCAAAACAGATAAAATACGGAAGCGATGCCAGAGTCAAGTTACTTGACGGAGTTAATAAGTTAGCCAACGCGGTTTCAACAACCTTGGGCCCAAAAGGGAGAAATGTCGCCCTTGATAAAAAATGGGGTGCACCTAATGTTGTTCATGACGGTGTAACGGTGGCTAAAGAGATCGAACTGGAAGACCCTTTTGAAAATATGGGAGCCCAGCTTGTCAAAGAAGCCGCCTCAAAGACGGCCGACGTCGCCGGCGATGGAACGACCACGGCTACCGTCCTGGCTCAATCTCTTGTTCAGGAAGGCCTAAAGATGATCACGGCGGGAGCCAATCCGATGGTGATGCAAAGAGGTCTTAAAAAAGCCGGTGACTTCGTCATAGAAGAACTGAAGAAATCAAGAAAGCAGATTACTCTTGATGATGCCCCAAGCGTTGCGACCATTTCAGCGGGTGATCCCGTTCTTGGAAAGTTGATTGCCGATGCTTTAAAAGCAGTTGGCGGTAAAGATGGAGTGGTTTCGGTTGAAGAAGGGAAAGGTCTTGAGACAACAGTTGACCATAAGGAAGGTATGCAATTTGACCGAGGTTTTGCCTCACCCTATTTTGCCACCGATACCGACAAGATGGTTGCCGAATTGGAAGATCCGTACATTTTGATTACCGACAAAAAAATCTCGGCAGTCTCCGACCTATTGCCGTTTTTGGAAAAGCTGGTGAAAGTTTCCAAAAACTTGGTGATTATTGCCGATGAGGTCGACGGAGAGGCGCTGGCAACTTTAGTTGTTAATAAGCTAAGAGGGACTTTCAATGCCCTGGTTGTTAAAGCACCGGGCTTTGGCGACAGAAGAAAGGAGATGCTCGAAGATATCGCGATCTTGACCGGTGGGACGGTTGTCTCCGAAGACTTGGGTAAGAAATTAGAGAACGTTGAGGTCGAGGATTGTGGTCGAGCCGACAAAGTTAGGTCCGATAAGGAAAATACGGCGATAATTGGCGGAAAAGGTAAAAAAGCCAATATTGATGCTCGAGTTTCCCAGATAAAAAGAGAGCTCGCCGAAACAACCAGCGAGTTTGATAAAGAAAAACTTCAGGAAAGATTGGCAAAACTTTCCGGAGGGGTTGCCGTTATCAATGTTGGAGCCGCTACAGAAGTTGAGATGAAAGATAAAAAAGAAAGAGCCATCGATGCCGTTGCGGCTACAAAAGCGGCCCTTGAAGAAGGTATTGTTCCCGGCGGAGCGGTCGCCCTTCTAAATATTAGCCAGAAGATGGAAAGCGACAAGCTTGGGAAGGTGGCAACCGATGAAAAGATTGCCTACGACTTAGTAAAAAGAGCTTTGAAGTCACCGTTTGTTAAGCTGATGGAAAACGCCGGAGTCGACGCCGGACAGCTGTTGGCAAAGGCAAACAGTCTTGAGAGCGAAGGGATGGGTTTTGATGTTTTGAGTTTGGTTTCGGCAGAAGATGCCAAACCTGTCAATATGGTTAAAGCCGGTATTATTGATCCATTAAAAGTGGTCAGAACGGCGGTCCAAAACGCGATTTCGGTTTCGACGATGATCTTGACAACCGAAGCTTTGGTCACCGACCTACCGGAAAAAAATCCACCCGCGGCACCAATGGGAGGTGGAATGCCGGGAATGGGTGGGATGGGATACTAAACGAAGCAGTCTACCGTTAATAAACCCCGCCTAAAACGGCGGGGTTTTTGATTGGAGTTTTATTTCTTTATAAAATCTCAAGATTGAGTACTGAGTTTTTTTCAGATTGTAAATCAGGCTTTTGATTTGATTAAAACTTTTCCCATATCCAAAATTCTTTATAGATCGGGTTAAGTCTATCTGCCCGGAATTATGGACTATAGGGATTTTTTTAAGATCTTTTGTATAAAAAACTCCTTCTTTAATAAAGAATTCATTTTCGGTAGTGCTAGGCATAAAGTTGTAGATATTTTTTAGTACCTTGACACGATCTTTGTAAGCAAAGTAGTTAAAGGCAAGTTGATCGGGGCCAAAGAGATCTTTGTTTTTTATGAGAGTTGCCATTAGTCTTGCCATTTTTACAAATTTATCTGTGGGAGCAAATATTACGCCTGCATTCAGAATATGTTTATTCTTGAGTATTTTCCACAACTTTTCTTTAGTTGCCGAATCGAAAAAACCCATTAACATCCACTTATAAAAAAATATATTTTTACCGACATGACAGGCTCTAATGTATTTTCTATCTTTATTAAAAAGATGACTTATGTCATCTTGAAATATAATGTCTCCACCGTCAATAAAGAGTACCTGGCTGTAGGTATTTTTTGATAGGAATTTTCCGGAGTCGAAAAATCTTTTGTTTACAATATGATATTCTTTTGTACCCTTATATACAACTACGTCTTTTTTGAAGAGTCTATTTTTTTGTTCTTTTGTCAGTCCGTAGTCGATTACAACAATATCAATGTTTTTTAGGTTTACATTTTCTTTAAGAGATCTTAACCAGTGGCTGGTAACGAAGTTGCCTATTTTTTTGTTCGCACAGGTTATGACAACGTACTTTTTCACACGACTATTTTATCAGATTTTGATATAATTTTAGGGTTACCAGAGGTGGCGGAGTGGCCAATCGCAGCAGACTGTAAATCTGCCGGGTTTTCCCTGCGGAGGTTCGAATCCTCCCCTCTGGACCAGGCACCATTCGGTGCCTGGTCTTACTCTAAACAATGTAGGAGAACAATCCTAATTTTATAATCTGTAACCAAGCGCCGCTAGGCAGGTACAGAATTGTACCTGCTAAAGAGAGCCTAAGACGAGTGCGGACTTGTGTCCGTCGTCCTATAAATATACATCAAATCGTGCCTATCTATCCTCTAAATAATATATTTTGTAGCGTATAATCCGTTGACAAAAGTTAACCCAAGTAAGTAAATAATTTTATGTCCTTTTACTATGTTTATGTTCTACGAAGCATAAAATCTAACTTTGTCTATATCGGATATACGAATAATTTAAAGCAAGTAAAAGAGAGACTCAATTAAAAGGTTGTCGCACAATAAGAAAACTCTCTTGATGGAAAGAAAAATTTTTGATCCTCATTACGTTGAGCTTGATGAAGTGTTTGGGGAATTTGGAGAGAAAACATTGTTCGAACTTGTGTTGAGCGATTCTGAACTGCTGAAACTCTGAACTTATCAAAGAATTAAGATAGTCTAAGAAGCGTCGAAACATCCTCCATCAGTCTGGACATTCTATTAAGCTTAGTTCAAGACGGAGCAACTTCGTGATAAAACTTAAAAAAAATTTACCTTCAGCTTTTTGGGTAATATTTGCACTTATGCTTGAAGATGTCCATTATTTCAATAAGTATAAGCTTGCTTGAATTATAGTATTCTTTTTGGTGGTTTAAAAAAACCGTGTATAATTGATTTCAAATGAAATTATCTAAAAAAACATTATTCTTTTTCGTTTTATTCTTTATAATCTGTATTCTTATTTTACACTTCTATAAAAGAAGGAGTAATTGTGTTAACCCGTTTGAAGTCAAGAACTTCATTCAAGGGAATAAAATAATCCAAATCTGCAATAATATTTTGTTTGTAGGATCAATCAAAGTTGTAAGCGATAAAGAATTTCCGGATCTTTTTCGATATTCACTAAATAAAGATAGTAAGCCGTATGAGGTAGTTCAATATATAAGAAACTATAAAGAAAGGGAAACAGAGCTAATTTCTTTCGTCTCAACAATAGACTCTATAACTTGGAATAAAAGTGCAATAGGTATTTTTCGTAAAGAAAAAGACGGCAAGTATAAGCTGATTTTCAAAAGAGAGTTCAAAGATAATCAAGGAAGATGGGTTGACATTAATTTTGGGATAGACTATGTCGACAAGGACCCCTATTTTTTCTTGAGATCCAAAGGGAGTGGTTTTTCCATAAAGGGAGACATCGGGATGTTGGGTTGTTACGGTGCGTGTCGTATGCCGTGGCAGGATTTCTACGATTGGGATGATAATAAAGGAACGTATGTTATAGTTAATAATGAAAAACCTGAAATATTTAAAAAATTAATGAATTCTTACGATAATCTTGATAAGTCAACATGTCAAAATAAAATAGGTGAATCTCTGACTATTTCAGAACTCTATCCGATAAGGAAGGACAAGCTTAAATTCTGTTCTGATACAAGCGAAGTACCTTATACAACAAATACACAAGCAAAAAAATTTCTTAAAGCAAAAAAAGCTATTCAGATGATTATTAATGGCAAAAATTTATCAAGTTCGGATATAAGTAAAATCAATCTTGGCGATTGATTTAGTAACCTATTTTATAGTTTTTTTTTGGTTCTACCTATCTTTTCTCGCCGCAAAGTTGAAAGGATAAAAATATTTATTCCAACCTTCATCAGTAGAGTTATAGAGATTGTCTCCAAAAAAATAATCACAAAGCACCTCTCTCATTCTTAAGATCTCGGAAAGAGAATTGGCATTCTTTTTATCATCAACCGTAAAATCTATCAACTCCAGCGCTCTGTAAATGGCATTCTTACTCATTTCGAAATTATTTTTATTTCTCCAGTTAATGGCTCTTCCTACCTCGGCCCCGATATTTGCCATCTGTTCATGGATAGTAAAGTTCTTCCATCTTTGGATTAAGTTTTTGTGAAAATAGTTCATCTTTTTACTAATTTATTAACAACCTTTATTATTTTTTTTCTTATCTCTTCGCTATCCACACCTCGAGAAAAATTGTTCAGTCTTGGTCTAATATTAATCATTGAATCAAACTCAATAAATCCATCTTCACTCATATCTGGATAAAGATTTATACCCCAAAGATTGATCTGTTTAGACCCATTGTCCAAAAGAAACTTCTCCTCGTCGGCATGCAGTTCGGCATCGACAACCATTATCTTCATATTTATATCGACTACAGCCTTTACTAATCCACCAAAGGTCTTTGATGACATTTTTTTTAATTCTAAAATTGTCACCTCCTTATCAACTAATTTCATTTGTTTTATTATAACAAAATAAAGATAGTAACGATAAAACTAAACAGTCTGTATAATGTTTAGATGATTAAAATAAATTCCGCGAAACTTAACAATACAATACATAACAAGATTAATAAAAATTTATCCGTCACTTCAACGATATTCCAAACTTACGATTTTCTGAAAATTTGGACCGATAACTTTCCTATTGATTATCGGATCTTGGAAATCTATGAAGATAACCAACAAGTTGGGTATCTGCCTGTCTCTATTGAAGATAAGCAAATCGAAATTCTCGGAACAACAGCGGTTTTAGGTAGCGAACAAGTCACTGATTTTGGAGATGTTTTCTGTATTAAAGGAAAAGAAAATATAGTCTGGCACACCTTGATTAAATACCTGAAAGAAAACTTCAAAGACTACAAGCTAACTCTAAAATTTATAAGAGAGAGTTCTCCGAGTTTTTATATTCTAAAAAAGTATCAGCCTGATCCTGTAAAGGTTGCCACTTCTCCCTACATTAAACTTCCAAAGTCCTGGGATGAGTATCTAAACGGTCTTAAAAGAAAGAGCAGACAGGAGCTGAAGCGGAAGATGAGAAGGCTCGAAGCTCTAAACTACAAGAATTATTTTGCAGAAAAAGATGACAACAATATAAAAAATTTTTTGAACTTGATGAAAAAGTCGTCAAATGAAAAGAACAGCTTTTTAACCGATAAAATGGAAGTCTATTTTAGACAACTTATGCAAAACTTCGACAAAAAAAGGTTACTTCTCTGGTTTATGGAGATAGGCAATAAAGTCGTTGCCTCCGTCATAGTCTTTAGATTTAAAAACCAAATACAACTTTACAACTCTGGCGTTGATACAGAATATAACTACTACTCGGTCGGATTACTTTCTAAAGCATTTTTGATAAAATGGGCTATCGAAAATGGATTTGAAATATACGATTTCTTGCAGGGAAACGAAAGATATAAATATGATTTGGGGGCTGTAAACAACCCTCTTTATAAATTTGAAATAATACTATGAAAAAAATATTAGTAGTTCTTGCTCACCCTGACGATGAGACATTCGGACCTGGCGCAACCATTGCAAAATATGCAAACGAAGGAGTACAGGTCGATATCCTTATGGCCACCCGTGGCGAGATGGGAGAAAATCATTTTGACGACAGGAAAGTAGTGGAGCTTGGAAAGTTAAGAGAAGAGGAGTTAAGAAGAGCCGACAAGATTCTTGGGGTTCATAATATCGAGTTTATGGGTTTTATCGACGGAGAGTTGCGTCAGAACCTCTACTTCGATATTGCGAATAAAATTATTAAAAAAATTAAAGATTTTAAGCCGGAGATTGTTATTACCTTTGAACCGGGAGGAGTTTCCGGCCACCTTGACCATATAGCAATATCCTTTATTACCACTTATGCATACTTAAAAACCAACATTCCAAAAAAGCTTTATTACAACTGCACACTACAAAAATATAGAGAAAAATTAGGACAGAATTATTTTGTCTATCAGCCCGATGGTTATTCCGAAAAAGAAGTAACTACGAAAATAGACGTTTCCGAATTTTGGGATTTAAAGATGAAAGCGATGGGAGAGCATCGATCACAGTTAAAAGATGTCAAACGACTCAAAACGATGTTTAACTATCTACCAAAGGTCGATTACTATATTTTAAAAGATCATCGATTAAAAAATTTAAAGTTGCCCGAAGAGGATCTTTTCAACGGGATTGAGTAGAGTTGTTATGGCAAAAATATTGGTTTTTGGAGATTCAATTACTTACGGTAAATGGGATAGGTTGGGAGGCTGAGTGCAGAGATTGAGAGCTTTTCTTGATAAAAAGTTTAACCTAAAAGGCAGCAAGAATATTCAAGTCTATAATCTCGGGATACCCGGAGAAGTGACCGAGCGCTTAACAAAAAGAATAGTGAACGAGTTGGTAGACAGGGTTAAATTGGCCGATACGAAAAATAATATTGTTGTTATATCCGTTTCCAGGATTAGTTTGGGGTCGGGGAGGGTGTGGCTGTTGAAGTTGGGGTTGTTGTTGAGGTTGGGCTGGGTGTTTGAGTTAAGGTTGGTGTTGAGGAAGATACGGGTGTCGGGGAAGCAAAGATTTTTCCGCCGGTTGTTATTATAATATCGAAATTATTGTCTTTCTCAAGAGATTTAGAGTCAATACGTACTTTATCAAAAGTTGCTTCCAAACTTTTCTTTATATCATTTACCGTTTTATCAAAGCCGCTTTTAGCTTTAATCATTGTTGAGGTTTGATCAAACTCCTCGGCATTTCCGGTCTTAATGTTGTCTTGTTTAAATCCTACCTCAATTAACATCTTAACAACGTCTCCGGCTTGACCAGGTTTTCCGGTACCGTTTATAACTTCTATTTTTACCGAACTTTTATCAGCTTCGGGCTCGGAGGTAGGTGATACCACAGGAGCTTCCGTAGGAATCTTATTAACCTGCTCTTTTTTCTCTTGAGGATGTTGACGAAGATATATACCTGCGGAAACGGCGGCAACAATAACCGCCAATACGACAATCAGGACAAATTTATTATTATTTTTACCGACGGGTTTTTGAGCGAAAGTGCCTATTGTGTCTTGCATATAAAAGGTATAACAATAAATTACAAAATATCAATAGCTATAATCGACATTATAATACATCTTGGAGGGATTATCAAAAATACATCAAAACTACCCGACAACGAATGTGATCTCACCTTTATACTGTCTCTTTATCAGCTCCGACGGTTTTCCTCTTATAACTTCTTCAAACTTTTTACTGATCTCGCGGCAGATGACGACATCGGCATTCCAATTTAGCGTTTTTAAGCAGAGGATGGTATCGTTTATTCTTTTTGGAGAATCATAGAAGATAAAAGACATCTTCGGCAAGACATCTTTTATCGAGAGAATTTTTTTGAATAATTTAATCTTATCGCTGGCTTTTTTTGGAATAAACCCCAAAAAGCTAAATTGAGAAGGATCAAAACCGCTCATGACAATGGCGTTGGTTACGGCCGAAGGTCCGGGGATGACCGTATAAGGAATCCCTTTTTTAATACAAGCTTTGACAAGAAGGTATCCGGGATCGCAGACAAGAGGCATACCCGATTCGGAAATCAAGGAAACGTTCTTATCTTTCGTCAACCTGTCGATTATCACGGGTAACTTTTCAAACTCCTTTTCCTTGTAGTATGAGATTATTTCTGCACTTTTTGATTGATAATTTACGGTTAGTTGAGGAAAACGATCTTTTATAGCATCAAGTAATATTTTTGCCGATCTTGTATCTTCCGCAAGAATAATATCGGACGATAATAAGGTTCTAACTTGTCTTAACGATAGGTCATCGAGGTTTCCGATTGGCGTGGCGACGATGTTTAACATATTCAAAGATAATTGGAACAAGAGAAATGAGAATTACTCCGATAATCACTACCGAAAAATTTTCCTTAACAAATTTAAAATTGCCGAAGAAATAGCCGGCAAATGTTGCGATCGAAACCCAGAGAAGTCCGCCGATGACATTATAAGAAAAAAATTTACCGTAGCTCATCCGTCCGACGCCGGCAACGAAAGGGGCAAAGGTTCTGATAAAAGGCATAAATCTGGCCAGTATGATTGTTACTCCGCCGTGTTTATCAAAAAATTTCTGCGTTTCTTTGATATGCTTTTCATCGATAGGAATTTTCGGATGAGCAACGATTTTTTTTCCGAAAAAGAAGCCAATCCAGTAATTAACCGTATCTCCTAAGATAGCGGCAACTACCAAAAGGCCAAAAAGAAACCAGATATTCAAAGAGCCAAGCGCGGCAAAGGCGCCGGCGGCAAAAAGCAGAGAGTCACCGGGAAGAAACGGTGTGAATACAAGTCCCGTCTCCATAAAGATGATTCCGAACAAAATAATATAAGTTGCCGTACCATAGGTCGAGATAATCTGACCCAGATGAACGTCAATATGTAAAATAAAATCTATTAAAAACTTTATTATTTCCATCATTCTATTATAGATACTATTTGTCAAAAAAGTGGTGTAAAATTGAAGGTTGCCATTATTTGCCAATTTATTATTGATATATGTTTCACTTGATATCGTCGTTTAAACCGACAGGAGATCAACCACAAGCGATTGAGAAGTTGATCGAAGGCGTAAAGAAAGGTCTAAAAAATCAGGTTCTTCTTGGAGTGACGGGAAGCGGTAAAACATTTACGATTGCCAACGTCATCCAAAAAACCAAGTTGCCAACCTTGATTATTTCTCATAACAAAACTTTAGCCGGCCAACTTTATCAGGAATTTCGTGATTTCTTCCCAAATAACGCCGTTTCGTATTTTGTATCTTATTATGACTTCTACCAACCTGAAGCTTATATTCCGACTACAGATACATATATCGAGAAAGAAGCCGAGATCAATGAAAGAATTGACAAACTTAGACTGCAGTCGACAACCAATATTTTAACCAGAAAAGACGTAATCGTCGTTGCGTCCGTATCGTGTATTTACAATATCGGCTCTCCGACCGAGTATCGGAAACACATTCTTGAATTGGGTATTGGCAAGGTTGTCGATCCGAGGAGTGTGATGAAGCGGCTTATTGAGCTGCAATATGAAAGGAGCGAGTTTGAATTTAAAAGAAGTACGTTTAGAGTAAGGGGAAACCGAATTGATATCTATCCCGCTTATGAAGATATTGGTTACGGTATCGTTATTGAAGATCAAAAGATAAGAAAACTGGATAAGTTTGATCCTCTGACCGGCCAGTTGCTTATCAACGATCACTCTCAAATAACAAAGTTGGCAATCTATCCCGCCAAACACTTTATGACCGATCCTAACGCTTTCAAATCGGCAGAACAGCAGATTAGAGACGATCTCAAGAAAGAATCCGAAACCTTAAAAAAACAGAATAAGTTGGTTGAAGCGCAACGGCTGGTCCAGCGGGTCAACTACGATCTGGAAATGATAAAAGAGGTTGGCTATGTTAATGGAATAGAGAATTATTCCCGTTATTTCGACGGAAGAAAAATAGGAGATCCCCCCTATTCATTAGTTGACTATTTTAATACTACATACGGCAATGATTGGCTTATGGTTATCGACGAATCCCATATGACCGTACCGCAGTTGAGAGGGATGTACAATGGTGATTATTCAAGAAAAAAAACTCTAATCGAGTTCGGTTTTCGACTTAAAGCGGCGTTCGATAACCGGCCGTTAAAATTTGACGAATTTTATCCAAAAACAAGTAAGATTATCTACGTCTCGGCAACCCCCGACGAATGGGAAATAAAAAGATCGACGGTCACGGAACAGTTAATAAGGCCGACCGGGATAATAGATCCCGAGGTAATAATAAGACCGGCAAAGGGCGAAGTTCAAGATTTGGTCACCGAGATTGAGATGAGGTCAAGGAATAAGGAAAAAGTTTTAGTGACCACTTTGACAAAAAAAACGTCCGAAGATTTGAGTAAATATCTAAAAGAAAAAGACATAAAAGCGTCTTATCTTCATTCCGACATCGAGACACTGGAAAGGTCGGATATATTGGATAAGCTTCGTAAGGGAGAGTATGATGTCTTGATTGGTGTAAATCTTTTACGCGAGGGTCTAGACCTGCCCGAAGTTACTCTTGTTGCGATTATGGATGCCGATAAAGAAGGATTCCTTCGATCCCGAACATCCCTTATCCAAACAATGGGTCGGGCGGCAAGGAATATCGCCAGTAAAGTAATTCTCTATGCGGATGATAAGACTAAGTCAATTCAAGCAGCGGTCGATGAAATCAACAGAAGAAGAGCCTATCAGCAGAAATATAATTTGGAAAATCATATCACACCAAAAACAATATATAAGCCGATAAGGGAGAGAATTATTGAACAAGAAGAGGAGAATGTCTATACCGGGTTATCCGATAAAAAGGTTATCTATGACTTCGAAAAAATAACTATTGACTCTTTAACTCCATATGATAAGAAGAAATTGGTAAAGAGACTGGAGTCCGAAATGAAAAAACAAGCGGAAAATTTAAATTTTGAACTAGCGATTAAGATGAGAGACAAAATTAAAGAGATTAAAAGTTAAAAAAACTATGGACTATATACGCATCAAAGGAGCAAGACAGCATAACCTAAAAAATATCAATTTGGAGATTCCTAAAAATAAATTGGTTATTTTTACGGGAATATCGGGATCTGGAAAATCGTCACTGGCTTTTGACACGATCTATGCCGAAGGGCAAAGGCGTTATGTCGAATCGTTGTCCGCCTATGCCCGCCAGTTTCTCGGAATTATGAACAAACCCGACGTCGATTTGATCGAAGGACTTTCTCCATCGATATCGATTGACCAAAAAACCGCCACTCACAATCCTCGTTCAACCGTCGGTACAATAACGGAAATATATGACTACCTTCGCCTGCTTTTTGCTCGAGTCGGTCACCCGCACTGTCCTAAATGCGGTCGGGAGATAAGTAAGATGTCGTTGGATGAGATTGTTACTAGGATCTTTGAAGAGATAAAAAAAGAAACTCAAAAAGATAAAATCAAACCGAAAGAATTTCTGATTCTTTCACCTGTAGTTAGAGAAAAAAAAGGCGAATTTAAAGATCTCTTTGATAATCTGGCCCGTAAAGGTTTTTCAAAGGTTAGAGTCGATCGGGTCATAAAGGAAGTTAGCGGAGAGATAGATCTTCTCAAATCCAATAAGCACACAATAGAAGTTATTGTTGACAGATTCTCTTTAAGTTTTCATCAATCGAAAGATGAAGTTTTCGTTGCCAATTTAAGATCAAGATTAACAACGGCGGTGGAGCAGTCGTTAAACCTTTCGGACGGGTTAGTGATTTTGCAGGATGGTTCTTCATCCGCCGAAGGACAGCTATTTTCAGAACGGTTCTCCTGCCCGGTAGATAATATCTCATTACCGGAGCTTGAGCCGAGGATGTTTTCTTTTAACTCACCACTGGGTGCCTGCGAACAGTGCAAAGGAATAGGAACTATCTATGCGGTTGATAAGGAGCTTATTCTTAATAAAAAATTAAGTATCCTTGAAGGAGGAATTCTTCCGTTTAACAAATTCTTTTTTTACGAAACTTGGTATATGAGATTAATTAAGCAGATGGCGGAAGAAGAAGGAATCCCATTGGACAAACCGCTGGCATCTCTATCCGAAACGCAGATGAAAAAACTACTATATGGTACCGATAAAGTATATCGGGTGCCGGGCAAGAACCGCTTCGGGAATAAAACCGCAATCTATGAAAAATTTTCAGGAATAGTTTCCGAACTTGAGAAAAGATATTTCGAGTCGGCAGGTGAATATTCCGGGTTTGAGATCCAAAAATATATGAGGGAAGAGATATGTCCTAAATGTAAAGGTAAGAAATTAAAGCCGGAGATTCTTGCCGTAACTATTGACAAAAAAAATATATCGGATCTGTCGGAATTGGCAATTGATTTTTTAACCGGCTATTTTAAAACCGGTCTTAATGAAGTACTGACGACTTACGAAAAACAGATAGCGGCTCCTATTATTAAAGAAATTATCATCAGATTAAATTTCTTGGATAACGTTGGTCTTTCATATTTGACTATTAGTCGCACCGCTAAAACATTATCCGGTGGAGAGTTGCAAAGGATTAGGCTGGCATCTCAAATCGGAACGGGACTGACAGGTGTATTGTACGTTCTTGACGAGCCATCGATTGGACTTCATCCTAAAGACGTTTCTTCTTTGATTTCAACTTTAAAAAATTTAAGAGATCTCGGCAATAGCCTAATTGTTGTCGAGCATGACCTTGAAACTATCGAATCGGCCGACTATCTGATTGAACTTGGACCTTATGCAGGAAAAAATGGGGGAAAAGTGGTTTTTACGGGGACATTGTCACAGATAAAAAACGATAAGAATTCGCTGACTGGTCAATTTTTGTCTGGAAAAAGGCAGATTGAACAATCTAAAAGAAAGATCGCAGATCAACATGGTGAACTTCTTCTCAAAGGAGCAAAGGAGCACAATCTAAAAAATATCAATGTCAGATTCCCGCTTGGCAATTTAATCGCGGTGACAGGCGTCTCCGGATCGGGAAAGTCAACCTTGATTACCGAGACTCTCTATCCTGCCTTGAAGTATTATCTTGACGGATACTACAATCAAAAGATTGGTGAGTTTTTCCAGATGGAGGGATATCAGTATTTAGATAAAGTTTATCTGGTCGATCAATCACCAATCGGCAGAACTCCAAGATCAAATCCGTCAACCTACATCGGTTTTTTTGATGATATCAGAGAGATATTTGCCGAGACATCCGATGCCCGAATGCTTGGTTTTAAAAAAGGACGATTTTCGTTTAATGTGAAAGGGGGCCGATGCGAAAAATGCCAGGGAGCAGGAGTGTTAAAGATCGAGATGCAGTTTCTGTCCGACGTATATGTCACCTGCGATGTTTGTGAAGGTAAACGCTACAATAAAGAGACTCTTGAAGTGAAATTTAAAGGAAAAAATATTTTTGAGGTTTTAGAGATGACGGTCGATGAAGCAACCGATTTCTTTGCCAGTCATCACAAGATCTACTCAAAGCTGGTTTTTCTAAAAAAGACAGGATTGGGTTATCTGGAACTTGGTCGACCGGCTCCGACTTTATCGGGCGGAGAAGCACAGAGATTAAAATTAGTAAACGAGTTATCAAGACGGGATAGCGGGCGAACCCTCTATATCCTTGATGAACCAACGACAGGTCTTCACTTCTATGATATAGAAAAGTTAATGCATACTCTCAAAGAGCTGGTCAATCGGGGTAATACGGTCGTTATAGTTGAGCATAACTTAGACATTATAAAAAACTGTCAGTACATTATTGACTTAGGTCCGGGTGGCGGTGACAAGGGTGGTCGAGTCGTCTACCAAGGCGAGTTGGAAGGTATAATGAAGGTCAAAGGAAGTTTTACCGGACAGTATCTAACAAAAATTAATATTTAAAGTATAAAATGCAAAGGATTCGCTTATTCTTGAAAGGTTTTCTCCAAAATGTATTTTATTTCTTCTTCGTTTTTGTAACTTTAGGATTTTTTTTATCTATCTTTGATCAAGTATATGCATCGGATTATAAAGCCGACTATCAAGTTGAATACAATCTTTCGGAATTGGAAGGTGGTTTGAAATCTAAGGTAAAATTCAATATAAAAATTACCAATTTGGCAAGTGATGTCTATGTTGACAAATATTCAATCGGCTTTCCGCCATCTTTTGCCGTTAGTGACATCCGGATACAGGACGATCATGGCGAAGTTATTCCAAAAATTACGGAAAACGATCAAGGGACGAAAGTCGAGATGGCATTTTCAAACCCGAATATAGGAAAAAACTCGGTTAATAATCTTTACATTAATTTTGATCAAACGAATTTGTTTAAAGTTAACGGTAACATCTGGGAGGTGGCGATACCGGTTATCGAAACCAAGCAAGATGAAACTTATCAGGTAGTTGTCAATCTGCCGACGGATACCGATAAAAAAATATCGATTTCAAAACCTAAACCAAGCTCGATTTCTGGAAAGGAAATCAGGTGGTTAAATCCAAAGGCCAAAACAATTTACGCCGTTTTTGGCGATAGCCAGATCTATCAAGTCGAGTTAAGATACAACTTAAAAAATAGCGAGATCTTTCCTGTGATGACCGAGATTGCTTTTCCCCCGGACAATCTCTATCAAAAAATCTACATTGATTCGATTTTACCAAGGCCACAATCGGTTTATCAGGATATTGACGGAAACTATTTAGGAAAGTATAAACTTTCTCCATTGGAAACAAAGACGGTTGTCTATCGAGGGATAATTGAAATTTTTCCTAAGCCGCGGGAAGAGGTTATTCCGTACATTCGCAAACTGTTTGGGCTTCAGGAAGGTTACCTGACTGGTCAACAAAAATACTGGACAATCAAGAGTCTTGACAAAATCAGCGGTTTTAAAAGTGTCGACGGAGCGTATAATTTTACCGTTTCCAGTCTGAAATACGACTATGGAAAAATAACGGGTTCTAATTCCCGTCTGGGTGCTGAAGAGGTAATGTCAAAACCGAATCAAGCGGTTTGTATGGAGTTTACCGATCTGTTTATTGCTATCAGTCGGGAAAAAGGAATCAGCTCAAGAGAGGTCCAAGGATACGGTTTCTCATACGATCCACAACTGCAACCTCTGTCTTTAGCCGCCGATATCCTACATTCGTGGCCCGAGTACTACGATCGGAATCTCGGAATCTGGATTCCCGTTGATCCGACCTGGGAAAATACTTCCGGTATCGATTATTTTTCTTCATTTGATTTAAATCATATTGCTTTTGCAGTTCATGGCAAAAGATCCGATTACCCCGTCCCGGCCGGAATGTATAAGATAGGCAATTCCAAGGACATAAGTATATCCGCAGTAACGTCAAAACCTAAAGACGAGTCAAAAATCGAGATCAAGGAAGTGGAATTATTAAAAAAAATTACCGATAGCGAAAATCACCAAGGCAGCTTTAAGGTTGTAAATAACGGGAATACTTATAAATACCAACTACCGATTGAAATAAGTGGCGACGGAGTTGAGGTCTTGGACGGCAAGAAAGAAGTTGATTCATTGGCGCCATTTGAGGAGAAGGAACTGCGGTTTGAATATCGGACATCGGAAAACAAGAACAAATCAAAAGGGGTGATATCGATATTCGTCAACGACGGCAAAGTATTGGAAAGAGCCGTTGATATTAACTCATCATTCTATAGTCTTGGAACGAAGATTCTAATCGGCTTATTAGTCCTATTATCTATTACTATTTTTTTCTTTAAAAAGAGAGACAGATGATTAATAAGGAAGATGTTGAAAGGTTACCGTCGGAAATAGGAGTCTATATATTTAAAAATAAAGACGAGATTCTCTATATTGGTAAATCGATAAATATAAAAGCAAGAGTAAAATCCCATATTGAAAATTCCGGATACGACAGAAAAGAAAAACTGATTATCGACAGGTCTGACAGAGTTGATACTATTGTTATCAATAACGAGTTTGATTCACTTATTTTGGAATCGGAGCTGATAAAAAAATATCATCCCAAATATAATGTAATTTGGCGGGATGGGAAAAGCCACCTATATATCAAAGTTACCATCAAAGACGAATATCCGAAAATTCTTCTGTCAAGGAAGGAAAACGACGGACGATCTCTTTATTTCGGACCTTTTTCTTCCTCAAGGGTTGTTGAGTCGTTGTTGGCCGATATCAGAAAGATAGTTCCATTCTGTTCCGAAAGAAAATTATCGACCAGACCATGTTTCTACTCAAAGATCGATCTCTGTCGACCATGTCCCGGCTATATTATCAATCAAGATGTCGAAGAAAAACATAATTTAAAAAAACAGTATCGAAAAAATATTAAACGGATTATCAAGATTCTTGAAGGAAAGGTAATTGATATCTTGAATCTTTTTTACAAACAATTAAAAGTTTTGATTAAATCCGAAAGGTATGAGGAAGCGATTGTATTAAGAAACAAAATTTTTCGGATGGAAAGATTGATAGAGCATCCGACAACGAATCCTGATCCAATTCTAACTCGGGAGAAAATTGTCGATATCTTTTTGGACGAAATGAAGAAATACTACCCTAAGCTAACAAAAGTTCATCGATTGGAATGCTATGACATCAGTAATTTTGGTAACGATGTCCAGGTTGGATCGATGGTAGTACTGACGGACGGGGCGGTTGATAAAAAAGAATACCGCCGGTTCCGAATTAAAAAAAATTTAAAGTCGGATTTCGAAAGATTATCGCAAGTGATTGAGCGAAGGCTGAAAAATAACTGGCCTCTTCCCGATTTAATCGTTGTCGACGGAGGTAAACCGCAGGTTCGGGTTGTTCTCGAAGTAATTATGAGGGCAAGGAAGGAGATTCCGGTTTTGGGAATAGCCAAGAATCCCGATCGTCTGGTAATTGGCTCGGACGATCTGCCGACAATCAGATTTCCTCAAACTAATAAAGCATTTAATATTGTTCGTTTGATAAGGGATGAATCTCATCGCTTCGCCAATAAGTATCAACGACGTCTTAGGAGAAAAGTTCTTTTGGTATAATAATCGGATGAAGAGTCTATTTCGTAAGATCCTGTTTTCATCAATTGCAATATTTCTTACCGGAGCCTGGAATAAGGGATTTGCTATTGAATATTCGTGGCTGGCATATCTTAAAGCATCGATAATAATTGCTTTTATTTACTACTTGATTATTCCTGTTTCCAAATTGATTCTTCTTCCTTTCAATATTATTACGATGGGTTTAGTGTCGGTGATATTCTATTCTCTGGCTCTGTACTTTCTTCTTAGCGGATTATCTCTGATTCAAGTCAAGGAGTGGGTGTTCAACGGCTATGAAATCACTCGGCTTATGAATATTTTCTTGGTTGCTTTTTCAATTTCAACTATTATTAATTTGATGGAAAAATTTGTATAGATATGAAAAATTTTCTTTTGTTCTTTAATATCATCTTAAGTGTTGTGATTGTAGTTTTAATTCTGGTTCAAGGAAGAGGAGGCGGATTGGGGAGTGCCTGGGGCGGAGGCGGAGAGAAATTTCAGACGAGGCGGGGAGTTGAGAGAATAGTTTTGTGGACGGCATCGATTGCCATCTTTCTCTTTTTTGTCATCTCGATGATTAACCTTTTTGTTAAATGAATAAGAAAACGATCCGCTACTATTACTGGCTTATTATTGAGTTTATTAAAAAATATAGTAAGACGATTATTGTCAGTTTTTTTATAAGTTTTATTGCCATAGTTGCTTCATTATCGGTATCTCCGTATATAAAAATTATTTTAACAAGAGAAAGAATAATCGGTCTGGTCGGTAATTACGACTTAAACAATCCGCCCGAGGACTTGGTTAATAAAATATCAAACGGGCTGGTTATGGTTACCGACAAAGGTGAAATTATCCCTGTTATTACTAATTCGTGGGAGGTCAAGGACGATGGATTAAAGTATCGTTTTCATTTGAAAGACAACTTGCTTTGGGGTGATAATAGGCGACTGGTAGCAAAAGATATAAGGTATAAATTTGAAGACATCGGTGTTGAGGCGGTAGACGATCGGACAGTCGACTTTTCGCTAAAAGAGCCTTTGGGGATCTTTCCAACTTATCTAAACCAACCTATAATCAGATACCCTTTAATCGGGGTTGCCGGTTACTACAAAGTTGCAAAGATAAAGTATTCTTCCGGTCTATTGAGAGAAATCAGCCTGACTCCAAATATTAAGAATATTAGCCCGATTAAATACAGATTTTATCAAAACGACTCCCAGCTTGTTAATGCATACAAAAGAGGTGAGATCAATGAAATGACCGTATCGAAAAAAGCGATCGCCGACACTTTTTTAAACTGGAAGAACTCAATTGTTACAAAATCGGTTGATTATAGTCGACTTCTGACTATTTTCTACAATTTCAAAAATCCGGTTTTGGCAAAGGGGAATATTAGGGAAGCTTTGGCGATGCTTGTCGATATTAAAAAATTTTCCGAATTCGGAGAAGTAGCAGATGGGCCGATTCCTCCTATTTCATGGGCTCATAACCCCGATCTGAAAAATTATACTTACGATCTCGAAACCGCAACAAAACTTATCCAAAAAGAAGAGTTTAGCACAGAATCGGCCAATTTAAATTTTGTCACTTTTTTTGATTACTATGATGTTGCCGATGATTTTGTCTCGGAGATGAAAAAGGCCGGTATTTCGGCGGATGTCAGCATTGCATCATTAGATCGGCCGGACAACTTTGATCTGTTGCTGGCCTATTTGAAGGTTCCGATTGATCCGGATCAATATTATTTTTGGCATTCAACACAAAAAGCCGGGAATATCGGTCATTATAACAATGTCAAAGTAGATTTGCTTCTTGAGAAGGGTCGATCAACAATCAATATAGACGAAAGAGAGAAGTATTATTTTGATTTTCAAAAAATAATCGCCGAAGATCCTCCGGCGTTGTTTCTTTACTATCCTTATGTTTATACAATCAAACGCAAATGATATAATAAGAACGGAGAAATAACGAAGTTAAAGGAAAAAGGCAATAGTTTTCTTCCGAAAATAGTCGGGGTGGCGGAACTGGCAGACGCG
>MWSR01000064.1 GCA_002050095.1 Microgenomates bacterium UTCPR1
CGTCATTACTCCATTGATCGAATTCTATTTCCCATTTTTTTCGTAACGCTTTAACATTGTCTCCGCTCAATAATAATTCAAATTGATATTTCCCGGGTTTAATGACATTTGGAATTTCGTTATCGGCAACCGGGTTTGGCTGGACCATTGTGTCCAAAATTAGAATAGCATGATTATTATCTTGTGACTTTACAAAATGACCAAAATCACAATGTCTAAATAAACTCACTGGAACACGAATTATATTTGTTCGTGGCTGAAAATGACTCCAAACTAAACTGATGGGTAAAAAGTATTTTAACTTTGTTAAATGATTGTTTTCAACCTGCCAAAAATTTGTCGGCATTATTTCAACATTTTCACCTGCCGAACCCTTTTTATGAATTACTTTAATCCTTACATAAATTGTCTGGCCAACAATTTGTCCATTTTGATTTGATAATGCAATTAAGTGGCTGTCCGGCGGAGTTAAGTTTATTTCCATATCTAAAATTGCTCTATTCCAAAATTTTCTGATTCTTTCTTGAAACAAAGCAACTAACAAAGCAAAAAATGTAACAATGGCAAGACCAACACTTACCCAAAGATTAGCGGGATCAGTTAAAACTGGAATTATTTCTGGCGCTTGTTTTATTATTTCGTTCATAAATAAAATTATGAGGCGGTTTCAAAAATCTTTTTTACTAAACTTGTTCTCGCGTAAAATGCACGAGTAATTGGCCGCCTCTTACCAGTTCGTGGATTTATGCCACCAATTCCTTTTGTTCTTGCTTGTATCCATTTTCCGTCCTTGCCAGTCAAACTTTCAAAACCATGTTTTATTAACTTTTCTCGTATAAAATCATAATCGGCCTTAATTTCTTTAATAAGCTCGTCATCTTCGGCAAAATCCAAGCTCGCAACTTTTATAAGTTCTGCTGATTCTGAATTTTTGCCGTTCCATTTTACAGCACAAAAAACAATGGCTTTTAATTTTGCCCAACAATGACTTTCAAAGAATGAATGGGCTTTTAATTCCTCTGGGTTTATCATTGCAATCGCCATTGTTTCTTTTGGCACAAGTTCATTTTTAACATAATGAAAAGCAACCGATTTTAATTCGTAGGAAAGGCCATTCGGGGCTTTTGAAACATTTGTTTGAAGCCCTGCTAATCTCTCTAAAACTAAACCTTTCCAACCTTTATTTTGTTTGCCAGTTTCGTAGGTTGTAATTCCCAAATCTTTGGCAAGTTTTCGCAAATCTTGCCCGATATACTTTTTTAAATTTTTTATGGCCGTAGCCCTCGTTACTATTTTCATAATTATTTAATAAGCTTGTTTTTCAAATTGCGATCCAGTTCCTCAAATCGCTTTATTGATAAATCTAAAAATTTTGAGTCAGTGTCAATGCCAATGAATTGCCGACCCAAAAGATAGGCGGCAATTCCCGTTGTTGAGCTTCCTGTGAATGGATCGAGAATTAAATCACCTTTGTATGTACTGGCAAGTACAACTCGTTTTAATAAATCCTCTGGTTTTTGTGTCGGGTGTTTGCCAAACTTCTTTTCAATTGCTTTTGGTGTTCCGATAGACCAAACCGAACGCATTTGAAGACCAGGTTTTTTTAGTGCGTCTTCTGACCATGTACCATTCTTCATCAAATTATAATTGAAAGTATGTTTTGCTTTTTTATCTTTTCTTGCCCAAATAAGCGTTTCGTGGCTTGCGGTGAAAAAACGACAACTCAAATTAGGCGAAGCGTTCGGTTTGAACCAAGCAATATCATTCAAAACATGAAATCCCGCAACCTGAAGTGCAAAACCACATTGATAAATTGAGTGATAAGTTCCGCTAATCCAAATTGTTCCGTTTGGTTTTAAAACTCGCTTGACAGCTTGAATCCATTCAAGATGAAATTCGAAATCTTTTTTTAAGCCATTACTTTTGTCCCATTCACCTTTGTTAACGCTAACTCTTCGTCCAGCGTGAACGGTAAAACCGCCGTTTGAAAGAAGGTAGGGCGGGTCTGCAAAAACCATATCAACCGAATTTTCTGGAAATTCCGTGAGAATATTCAAACAATTCGCATGGTAAAGTTTAAATTTTGGTTTTGTATAATACGGTTTTTGCATATTTATTTAATCAATCCATCAATGATAAATCACAAACTTTTCTCAATTTAAATGACTGTTTGTATTGTTGGTTTGGTTATTACATTACTTTCAATTTTAGTCAGCGTTGTATAGGGAAGGTCGGATTTTCTCGCCAATTCGTCTTGTGTTAAGCCATGCTTATTCCTAAGCTGTTTTATTTTAATCCCAATAGTCTTACCTTTTTTTTCTTCCATAGTACGTTGTATGTACATGGCTTATATCATGCTACATAAAAATACTAACATGATTACCTATTTTTTTAAATCCAATTTGCGCTTAAAATTGGCTGGTGAGCCTTAGCCTCGGACGAGCTAATGGCTTCATTTCCTAACTGGCGGAGCACTCGAGTCTGGAACTTTTTAATCCTTATAGCCTCAAGTGCAATCTCTAAAACAATCTTAGCTTATTGTATCAAATCTTAAGTTGTCTATCCTATAATCGAGGCTAAATGGTACAAATGGAACACTATAAAAAAGGGGTGTTTCATTTTGAATGATTTTCTAAAAAAAAATATATTGGTTTTTTTCTTGGATAATCAGCTGGAGTAATGACAGGAATGATTATCGTATCTTTAAGCCTTTTTTTTCTTTAACATTTTTTCCACTTGACAATTAATAGTTTATGTCATAAACTATTTATGATATAAATTAATTTATAAATTTTATATGGAAGATAATATAAAATTGATGACACAATTTTTAAGCAAAGCCGTCAAAGTAAGGCGATTGATTGAGTTGACAGGATCATTTAAAGATAATGCCGCCACTCTTTTGCAGATAGAAGCTTTAAAATTCATTCAATCCAATTCCAGCTGCACGGTCGGATCGCTTGCCAGGGAACTTGAGATGTCCTTATCATCCATGACCCAGTTGGTTAATCGCCTGGTTGATAAGGGTTGGGTTGATAGAAAAGATAATAAAGTTGATCGACGGATAACAACACTCAGTCTTACCAAATCAGGAGAAAAGCAGATAAAAAAATTTATGGATAAAATGTTTTCCTCTCATTATAAAGTACTGGCCTCCATCCCCAGAAATGACCTAAAAGAAATGATCCGAATTTTCAGCAATATTACAAATTCACAAAAAATAGCTAAACAACATGAAAATAAATAAAATCCATATTATTAGTCTTGTGATTGCGATTGTTTTGTTATCTATAAAATTTATCCTGTTAAAAAAACCGGACACACGTCTTTTATATACTGCTAAAAAGGATGTTTTTATTGAAACCGTTCAAGTCAGTGGCACATATTATAAAACAGCGACTGATACTCAAAAAGCCGCAAGCTATGCAACTTATCAGAACGCCCTTAGCAATCTTGCCGTAGCCAGGCAGAATAAAGAAATGGCCGATGCGACGATGTGGGCAAAAAATCAGGCAATACTGAATGCGGAAAACAGTGTTAACTATAAAAATGAAAATATAATAAATCCTGTCACCAAAAAAGACTATACCGAACTGGAAAAATTAAGCATTGATCATTCATATACTCAAGCGAAAAAAGATTTTATCGCCGCGGAAAACAAGTATAAAGAAGCCAATATATCAATTGCCGCCGCCCAAGCCCAGGCAGATGTTGCCAGACTTGATTATGAAGATATCTCTTTGGAAGAGCCGCTTTTAACTGTCTATGTAAATGAAATATATATCCCTAAGATTAAAATTGGACAAAAAGTTGATATTGTTTTTGACGCTATGAAAGATACCGTGATAATAGGTCAAATAAAAAGCATCGATTCTGTTGGCACGGTGACGTCGGGCATTGTCACTTTTGAGGTAAAGATTTTTATTGATGATCTTCCTGTTGGAATTAAGCCCAATATGACGGCAATTGCCACAATTGAACTGATTAATAAAAAAAATGTTGTCACTGTTCCCCAAAGCGCCCTAATTTATAAAAACAACAAAACATATGTACAAAAAGCAGATAATAAACCCGGAGATTTAACTGAAGTAAAAATAGGCGAAAAAGGATATTCAAAAGCAGAAATTTTATCAGGATTAAATAGAGGAGTAAAAATTGTGGCCAGACCGAATGTAAATTAATTATGAAAACTTATGACTTAAGAAAAAATTTTTCTGTTGGTTATTTTTTGGCTACCCGGGAAATTAAAAGAAATAATCCCTGGTCAACGGCTTTGGTAATTTTTGTCATGTCTTTGACTTTTTTGAATATGATTTTAATGGGCGGGATATTGATCGGTTTGGCCGAGGGAATGATGAATTCTTTTAAAAGATATTATTCTTCGGACGTTTTGATCAAGCCGGCTATTCAAAACAAAGATATATCGGAAACAAGTTTAATGAAAAATGTTATTAAAGCCTTACCTTCATATAAAGCATTATCAATTCGCTATACTTCCTCAGCCGTTCTTGAAAATAAAGAAAAGGTCAAGATCAGAGAAACGGATATTAAAGAACGTGTCAGCGGTACTCTGGTTGGAATAAACCCTAAAGATGAAGATAATGTCACCGGCATTTCGGCAAAGGTTATTGAAGGTAATTTTTTTAACGAGTATGCGACCGATGAGGTAGTTCTTGGCAAAAGCTTATTGGCTAAATATTCCAAGGGCGCATCTACCGAGCCGCGTCTTGAAAATATTCAAATTGGATCAAAGTTGACATTGTCTGTTAATGAGATAAAAACAGATGTGACGGTGATTGGCATTGTTGATACCGGCAATACGACAGTTGACAGTCGAATTTTTATTTCCGAAAACACGATGAGAAACCTGATAAGCAATCAATCTCTTAACGCCAGTGAGATTGCTGTTTCTATTCTTCCGTCATCTTCTGATATCGAGGCTAAAGAATATATTAATGCCAATTTTCCATATCCTTCAAAAATCAGCATAGAAACCGGTGAGGAAGCTTTGCCTAAAGCGATTCGGGATATGAAAAAAACATTTTCAATGCTTGGCAATATGGTTGGGGCGATATCAGTTATTGTTGGCGCGATTACGATTTTTATCGTCATTTTTGTTAATGCGATTACCAGAAGAAAATATATAGGGATATTAAAAGGCATTGGCATATCGGCGCAAGCGATTGAAATTTCATATGTTCTCCAGTCGGTTTTTTATGCCCTGTCAGGAATTACCATTGCCAGTTTGCTTGTCATTATTTTCCTTAAGCCTTGGTTTGTTATCCATCCGTTAAAATTTCCTGTCACCGAAGGACAGTTGGCAGTGACTTCAGGCGGACTGATAATCCGGGGAATTATTTTATTACTAACCGCTTTTATTTCCGGGTATGTTCCCGCCTTAATGGTGACAAAACAAAATACCTTAGACGCAATTTTAGGCAGATAATCATATGATTAAAGTCAAAAATATTACTAAAATTTTTCACCTCGGAGATAGCGAGCTTGTTGCCTTAAAAGATATTTCCTTTAACGTAACGAGTGGCCAATTTTTGGCAATCACCGGTCTGTCCGGTTCGGGGAAAAGTACGCTTCTTTATCAGTTAAGCCTTTTGGATAGTCCAAATCAAGGCAATGTCAATATTGATAGTATCAATGTGTCTTCGCTTTCAAATGAAGAGCGGGTTTTGTTCAGGTTGAAAAATCTGGGATATATTTTTCAGGATTATGCGATTTTGCCTATGTTGACGGCGCGGGAAAATGTCATGATGCCGCTTTTGATGCAGGGAGTACCGGAAAGCACTGCCAATAAACGGGCCAAAGAAGCTTTAGTTAAGGTTGATCTTCAGGATAAGTTTGAAAATCTGCCCAGTCAACTTTCCGGCGGCCAGCAGCAAAGAGTAAGCATAGCCCGGGCTATTGTTCACAATCCTAAAATTCTTTTTGCCGATGAACCAACGGCTAATTTGGACACCGCCTCTTCAAAAAAAGTATTAAAAATTTTTCTTGACCTTCACCGCCTGGGACAGACAATCGTCATGGTCACTCATGAACCAGAATACGCCAAGCTTGCAGAAAGGAATATTGAACTTCGTGATGGAAAAATCATTTCGGATAAACTATTAAAAATTAAGTCTAAATAATCATGAAAAAAAGTGTCATATGGATTGATCTGGGATTATTGTTTGTATTTATTATTAATATTCTTTCAAATTTTATACATTTTCCGTTTAAACAAATCCTTCAGCCGATATTTTTTATTTTGATAATCATTCACGTTGCCCAACATTGGAGGATTATTATTACGATGATAAAAAATTTATTTCGTTAACAAATTTCCTCACACAACAGAAAAAGTAATGCAATATTTACTTCATGTCTTAAAAACAGGAACAGCCGAAGAGCGACAGTAAATTCTTGGAGTAATCCAAACAAAATTCATCTTTCGTAATAAAGAGCTAAAAATAAAGTAAATTTATTTTTTGTATAATCTTATTTATGGCACAAAACATATATGATAACCTTGGTTTTTATGAAAAATACAGTCAACTAGATCGACAAGTTAGAGGTCATGCTGGTGCTCCCGAATGGTCGTCTGTGAGCGCATTATTGCCCGACCTTAAAGATAAACGGATAATTGATTTAGGTTGTGGTTTTGGATGGTTTTGCCGATATGCTATGGAACAAAGAGCTAAAAGCGTAACTGGCATTGACATTTCAAAAAATATGATTTCTAAAGCTAAGTCGTTTCCAAAAAATTCTACTATTACTTATAAAATTGCCGACTTAGACGAAATTATTCTTCCAAAAGGATCATTTGATTTTGCCTATAGTTCACTTACTTTTCACTACATAAAGGACTTCTCTCGATTAATGAAAACTATATATGATTCCTTAACTTCAAAATCACATTTTGTTTTTACAATAGAACATCCTATCTATACTGCCCCTCAAAATCAGAAATTAGTTGAGGATAGTGACGGTAACCAAACTTGGCTTTTGGACAGTTATCAAATAGAAGGCGAAAGAACGAGCAACTGGTTGGTAAAAGGAGTAATTAAATACCATAGAACCATGACTACAATAATTGATTCACTTATTAAAATAGGATTTACTCTTAAATATATTGAAGAATGGAAGCCATCAGAAAAACAGCTAAAAGATCATCCCACTTGGAAAGAGGAAATAACAAGACCCTGCTTTTTAATAATCTCTGTTTATAAGGATTGAATATTAAAACCTACGTTTGATGAAAAATCTAGAATAATCTCATTACAGGATACTAATTCAGAAAATGTTTTTTTGGGGATTTTTCGACAAACCATAACAAGACAAAAATGAGTAGTTGGAGCATCTCAACGGACTTTTCGATCTTGGCGGAGAGGGCGAGATTCGAACTCGCGATGACATTTCTGCCATGCAGGTTTTCAAGACCTGTGCATTCAACCGCTCTGCCACCTCTCCAAAAAAAATTGATAAAATAAATTGGAAATTTAATGGTAGTCAGTTCAACCTTGAGGTGCGAGGGGGAATCGAACCCCCGCATAGCTGTTTTGCAGACAGCTGCGTTTCCTCTTCGCCATCGCACCGTTTAAACGTTTAATATTTTACCTTAACTTGAAGCTTTTAACAACGAGCTTTGGTAAAATATAAGCCTAAGGAGGGTTCGCATAGCGGCCAATTGCACGAGTTTCGAAAACTCGAGGGGTTTTCCCCTACAGAGGTTCAAATCCTCTACCCTCCGCCTACGCTCGACTTCGTCGGAGCTTCGGCGAGATAAGGTACGACTATATTTCCGAATTCTCTCTTTTATCTTCGGTCATCTACAATGCCTTTTTAAAAGAAGGTATTATAAAAATTATAATACACATTTATTTTTGTAGAATTTGGGATGATGAAAAAGATTGTTTTAGCAATTACAATTTTGGATGATACGAAAACAAATTGACTAACTGTCTTAATTCCGATAACGTCTTTTTGGAAGGAAAAACAAATCAAAAATTGGTAAAATAGTTAAGAAATGCTAATCTTATTAATGCTGTCTTTGGGAGGGCTTATTGATTCCGCCTATCTAACCTGGGAACACTACAGCCAAGTGATCCCGCCATGCTCGGTAAATCCTCTCATCCCGTCTTTTCTTGTCGACTGCGGAAAAGTCCTCACAAGCCAATATTCGACCATATTAGGTATACCCCTCGCCTTACTTGGAGTAATTCACTACTCTTTTCTGTCGGTGTTCTTATTGGTTGCAATCCTGACAAAAAACAAGATTTTTCGCTATCTGACCGTCCTTCAATCGATAGCCGGACTATTTGCATCGGTAATATTTATGTACATACAGATCGGAATTATTAAGAGTATCTGCTTGTACTGTACCCTTTCCGCAATTATTAGTTTTGTCATCTTCTTTAGCGCTTACCGAATCCTAAAAAAAGAAAGGTTTGAGCTTCATCTTTTTCTATATTCTCTAATCTATCAAAAACTGCTTAAGCCGATTTTTTTTCTGATTGATCCTGAAACAATTCATGATCTTATGATCTCGTTTGGGAGATCTATTTCCAAAACATGTTTTGTCAAACTTTTAGGTAGTAAGCTCATATACCAAGATAAAACAATCAAACAAAAACTTACCGGTATCAACTTTAACAACCCCGTTGGTCTGGCGGCCGGATTTGACTATAACGGTGATCTGACACAGGCTCTATACTATTTGGGTTTCGGATTCCAAACAGTCGGGACCGTTACAAATAGGCCATACGGTGGCAACCCGCCACCACGACTTGGGAGACTACCTCTGTCAAAGTCATTGATGGTTAACAAAGGTTTTAAAAATATCGGTACTGCGCAGGTTGTCCAAAAGCTTAACGGGATTGATTTTAAAATTCCGACGGGAATAAGTATCGGAATGACAAACTCAAAAAAGATAAAGACCGTTAATGAAGCGGTTGCGGATATTGTCTCCTCCTTTAAAATACTTGAAAAGAGTAAGGTTAAATTTAGCCATTACGAACTGAATATCTCCTGTCCAAATCTAATTTTTGGAAAATCAATTGACTTTTACAAAAACAAAAACCTAAACAAACTACTATCCTCTATCGACTCATTAAAGCTGAAAAAGCCCGTATTTATCAAAATGCCTATTAACCAAGATAATCCGAAAACGTTGGCAATGCTCCGACAGATTGTTAAATATACATCTTTTAAGGCAGTTATCTTCGGCAACCTACAAAAAAATAAAAAAGACCGATCGCTTGTTCAATCCGAAGTAAAAAAATTTAAGTTAGGTTATTTTTCCGGAAAGGCATGCGAAAGAAGGTCGAATGAATTAATCTCTCTCGCATATAAAAAGTTCGGAAAAAGGTTGCAGATTGTCGGGTGCGGAGGCGTTTTTTCCGCAGAAGATGCTTACAAAAAAATACGATTGGGTGCCTCACTTGTCCAGTTGATAACCGGGATGATCTATCAGGGCCCACAGCTTGTTAGCCAGATCAATATCGGCTTAATCGACCTACTCAAAAAAGGCGGATTCAAAAATATTTCCGAAGCCGTTGGAGTTGACAGCCAATAAATAATTGATTACTATCAATAGATAATGAACGATAGAATCGATGTGTTAAATAACTACTCCCCTTCGAAATCGGACGGCCAGAAGGCGGGGTAGTTTTTTTGTTATAGAAGACCAGCCCGCCGAGAGGCGGTTTTTTTTATGCCGAAAAAATATTTTATATTCGATTTTGACAGTACTTTTATCGATTGTGAAGCTCTTGAGGAGCTGGCTCTTATCTGTCTGAAATCCGACCCTGAAAAAGAAAAAAAAGTTGAAAAGATTAAAGAGATAACCCGACTGGGAATGGAAGGAAAAATCGACTTTGAGACAGGACTTAAAAAAAGACTCGAACTTTTCAATATAAATAGTCAAACCTTAAATAAAGTAACTAATCTATTAAAGAAAAAGATAACACCTTCGATAATAAGAAATAAAAACTTCTTTAAAAAAAATAGGAGCAGAATTTTTATTATCTCCGGAGGATTCAGAGAATTTATAGAACCAATTGTAGAACCATTTTGCATAGACAAGACTCACGTCTTTGCTAATAATTTTCTCTTTGACGGTAACGGTAACGTAGTTGGGTACAATAAAAAAAATCCTTTAAGGAAAAGAACTGGAAAAGTCACTGTTATTAAGAAGCTTAAACTAAAAGAAGATGTTTTTATGCTTGGAGACGGGCATACTGATCTACAAGTTAAAAAAAATGGCCTCGCTAAATTCGTTGCCTTTTGCGAGAATGTCAGAAGAGAAGCAATCGTTAGAAATGCAGACATAGTAGTCAACAATCTCGACGATTTTTTAGATAAAATACAGTTATGAAAGTCGTCAACCAGTTATCTGCAGGCGGCATCGTTTATAAAAAGAAAAGAAAATCTTCGCCGGAAAACGAAAAGCTTTGGTTAATCTGCCAACATTCTCAACATAAAGGCTGGGTTTTTCCAAAAGGATTGGTGGGAGATCATAACTTAAACGAAGCCGTCGAACAGGCGGCTCTAAGAGAGGTTCAGGAAGAGGGAGGAGTAGAAGCAAAAATAGTCCATCCTCAACCGATTATCACCAACTATCAATTCAAGTGGAAAGATCAACTTATTAAAAAGACGGTGCACTACTTTCTAATGGAATACATATCGGGCGACCCGAAAGACCATGACTGGGAGATGACGGATGCAAAGTTTGTCAATGAAGATCAGGTCAGAAAGACGCTAAGTTATGAGTCTGACAGGGAAGCTTTTGGGAAAGTTTTGGAATTGAAAATCTAAACTATGGAACAGGACAATCATGGTGAAAAAAAGAGCCGTCTTGAGATATTTAAGTATAATGCGATTTTGTCAATCCTCTTTTTTATCGGTTCAACCTTTTACCTTGGCAGTCAAGTCCCCAATTTTAATCTTTCTATCTTTACGATCTCACAGATGAGTTATTTTCTAAATCCGAAGCAACTGTCTATTTTTAATTTTTTATTTTTTATTAAGTGCTTTATGGATCTTAGCTTTACTTTTTATGTATTTAAATATCTAAAAATTCCGTTGCTTTCAATAACCGCAATCTCATGGTTGATCGCCGTTCTTTCTTTTGGCATTTTAGGTTTTTTCCCCACTCACTCTCATTTTCAAATCCACTTAATTATCGTGTATATCATGTTTATATTTTGGACCGCTTCGGAATACCTTTTTGCAAAACTTACAAAAGATAAAGATTTTAAGTATCTAACAAACAATCTTCTTCTTGTCCAGGCAATTTCTATAGTATTGTTCGTTGCCACAAACAACTTTAACGGGGTTTTCGAGATTGTTTATATGCTTTTTATTTTCCTTTGGTTGATGATATTTATCGGAAAGTTTTTGAAGTAGAAAGCCTATCAATCCCACCGAGTAACTTCTTGATATTTTTTCCAAACCGATTTTATATATCACTACAGTCTAATATTAGACTGTAGTAACATCTCAATAACATCTCGATGGGAAAAGTTATATTAAAGCTTAAACTTAGACACTATCTTATTGAAAGTCCCTTTATTAGGGACCGCAACAAAAACGGCAGTTAATAACGATAAATAGAAGTTTTTATTAAAAAAATGGAGCGGGATACGAGAATCGAACTCGCTTCTCTACCTTGGCAAGGTAGCATACTACCGGTGTACTAATCCCGCCGACATTAGTATTCTACCAGAGCATGGGTCAAAATCTCAATCGATCTCTTAAGATCTTCAACATTTAAAACGTAGGCGATCCTAACTTCGTCCTTGCCAAGACCGGGGCTGGCATAAAATCCGGCCGCGGGAGCCAACATCACAGTGGACTGCTTATAGCGATACTTCGTTAAAAGCCATTGACAAAAATCATTAGCATCGGTTACCGGCAACTTAACGACGGCGTAGAAAGCTCCTTCCGGTTTTTCCAAAAATACTCCCTTAATTTTGCTTAGACCGTCGTAGAGAACGTCTCGTCGCCTCTGGTACTCCTTTTTTACTTGCTCAAAATAGTCGGGAGTGACCTCGGTTAGCTTCTCGGCAACCTTCTGATCAACAAAACCCGAAGACAGCCTACCTTGAGCAACCCTTAAAACGCCCGACATCAAATCCTCATTTAACGAAACCATCATCCCCAATCTGGCACCACACAGACTGTAACGCTTTGACAAACTGTCAAGAAGAACCGCTTTTTCCGGAATTCTTTTCATATAGTCTAATATCGATACGTGTTTTTTCCCATCATATACAAACTCGCGATAGACTTCATCGGAAATCAGAAAGAGATTTTTTCTCTCCGCGATTTCAACGAGCATATCCATCTCTTTTTTAGAATAGACTGTCCCTGTCGGATTGGAAGGATTGCAGATCAAGATCGCCCTCGTCTTGGAGGTAATTTTTTTCTCAATCTCTTTAGCTTCGGGTAAATGAAACCCGTCTTTTCCGTATGTTCGTACCGGAACCAGCTTGACCTGATTGACCATTGCGTATGAATTATAGTTGGTATAGAAAGGCTCAAAAACGATGACTTCGTCACCGACTTCACAAGTAGCGAAAAAAGCCATCGAAATTGCTTCCGATCCGCCGGTTGTAACTTGAATGTTTTTTGGATCAATAAACTCATATCCTAACTTATTGTAATAAGCCGTCAACGAATCGAGGAACTTTAGCTCGCCCTGGGATTGACCATAAGGAATTGGATTTTGATCCCATTTCTTGAGGACATCGATCATTACTTGGGGTGTCTTGATATCCGGATCACCGATGTTGAGATGGTACACTTTGACTCCTTGTCTTTTAGCTTCGTTGGCAAAGGGAACAAGCTTACGAATAGGAGAGGCGGGGACTTTTTGAAGACGATTGGAAACTTTTACTGTTTTCATCATTTTATAATAGTAACAGCTATTTTAAATAATTCAACTCCTTTTGATGTATACTGATTCTATGAACAAAGAGTGGTTCTTGATACCACTGTTTCTTCTTTTTTTGATATCCGTTTCTCTTAATTTCTTTTTTTATTCTCATATAAAAAATGGCGGTAATCAGACTAAAGTACTCTACGTCATTGATGGTGATACGATTGTTTTGGAAAATAAAACGAGATTGAGATTAAGACAGATTGATGCTCCAGAGCTTAATTATTGTGGTGGATCGGAAGCAAAAGCGTTGCTTGAAAATCTTTTGAAAGATAAAAAAATAACTATCAGCCAACCAACCTCCGATCAATTGGGTCGCTTAATGGCGTATGTATATACCAATAAAACATTGGTTAATTTGGAATTGATAAAATCCGGCTGGGTAAGGTACCACCATGATAGCACCTTATTGACTTCCAAACTGAAAAAAGCCGCTGAAGAGGCAAAGAATAGTCGCCGAGGGATATATAGTGAAAAATGCTATCAAACGGAAAATACAAACAATCCGAAATGTAATATCAAAGGTAATATTGATAAAAATTCGGGTAAAAAAACCTATTACTATCCCGGCTGTCCTCAATATCAATTTACGATCATTGAGAAAGATATCGGTGAAGATTGGTTTTGTACCGAAAAAGAGGCTGAAGATAAAGGTTTTTCTAAAGCGAAAAACTGCCCTAAATAAAGGACAAGTTGAGGATGCGAGTCGGTCTTTCCTCTATTA